>NZ_KZ454877.1:0-187470 GCF_002792415.1 Marinomonas sp. BSi20584
ATCTGCAGCAGTTGACACACAAACATCTCGCCATAACGTCGGCTCCACAATTTCTATCGCCTGCATCTGATTGGCCTGCTGTAAATGATAAAAAGCAGATGTGGGTGACAACAATACCCCATGCCCATCCACCACATAGCGCAGTGTCGTCATTAATTGACCAAAAGCCGGCTTGTGGGGCAACTTAATACCCGTTTTCTCCTCATATTGACTCAAAACATATCCAAGCGAATCACGAGGGCCTGTGACAATCACTTCATGGTGGGCCAGCTCTGAAAATGTAATAGTTTTTGCTCCACTCAATTTTTTATATGATGCCACTTTGGGATCACAACCAACTGCAAGAAACAGCTTTTCTCGAAACAGCTTTATTTGACGTATTTGACTTATATCTGACCCATCAGGCGATGAAATAGCTATATCTATTTCCCCTGATTGCAGTTGATTGGATAAGTTGTAAGACAGCCCAGCATGAAGATCTAACGTAATTTTAGGATAACGTTGCTCGACTAGTGCCAATAATGGCACCGAAATAATATTGCCAATTGGCTGTGTCATTCCAATTGATAAAACACCCGAGGGTTCATGTTCAAACTGATGCACATCGCATTTTGCTTGTTCCATTTGACGCATAATCGATTCTGCATGGGCGAGAAAAATCTGCCCACTCTGCGTCAACACCACACCACGAAAGCTACGATCAAATAAATTAGTACCAAGTTCATGCTCTAAGTTTTCAAGCTGCAAACTAATACTAGGTTGGGCAACATCTAATGCTCTTGCCGCTGCTGCGATGCTATTAAGCTCGGCTGTTTTTAGGAAAAAGGTGAGCTGCTTACTATTCATAATTATTATGGATACATAAAAAGTATTGAGCTATACCATATTTATTTTTGTTTTTTATAGCCAGTTTTTTATTTAGCCTATCAACAAAATAACAACACAAAGAGAGAAGTCATGTCTTCAACAAAGCGATATTTTGAAAAACCTAGTCGATTTAGTGATGCAGAATGGCAAGCTAGACTTGACCTAGCCGCCATGTATCGAATCTTTGCCTACCTAAAATGGGATGAATCCATTTATAACCATATTTCATTGCGAGTACCTGGCGAAGATGCACACTATTTGATTAATCCTTTTGGTTTACATTACAGCGAGATCACCGCTTCCAATTTGGTTAAGGTCGACCTAAAAGGCAATATCGTTGGTCATTCAGATTGGCCGATTAACCCTGCTGGCTTTACCTTTCACAGCGCGATTCATGACAAAGTAGAAGGCGCACATTGCGTTATGCACGTCCACACTACGCCTACTTTAGCTGTTTGCTGTTTAGAAGAAGGGATTTCTTACAGCAATTTCTACTCGGCGCAAATTTACAACAAAGTGGCTTACCATGACTTCGAAGGCATAACACTACACATGGATGAAGGCCAGCGCATTCTTGACAGTGCAGATGGCAAACCTATTTTAATGCTAAGAAACCACGGCCCTGTCGTCATGGGCACAACATTAGCTCAAGCGTTCGCTCTAATGTGGTTAGTCAATCGAGCTTGCGAAGTACAAATGGCGACCATGTCGATGGGGAAAGTAAGAGAAATCCCTGAAGAAATCTGCAACAAATGCACTGCGGACTCTCTACCATTAGACCCCAAATACGGTGCTGGTGAAGACGTATTTGCCGCGATGAAACGTATTATTGAAAAACAGGATCCTTCCTATAAACAGTAAATACCATTCCCACAACTAGTCTTATTATTTGATGTGCCAGTAAATTTAATAAATATCGATAGCGTTCCGTTTTTTACAATACTCATTTACATAATTCTCTTTGAATGAAGGGGGTTACAAATCTTGTAAAAACACACTGGAGCAATCGATGAATAATAAGAAAAATACTATCGTAGCCGCCGCAGTTGCGGCTCTTTCTCTCATTACTAGTAATACTGTAATGGCCCATGGAGGATCCCCCAACTATATAAAAATAGAGGACTCTCTCAAAAATTCTGGCGCCTCTTTTTTCTACGACAAAACAGCAAAAGAAGTGCATATTGCATTAGAAAAAGTGCATGCCTGTATTAAAGTTGGTGCAATGGAAGCCGAAGTAAATGGCAAAAAAATCCACCTTGATGCTCCTATCAAACTTGAGCATGGTAATCTTTTAGTAGAGAGTGGATTTGCTAATGATCTCTTTGAAGAATATGTTCCTCAAACTATTTCTATCAGTGATGCCAAACACCCTTTAGATCCCTTATCTCAAGCAGAAATCACCTTAACTCAGCAAACCGTCCAAGCTTCTAAATACTTCCGCAGCAATCTACGCTTTACTGAAATAAAATTAGCAGAGCCTGAAAAAAACAAAGTGTGGGCGTGGTCATTTGGACAGAAGGAAGACTTTCAGCGTCTGGCGAACTTTACGATTTTAGATGGTAAACAAGTCATTGAAGGCACCATCAATTTAGAAACAAAAATTGTCACTCGCTGGCAGCCAATCAAAGATGTTCACGGAATGGTGATCTTGGACGACTTTGTCGCTGCCCAAGAAATTATTGAAGGCAGTAAAGAGTATGCTGATGCACTTAAAAAACGAGGTATCAGTAATGTTAAGGAAGTCGTTGCAACACCGTTAACCGTCGGCTTTTTTGATGGGGAAGATGGGCTAAAAGAAGACGATCGCCTATTAAAAATAGTTTCTTATTTAGACATTGGTGATGGCAATTTTTGGGCCCATCCTATTGAAGGCCTAGTTGCTGTTGTTAACCTCGAAACCAAATCCATTGAAAAAATTGAAGACAGCGGCGTCATACCTGTTCCAATGAAGCCAAACCCTTATGATGGACGAGATCATAAAAATAAGGCATCCGTAAAACCAATTGCCATTTCAGAACCTAAAGGTACTAATTACAAAATTTCTGGCAACACTATCCATTGGCAAAACTGGGATTTCCACCTAAAACTTGATCCACGTGTTGGCCCTGTTCTCTCTACGATGACGTACAACGACCAAGGCACCAAACGTAAAATCATGTACGAAGGCTCCCTTGGCGGAATGATTGTCCCCTACGGTGACCCTGATATTGGTTGGTATTTTAAAGCGTACCTAGATTCAGGCGATTACGGTATGGGAGGACTTACTTCTCCTCTTGAGTTGGGTACTGACGTTCCACCTAATGCCAAATTATTACCAGCAACCTTAGCTGATAACAGCGGTGCACCTTATACGATCCCTAATGCCATCGCGATATTCGAGCGCTATGCTGGCCCAGAATACAAACATAATGAAATGCTAGGAAGCGGAGCAGGAAATCAAAGCCGTGCGCGCAGAGAGCTTGTGGTTCGCTGGGTAAGTACCATCGGCAACTACGACTACATGTTTGATTGGGTATTGCTAGCAAATGGTACGATCAAACTAGACGTTGGTGCATCGGGTATTGAAGCCGTGAAAGGTGTGAAAACCAAAACCATGCACGATGCTACCGCTAAAGATGACACTCGTTACGGCACTCTGATTGATCACAATATTGTGGGCACTACGCACCAGCACATCTATAACTTCCGTTTAGATCTAGATGTTGACGGTGAGAAAAACTCCTTGGTAGAGCTTAACCCTGCGGTTGAAAAAAATACTTCTGGAGGTCCACGTAAAAGCGTTATGGTCGTGAATCAGCATACCGTGAAAGACGAGCAAGAAGCGTCTCAAAAGTTCGATCCATCCACTATTCGCTTGATGAGCAATGCAAACAAAGAAAACCGTATGGGCAACCCTGTTTCCTACCAAATCATTCCATTTGCTGGGGGAACTCATCCTATCGCCAAAGGTGCTCTCTTTAGCAAGGATGAATGGATATTCAAACGCGTAAACTTTATGGATAAGCAAATTTGGGTCACCAATTACAAACCTGAAGAACGTTTCCCAGAAGGTACTTACCCTAACCGTGCTAAAACAGATACCGGTCTGAAGGTGTTCATTGAAGACAATGAGTCTATTGAAAATAAAGATAACGTATTATGGATAACAACAGGGG
Source organism: Marinomonas sp. BSi20584 (assembly GCF_002792415.1). NCBI lineage: Bacteria > Pseudomonadati > Pseudomonadota > Gammaproteobacteria > Oceanospirillales > Oceanospirillaceae > Marinomonas > Marinomonas sp. BSi20584. The sequence goes on from NZ_KZ454877.1 coordinate 4,023, forward strand.
CGACACACATAGCTCGTGCAGAAGAGTGGCCAATAATGCCAACTGAGTACGTGCACGCCATGCTCAAACCATGGAACTTCTTTGATCAAACACCAACACTTAATCTGCCAGCAGAAACAATGGAAAAATAGAAATATATCAAAGTAGGGGCGAATAAGAGCGATTTAACAGCTTGTTCGCCTTTTCCTTCTTGATATTTGAGCAATGTTAAAAAAGTGACAGCTGAAATCACAAAGCTAATGGAGTGTAGAATTATATAAACTCACCATTCAAACTAACGTTTAAGTAGGATGTATTAAGTCATCTAGGTAAAGAGCTGGGGTTAGTAAAAAAGAATCATTATTATCTAGCGATCTTTTCTTGATGAGTCACTAGGAAAGGTATTGGCTGTTTGATACTCAGCCAATACCCTACTAATAAATAACTACTTAATAAGGTCAGAAGCATCGTTTCTAGTAAGATTAATATCAAGCATTTTCTCCAAAAAACAACTTGGCGTCATCTGAGTAAAAAATTTAAAATCTTTAATTAAATGAGAATCATCATAGTATGAAAAACCCATAAAATCTGTGTGATTATTTTTTTGAAAACTTTCACCATATAAAACATCACTAATAATATTTTGAAAGCGAACAATGCGACTATATTGCTTTGGCGACATACCAATACTTTTATTGAACTTCTTTCTAAGCAATCGCTCACTTATCCCTATATCATTTGAAATATCTGTAATTCTCTTTGTTCCGTGGCTGTTTATAATTTTATCTATACAATAATCAATCAAATCTACTTTGTAGCCATCTAGCGCACCAGATTCTTTCAGCCAGTTTTCTAAAATTTTAATGCGAGAAGAAAAGCTAACAGCCAACGTTAAATCATCTAATAAACATGAATCGTCTTTAATAACCGCGCCCAATGGAATACCAAGATTTATTATTTCAGCATAAGGTATAAAAGATAATCTTCGGCTAACAGAAGTTGAAATACGAATGCCACAGTACATTTTTTCTTGCTGATAATTAATAGTCGTTGGTGTAATGACAGATCCCCAAAGGATGGCAGATTGGCACCCATCATCACAACAAAACTGAAAATCAGCACAACCGTCTGCAATAACAATAGTTTCGTTAAAAACAGAAGTGCTAAATTGATAGTAAAGAACTGAAATATTGGAGTAATGAACAATACGTTCATTATAATTATTAAAGTCTAGTGCAAAACAATATTGAGCAGGAATCGAATGGTGGGCTTTCATATAAACCTCTTTTTTTAATAGTAGACTCCTTTCTAATGTTGAATAAAAAGCCATTATCAATATTGATAATGGCTTTTTGATATCATCCGCAAAACATCTAGGTGTTACTGACTTAATTCGCTTACATTTTTTCTAAAGTAAGCAAGTGCTGCTTTTGCATCCACTTTACGATCAGATACAGAGTCAATCCACGCCTGATCTATTCCCTCTTCTAATTTGTCCATATCTTTTACGATAGCATCATCTTTAGAAAGATAGACCACGTTCACACCGTTCGCTTTTGCCTCCAAGATGCCGTCTTGATCTTCTTTACCCCAAGCTGCGCCAGCGAGTCTTGAAAGCTTTTCACCTGATACACTCATGATAGCGTCTTGGTCTTTTTTGCTAAGACTGTCTAGCGTATCTGGGTTCATCACAATACTAAATGCGGTGGTATAAAGCCCTTTAGGGAACAAAATAAGGTCAGTCGTCACTTCATTTAATCGCAAGGTCTTTTGCTGCGAAGCCGGTAAAAATGTGCCATCTACCACACCTTGCTGCATCATTTCATAAGATTTAGGTGCAGGAGCAGAAACGGGTGTCACTTCTAAACGTTCAGCAAGAGTATTCACCAAACCACCACCAATACGCATTTTTTTACCTTTTAAATCGTCTAACGATTTGACTGGAAAGTTGGTATTCAACTGACCTGGACCATGTACAAACAAGGCAAGCAATTCAAGACCTCTGAATTCTTGGTCTGCTTTGAAGAATTTTTCATAGGTATGCCACAGCGCCACAGAACCAACTTCTGCATCGGTTATTTCACCTGGGATTTCAGCCACACTGGCTAACTTAAATCGACCTGGCAAATAAGCGTTAACACTAAAACCTACATCATATACACCATCTTCTACGGCATCGAAAATCGTTTTAGGATCACCAGTATAGTTTTCGATAACCACTTCAACACGGCCCTCAGTCGCCTTTTCAACCCACTGCTTCCAAGTTGGCCAAACAATTGAGTTTTGCGAACTCGTTGGCGGTAACCAAGTAGCAACATGTAAAGTCGTCTCTGCAGCTGAAGCCAGTCCGGATGCTAAAATTGATGTACCGCAAACTGCCCAAAGTAGATTTTTTTTAACACTAATCATATTTATTATTCCTATAGTTTATGATTTACATTGATAAAAAATTAGCTCTCTCATAACAATGACTTTATATAAAATCAGTAAAAACCTCATAATTATGTAAAGTCAAAAACACCCTAACCATCAATAAAACACATTTTAAAAATCATTAGTCATATAAAAAATTAGGCAAAAACATCGATACAGGAACGATAAACACAATGATCAAAAGTCGAATAATATCCACACACCAAAACGGTGTAACACCTTTAAAAATAGTGCCCGCTTTTACATCTTTTAATACCGCACTTAATACAAAGACATTCATCCCGACCGGCGGGGTTATTAAGCTAATCTCCGTCACGACGACAACAACAATGCCAAACCAAACAAGGTCGAAGCCCAAGCTAGACACAAGAGGATAAAAAACCGGCACTGTCAGTAGCAACATGGAAAGACTTTCGAACACCATTCCAAGAATGATATAAATGGCGAGGATAACCATAATCACCAGCATAGGACTTAATTCCAAGGCCGTGACAAAACTCAATAAGGCGTCAGGCAAACCAGCTCGGGTAATAAAGTCCGAAAAGATAAACGCCCCGATCACAACACAAAACAACATGGCAGACGTTCGCGCTGTATCCACTAAGGTCTCAACGATTCCTCCAAAGCTCAGACTATGCCGAGCCAAACCAATAATTAGTGCTCCACCTGCACCAATACCAGCCGCTTCAGTCGGTGTAAATACACCTAAATAAATACCGCCCATCACAATAGTGAAAAGCAATAAAACGCCCCAAATACTCTTTAGAGCAACCATTCGTTCTTTAAAACCCATTCGCTCCCCAGCAGGGCCCGCCTTAGGGTTTCGCCATACAACGTAACGAACAGCACACATATAAAGAAAAATGCCCAACATCCCAGGAATAAAGCCAGCCGCAAATAACTCACGAATACTGGTTTGTGTTAGCAAGCCATAAATAACCAGAATAACGCTAGGAGGAATCAAGATGCCCAGTGTTCCACCTGCAGCGATAGATGCCGTTGCCAGACTATCCGCATAACCAAACTTACGCATTGGTGGCATAGCCACTTTTGCCATGGTTGCAGAAGTGGCCAAACTAGAACCACAAATAGCCGAAAAGCCACCACAAGCTAAGACTGTCGACATAGCTAGTCCACCTTTTCGATGCCCTAAAAAAGCATAAGAGGCGTTATATAATTCCTGAGATAAACCAGAACGAGTCACTAAATTCCCCATCAGAATGAACAAGGGAATCACTGATAAATTGTAGTCTTGTACTGTTCCTATCACCCGACTGGACGCCAGTGTCAGCGCTGAAGTCCAACGAAAAGACAGTACATTATCAAAACTTAGACCCTGCAAAATAGCAAAACCTAAAAAGCCAACCACTCCCATTGCAAAAGCGATCGGCATACGAATGATCAGAATTAAAAACAACAGAACGGCAAAGCCGATTAATACAACTGACATGCTACTCTCCAAACTGCTGTGATTCGTTATTGCCTTTCAGTACGCGATACGCACCGTAAGTCAACATACAAGCTGCCGTGATCCAGCTCATAATGGCGATATATTCGGTTAAATATCCAGTTGGTATTTTTAAATACTCGCTAACTTCTCCACGACGCAGAGAGCGCTCAGCCAATTCATAAATACGAATGGCTAAGAAATAAAACGAAGAAGAGATAATAAATACTGAAAATATTCCAAGAACTTTAACGATACGACTGCCTAAAATATGATCCAGCAAATCCACAACCACATGACTACCACGCCATGTAATCAACGGCATTTGAGCAAAAACCATAATAGCCAAGCCCATTTGAGTCAGTTCAAAGGCACCATTAATAGAATTATTAAACAGATAACGGCCCACCACATCCACACAAGTAAGTGCCATCAACAAAAACAAAACCGTTGCAGAAATCCCTTCTAATACCAAACCAACCCAGCGATAGAGGTTTGGTTCTGGGTAATTTTTATCAATCCAGTCTCTTATCGACATAACAACTCCTAAATTCTTTTATTGTTTTAAACTAGGTAAAATGCGCAAGACTTGAAAAAGGGAGAATAACTCCCCCTTGTAATAATCAATCAAATTGCTTTTTAACTAAAGTTAAAATGTCGTAACTGGCAACTAATTCATCATGCTGGTTAGTAACTTGAACGTCCCAAACCACCACACCTTGAGGTTCGCCTTTCGGACTTAACTTGCCTTGGTCAATTTTGCGTTTGCAGGTTAAACGCGCGCGAATGGTGTCTCCAATTGGAACTGGAGTGATAAAGCGCAAGGTATCCAAGCCATAATTTGCCAATACCGGACCTTCTCCAGGAGAAACAAATAAACCCGCGGCAGCCGATAAAACAAAATAACCATGGGCAATACGCTGCTCGAACTGAGAATCGCGTGCAGCTATATCGTCGAAGTGCATATAGAAATGATCACCGGACAAACAACCAAAGTTCACTATGTCGGTTTCCGTAACAGTACGTCGATGAGTAAGCAAAGACTCGCCAATGCGAAGATCTTCGAAATAACGACGGAATGGATGCACATCACTTTCATAGGTTTCGCCACCACGAACATATTCTCCGGTAACCGCAGACAACATCGTTGGAGAACCCTGAATAGCAGCACGTTGCATGTAGTGTTTAACACCACGTATACCGCCTAATTCTTCACCACCACCAGCGCGTCCTGGACCACCATGCTTTAACATTGGCAGCGGAGAGCCATGTCCGGTAGATTCTTTTGAGGATGCTTCGTTCAATATATGCACTCGGCCGTGCCATGCGGCTAAAGCAGGCACCACTTTTCTTGCAATCTCAGGGTCTTGAGTCACTAAAGTTGTTACCAAAGATCCCTTACCACGAGCTGCAAGCGCGATAGCATGGTCGATATCTTTATAAGGCATTAAAGTACTGATTGGACCGAACGCTTCTATGTCATGCGCTCCGCCTTCTGCATCTGGATCATTACTCAGCAGCAAGGTAGGTTGCACAAAAGCGCCTTTTTCAGAGCCTTTACCTAAAAGCTCAAAACTGTCTTCATGCCCATAAACTATGCTACTGCTTTTTAGCAGCTCTTCAAGCTGCCCTAAGACATCCTCTTTCTGTTCAAAAGAGGCCAATGCACCCATGCGAACGGTATCTAAATGCGGATTGCCAATAGACACTTTGGCAAGACGTGCGGTTAGGCGCTCTGAAACCGCCTGGACTTGATTTTCAGGAATCAATACACGACGAATCGCAGTACATTTCTGCCCCGCTTTCACAGTCATTTCACGTGCGACTTCTTTGATGAAAAGCTCAAATTCTGGACTATCGACAGAGACATCTGGCGCTAGGATAGCGCAGTTCAACGAATCTGCTTCGGCATTAAAAGGAATAGAGTTATTGATGATATTCGGTGTGACTTTTAATTTGGCGGCAGTGCTCGCAGAACCCGTAAAAGTCACCACATCTTGACCATCCAAACGATCTAATAAGTCGCCAGTACGTCCAATGATTAACTGCAAACTGCCTTCTGGCAACAAACCAGACTCTTGCATCAAACGCACACAAGCCTCAGTCAAATAAGAGGTAGACGTCGCAGGCTTAACAATACAAGGCATGCCCGCCAAAAAGTTAGCTGCGAATTTTTCTAACATGCCCCAAATTGGGAAGTTAAACGCATTGATATGTACGGCAACACCTTGGCGAGGCACCAAAATATGCGTACCAAAAAACTGCCCATCACGACCCAAAGGAAAGGCATCATCTTCGTGAATCAGGTTGCCGGATGGCAACTCACGTCGGCCTACGCTCGCGTACGCAAATAAAGTACCTGCACCACCTTCTATGTCTACCCAACTGTCATTGCGAGTCGCTCCAGTCAACAGAGAAATGGCGTATAACGACTCTTTATATTCGAGTAAATGTTTGCCTAAGTCGCGTAAACAAGACGCGCGACTTTGAAAGTCCATTGCCATTAAAGAAGCACGACCTTTGGTGCGGGCAAATTCCAGTGAACGGCCAAAATCAATGGTTTCAGCGTGTGTGTGATAAATCGTTTCACCGTTGACAGGGCTAGCTAACGCTTGTCCAGCTTGATTACCTAACCACTCCCCAGCAATAAAGCTTTGTAGAACTGGGCTTTGTAAAATATGGCTTTGGCTCATAGTGCTCTCCATCAGTGACATAAAGCCACCGTCATCTTTGTTGTTTTTATGATGTATCGATCGTATTTTTTATGCTTTAACTTTCTTTATGCTTTCTTTCATGATCAGGCGAGTAATCAAGCAGAATTAGACTTGGTCAAAATCCAATACAACCTTCTTCGACACAGGGTAAGACTGACAAGAAAGCACATAACCCGCTTCCACTTCGTAGTCTTCAAGACCAATACTGATGTCCATGTCCACTTCGCCTTCAACGACCTTGCATTTACAGGTAGAACACACGCCTGCTCGACACGAAAACGGCAGATCTGCACCATGCTCGTTACCCGCATTAAGCAAGTTTTCAGTATTCTGTTTCAGGTCAAAGCTCATTGCATGACCATCACGAATGACGGTAATTTCCGACATATCTGCATTGGCAGCAGCTTGTGCACGCTGCTCTCGTTTGCGCTCATTACCTGCCGCGGCAAACAGTTCAAAATGGATATTTTCTTCTGGTGTACCAGACTCTTTTAATATGTCTCTAACCGTTTCCGTCATGGATTGAGGGCCACAAATAAACGCCTCAGCCAATGTCTTCACATTCACCCAACGTTTAAACAAAGCACGGCATTTATCTTCATCAATGTGGCCGTTGTACAAATCGATATCTTGCTGTTCTCGACTCAAGACGAAAATCAGATTCAAACGATCCATATAAGTGTTTTTTAGATCGGCAAGTTGATCTCGGAACATGGTGGAAGAAGTAGAACGATTACCATATAAAAGCGTGACTTTACTGTACGGCTCAGTGGCCAAAGTCGTTTTTGCAATAGACAGAATTGGGGTAATCCCACTGCCAGCGGCAACCAATAAATAGTCACCATGACGGGAAGGATCAAGCTCTGAATAAAAGTGCCCTAGCGGTGGCATTACCTCAAGAACATCACCAACCTTAATCGAATCATTAGCAAAGGTAGAAAAAAGCCCATCAGGCACACGCTTTATTGCTACTCGCATTTCATTGTCTTGAACGCCACTGCAAATAGAATAAGAACGACGTACTTCTTGGCCATCAATTTGAGTACGTAGTGTCAAAAATTGACCTTGTTTAAATTGATAGCTCTGCGCTAAATCCTCAGGGATATCAAAAGCGAGCGAAATAGAATCACGAGTTTCACGACGTAAATCTGAAACGGTAAGTGAGTGAAATTGATTCATCTGTGTCTCCACGGCCACGTTATTTTTATCTATGGCTCAAATGCATTTAAAATAATCAAACGGTTCTAAACAGGACTTACACCGATACAAGGATTTGCAGGCTGTCGAGCCGAATTCACTTAATTGCTCAGTGTCTTCACTACCACAATTTGGACATTCAACTTGTGTAATTCCCGACAACAAAGAGCGCTTGCTTGAGCTCCCAACTGGAGGCGCAATCCCGTAGGCTTTAAGGCGACTTCGACCCTGTTCGGTAATCCAATCGGTTGTCCAAGCTGGATCTAAACGCTGCGATACTTTCGGGTGTGAAAAGCCCGCATCTTGCAGCGCATCACGTATCGACGTTTCGATATATTCTGTCGCAGGACAACCTGAATACGTTGGTGTGACAACTACATAAAGATGTCCATCCGCCCAACTGACGTCCCGAACAATACCAAGGTCCATCACACTCACCACAGGTACTTCAGGATCCATGACGTCTTCCAGCACGCTATATGCTTGCTGGATATCGGCCTCGCTCCCTGAACGACCTTGTTGGTCGGTGGTAATTAACTCACCAGCTTGCATTGGGATAAGCTCGTTGTAAGAACTGCATTTCTGCCAATAACGTCCCCAAATGTTCTGAATGCATACCTGTTCGAGCACTCAAATAGAAAGTGTTTGGTGCATCAGGAACCGTTAACGTCGCTTTAGCGAATACTTCGTTTACTGTCGCCAGCCATTGTTCCGGCAATTCGGTAAGCGCCGGAATTTGTCCTGATTCAGACAGAGCCAATTCAGCGTCATTTTTTTCAACCAGTTCAAAGGTAAAACGCCAAACGATATCTACTGCTTTTTCCATGCGTTGATGGCTTTCTTCGGTACCGTCACCTAAACGTTCAACCCATTGAGATGAGCGACGCAAATGGTAAGTCACTTCTTTTAATGATTTCGCTGCAATCGCCGCAATACGCTCATCGTTTGCACCTTTTAGCATCGTAAGCAGGTGAAACTGCCAAGCGTCATAGAAAAACTGTTTTGTCATGGTGACGGCAAAGTCACCATTAGGTTGTTCTACCAATAACAAATTACGAAACGCACGCTCATCACGGCGAAAAGCTAACGTATCGGCATCTGTACCGTCGTTAATTCGTTCAGCGGCGTATTCATACCAATTGCGAGCCTGACCGACTAAGTCAAGACCGACGTTCATCATGCCCATTTCTTCTTCAAGAGCTGGAGCACGACCCGTCCACTCGCATAAACGCTGAGCTTGGATCAAGGCACTGTCACCAAGACGCAATAAAAATTCAGTTAATTCATCGTATTTAGTCATAACCACCTCACATATGCCCTACTTCATCAGGCAGCTCATAAAAGCTGGCATGACGATAGACTTTGTCTTCTGATGGATCGAATAAAGGCTCTTTCTCATCACTCGCGGTTGCTGTGATTGATGCAGATGGCACAACCCAAATACTCACGCCTTCATTTCGACGCGTATAAAGGTCTCTGGCATTTTCAATGGCCATTTCAGCATCCACTGCGTGAACACTGCCAACATGCTTGTGATTTAAGCCGTGTTTACTACGGATAAATACTTCAAAAAGTGTCCATTCAGACATGGGAGATACCTCAAAATTAGTTAGGCAGCAGCCTGTTGTTTTTGTTTTTTGTTTGCATGGGCTACCGCCGCTTCACGTACCCAAGCTCCGTCTTGAATCGCATTTCGACGCGTTTCCAAACGCTCTCGATTACAAGGGCCATTGCCTTTGAGAACCTCGTAGAATTCTTCCCACTGAATCTCACCAAAGTCGTAGTGACCACGCTCTTCATTCCATTTCAAATCAGGGTCTGGAACTGTGCAGCCTAATAGCTCTAGCTGCGGAATGGTTTGGTCAATAAAGCGTTGACGCAGTTCGTCATTGGTATGGCGTTTGATTTTCCATGCCATAGATTGAGCCGAGTTAGGAGACTCTGCATCACTTGGGCCAAACATCATCAATGACGGCCACCACAAGCGATTGATGGCATCCTGCACCATGTCTTTTTGTGCTTGGATGCCATGGCGCATCATGTGCAAAAGGATTTCGTAGCCTTGGCGTTGATGAAAGCTTTCTTCTTTACAGACTCGGATCATGGCGCGGGAATAAGGACCGTAAGAGGTACGCTGAAGGGGTACCTGATTGACAATCGCAGCACCATCAACCAACCAACCAACAGCACCCATATCAGCCCAATTAAGTGTTGGGTAGTTAAAAATACTCGAATACTTAGCACGGCCGGAATGAAGCTTTTCAATCTCTTCATCGCGATCCGCACCGAGCGTTTCCATCGCGCTATACAGATACAAACCATGGCCCGCTTCATCCTGAATTTTGGCCATAAGTTGCAACTTACGTTTCAAGGTTGGCGCGCGGGTCACCCAATTACCTTCTGGCAACATACCCACAATTTCAGAATGAGCATGCTGGGAAATTTGACGGATCAAGGTTTTGCGATAGTTATCTGGCATCCAGTTTTTAGCCTCGATTTTAATCTCGGCATCAATTTTTTCCTGAAATGCCCTTTCTTCTGGCCCCATTTCAGCTAGGGATTTTATTGCTTTCGTCCCTGTTTCAACCTGTTGTGCGTACATGAGAACATCTCCAATATCGTAGAAATAAGTCAGCTTCTTTATAAAAGAATAGACTAATGATACATAAATTCAAATTAATTTTTAATTTTATGTATCATTTAATATTCTAATTTTTTGGCAACAGAAAATCCTAGCCCCTTAAAACAAGAGGCTACTCTTTATCAAATAGAAAGATTAATTAAACGGAAATTCGTTCGTCGTAGACGTGTTTAGCCTTGCCCTCTGAACGAGCTATGCTGCCTATTTCTCTGAGCTTAACGTTAATGCTGATCCCTATAGACGACTTCACATGGTGACGCAATTCATTAATGGCACCATTGATTTTTTGCTCATCAAAACCAGCACAATCAGGACGCAGCTCAACATGCACATCCATACTATCCATATTACCTTTGCGATACAGATGTATTTCATAGTTTTCTGAAAAGTGATTTACTTTAATTACTTCTTCTTCAATCTGCGTTGGGAAAACGTTCACACCGCGAATAATCATCATGTCGTCGCTACGGCCAGTAATTTTATCGATGCGACGCATACGGCGAGCGGTTCCCGGCAATAATCGAGTTAAATCCCGCGTACGGTAACGAATCATTGGCAAGGCTTCTTTACTTAGGCTGGTAAACACCAACTCTCCCATCTCACCATCTGGCAGCACATCACCCGTATTCGGATCGACAATTTCAGGATAGAAATGATCTTCCCATACCGTAGGTCCATCCTGACTTTCTGCGCATTCCATTGCCACACCAGGCCCCATGATTTCAGACAAACCATAAATATCCATGGCACGAATACCAGCTCGCTCTTCTACTGAGCGACGTAATTCTTGAGTCCATGGCTCTGCACCAAAAATACCTAAACGCAACTTAAGCCCAAGCGGATCGATGCCTTGTTTTTCCATTTCATCTAGCAAGTTCAACATATAAGATGGCGTCACCATAATAATGTCAGGCTGAAAATCTTGAATCAGACGCACTTGCTTTTCGGTTTGCCCACCAGACATTGGAATAACCGTACAACCAAGACGTTCGGCACCATAATGTGCACCCAAGCCGCCAGTAAACAGGCCGTAACCATAAGCATTATGTAGCATATCGCCTTTGCGCCCGCCCGCAGCACGGATCGAACGAGCCACGATGTTGGCCCAATTATCGATATCATTTTGGGTGTATCCAACGACCGTTGGCTTACCTGTCGTTCCACTTGATGCATGAAGGCGAACCACTTGATTCATCGGTGTCGCAAACATACCGTACGGATAGTTATCTCGTAGGTCCGATTTTGTAGTGAAAGGAAGTTTGGCAAGATCGTCCAACGTTTTAATATCATCAGGGTGCAATCCTAACTGATCAAATCGCTGTTTATACATAGGAACATTGCTATAAGCGTGATTGACTGTCCACTGCAAACGCTCTAATTGATGAGCTCGCAACTCATCAATACTGGCTGTTTCCATTGGGTCAAGTTGATCTGGATTAAACCGACTACGAATATCCATTGCTGCGCTCTCTCTGTTATTATTTTTAGAATTTAGTATTCATGGCTGTATTATTTTTTGGTAACACAACCTTATTATTTTGACTGCTAGGTAAATTGAAACCGTTTTACGACTACAACGCGACGCATGACGCCCCACAACGTCACGACAGCCCACGACGTTACGAGCGAAGCCAAGACAAGGCAAAAACAGACGAAAAAGCAGAGTTTATGGGTTATAAATGAGCATTTTGAGTCTGTTTTTAACACAGTATTGGCGAGCACAGTAGTCGTTAATCAAGTCGCTCAATCACCATTGCTATACCCTGACCCACACCAATACACATAGTGCACAAGGCATACCGCTTATTCTTAATTTCCAATTCATTTAACGCGGTGGTAATCAATCGCGCACCACTCATCCCTAATGGATGACCTAATGCAATGGCACCGCCATTTGGGTTAACTCGAGCATCGTCATCTGCTAAACCAAGCTCGCGCAATACCGCCAAACCTTGTGACGCAAAGGCTTCATTTAATTCAATAACATCCATATCCTCTAAGGTAAGACCCACTTGCTCAAGTACCTTTTTAGACGCTGGAGCAGGACCAATTCCCATAATACGCGGCTCAACACCTGCCGCCGCCATACCCAATACTCGCCCACGCGCTTTTAAACCATATGTCGCTGCAGCTTCTTCGCTTGCCAACAACAAGGCACAAGCGCCGTCGTTAACGCCAGACGCATTACCTGCTGTAACCGATCCTTTGCCATCGCGACGAAAAGGCGTAGCAAGATTCGACAACGTTTCCAAACTGGTGTCTGCACGAGGATGTTCATCCTGACTAACCACGACTGGATCGCCTTTACGTTGCGGAATCACAACTGGGATAATCTCTTTCGATAGACGTCCATTTTCTTGAGCAACAGCGGTTTTCTGCTGGCTACGCAAAGCGAATAGATCTTGATCTGCGCGGGAAATATTAAACTCTTCCGCCACATTTTCAGCGGTTTCGGGCATAGAATGTACGCCAAACTGATCTGCCATCAGTTTATTCACAAAACGCCAGCCGATCGTCGTGTCATACATATCCGCTTGGCGGGAAAAAGCCTGATCTGCTTTTCCCAATACGAATGGCGCTCGTGACATAGACTCAACACCACCCGCAATCATCAACCCCGCTTCACCAGCACGAATAGTTCTAGCTGCCAAGCCAACCGCATCCATACCAGAACCACACAAACGATTGATCGTCGAACCTGGCACACTATGAGGAAGCCCTGATAACAAAGAAGACATTCGAGCCACATTGCGATTATCTTCACCCGCTTGGTTCGCACAGCCATACAAGACATCATCTACTTTTGACCAATCAACCGTCGGGTTTCGATCCATTAGAGATTTAATTGGAATAGCACCCAAATCGTCTGCCCTGACTTTAGAAAGCGCGCCACCGTAACGTCCAATCGGCGTACGGATAGCATCAATAATAAGAGCATCAGTCATTTACGTTTTCCTGTGAAAGTATCTCGCCTTTAACGCGGTAAGATTTGCCGTGAAATATAGCGATCAATTGATCTTGTTGGTTATGAATCTCTACGTCGTAGTTTCCCGTACGTCCACCACGACTTTTCTCACGGCAACTTGCGGTCAGCACATCACCTTGATAAGCAGGTGCGACGTAATCAATAGAACAACCAAGCGCAACAGTCGGTTGGTTGTAGGTATTACAGGCAAACGCAAAAGCCGAATCGGCCAAGGTAAACATATAGCCGCCGTGGCAAGTTTTATGCCCTTGCAACATAAAGTCTTGCACTGTCATGCGAACTTGCGACTGACCCGGCGCAGAAAATAGCAACTCAATACCTAAATGCTGAGTGGCGACATCTCGCTCATACAAAGCTTGCGCGCAACGCTCAGCAAGCTGCACTTTCATCTGTTCTTCAGTAAAGTTATTGGACATGAAAGCTTCCTTCTAACATAGCGATACGACGAATTAACAAAGAAGGACGGTAACGGTCCTCACCATATGACAGCTGCAAGTTACGCAACACCATTTCCACATCAGCAACGCCAATAGAATCAGCCCACGCTAATGGACCTTTTGGGTAGTTCAGGCCAAAACACATGGCCGTATCGACACCTTCTGCCGTTGCGACGCCCTGCAAAACCGCATCAGCGGCCTCGTTCGCCAACATAGCGACCGTTCGCATCACAACCAAGGCCGGCGAATCCGCTACTTCACTTACCTTAATGCTAAGCAGATCAAGACACTGAACAACGTCATTAAACGCAGCTTCGGATGTCGATGCCGAACGACTCAATGCAAGATGAGCTGCACTCTGATAATCCAGCGCCAAGTCCACCAAAACAAGATCGCTTAACAGCTCATCTTTAGCGCGCTCACACGCCATACGTCCGTCGGTTAACGCCAGCAAGGCTCTGCCAATTTTTAGATAGCCTTTCGCCAATCCAGATACTTGTGTTACTTGAACACCAGCCTGAGACAAACGCTCAACCAATCCGGCTAGATGACCAACATCTTCAGATACTTCACACTTGATAGTATTCACATCACTAGAGGATAAGACAGAGACGACTTGAGCCTCAGGCTTTTCGGCACCCTCTTGATAAGAATAAAAACCTTGGCCGGTTTTCCGCCCTAAAAAGCCAGCATCTACTAAGTCTTTTTGAATCAAAGAAGGCTGAAAGCGAAAATCGCCATAATAAGCATCGAATACAGAACAGGTAACCGCATAATTCACGTCGTGACCAATCATGTCCGTCAGCTCGAACGCCCCCATTCGGAAGCCACCCGCCCCTTTCAACAAAGTATCCAAGGTCACACAATCCGCAACCTGCTCTTGCCTTAAACGAAAACTCTCAGCGTAAAAAGGACGTGCTACTCGATTAACAATAAAACCCGGAGTAGAAGCGGCATAAACAGGCTTTTTCCCCCAATTCAACGCGGTTTCATAAACACAGGTCGCCACATCAGAATCGGTTGCCAAACCAGACACCACTTCAACCAACTTCATAATCGGAGCCGGATTAAAGAAATGCATGCCAACCATACGTGCTGGATATTTCATTCCAGCCGCTAAACGAGTAACAGAAATAGAAGAGGTATTACTGGCTAAAATGCAGTCTGCGGCGCAAACCGATTCTAACGTATCAAAAATGACTTTCTTGACGTCGATGTTTTCAACGATGGCTTCCACTACCAACCCAGCATCAGACAAATCATCCAGCGAGTTTGCCACTGACAAGCGAGCTAATATTTGTTGCACTTGCTCAGAAGTAAACTTGTTGCGCTCTACCAATTTAGCCATCTGCTTCGCCATTGCATCGATAGCAGTTTGAGCAACACCTTCTCGATTATCATAAAGCTTAACTTGATGACCCGCTTGGGCAGCTACCTGAGCAATCCCAGCTCCCATTGCGCCAGCACCAATCACCCCAATCACCGCACTTTGATTTAAAGCAGACATAATTATTCCCCTTTAAATTCTGGAGTACGTTTTTCCATAAATGCTTTTACGCCTTCACGGTAATCCTGCGTCTGACCCGCCATTCGCTGTAAATCACGCTCAACATCTAGTTGAGTATTAAAATCGTGATCAAAACTTTGATTGAGTGCACGCTTAACAAAAGACAAACCTTTGGTTGGTTGAGTTGCCAGACGACGCGCCAACGACATTGCCTCTTCGCGCAAATTTTCATCGTCTACGACTTTATAAATCATCCCCCACTCCAGCGCTTTTTCCGCCATAAGTGGTTCTCCTAACAACGTCAATTCTTTGGCCCTTGCCATACCGATCAAACGTGGTAAAAACCAGGTTCCACCTGAGTCAGGTATTAAACCGATCTTACAAAAAGCCTGAATAAATTTGGCAGAACGCGCCGCAATAACCAGGTCGCACGCCAAAGGAATATTCGCCCCAGCACCTGCCGCCACACCATTAACAGCACATATCACTGGCATTGGAAAAGCCTGTAACTGTTTAATCAGTGGATTGTAAAAACGTTCTATTGAAATACCCAGATCAGGTGACGCGGCATTAGGATCAACATTACGATCAGACAAATCTTGCCCAGCACAGAAACCTCGCCCCTCAGCCGTTAAAACCAGCGCCCTAACCTGTTTATCTTTTAGAGCGGACTTTAGTGCTTGCTGCACTTCAAGGTGCATGGCTTCATTAAAGCTATTAAGCGCCTTGGGGCGATTTAAGCTCAGTAATGCCACACCAGAATCAACCGAATATAGAATGTGTTCGAAGCTCATTTACTATTGCCTCTCTAAAAATTGAAAAATAACGCCAGAAAATTAGCGACCAGAAAAGTTGGGCTGACGTTTTTCTTTAAACGCCATAATCCCTTCTTTCCTATCTTCAGTACCTGCCAGCACAGTAAAAGCATGGCGTTCAAAACGCAGGCCTGTTGCTAAGTCAGTATCCATGCCTTTTAGAATGGATTCTTTTGCTAAGCGCACAGCAAGGCTGCCTTTACTCGCAATGACTTTCGCCAAAGCCAAAGCTCTGGCAACAGTAAGTTCAGGTTGGGTTATTTCACTAATGAGACCAGCATCTTTTGCCTGCTGGGCATTGATAGGTTGACCGGTAAGCACCATTTGCATGGTGAGAGATTTACCAACAGCGCGTAACAGTCGTTGGGTTCCGCCTGCTCCAGGCATGATACCTAGATTGATTTCAGGTTGACCAAATTGCGCATCACGACCGGCAATAAGAATATCCGCATGCATGGCCAACTCGCAGCCGCCACCCAAACAGTAACCATTAATGGCAGCAATAACGGGTTTAGAGAAACGCGTTATACGCTGCCAATATTGCTGACGCGGATCATTCAGCATACCAACGAGATCACGTTCTGCCATCTCATTAATATCGGCTCCAGCAGCAAACGCTTTCGAGCTTCCAGTAAGAACCAAAACTCGAATATCATCCGATGCCTCAGCGACATCCATAACATCGGATAATTCTGCCAATAGCTCTGTCGTTAATGCATTCAATGCTTCTGGACGGTTCAACTGTACCAACTGAACCCCACTTTCTGCCTGATGCACCACCAATGATTGGTAATTTTTATTTGTCATTTGATTCAAACACTCGATCTTATTGTTATTAATTCGCTCAGCCAAACACACTCTAGCGAGCTCAATCGCGTTTCACTTAATATAAAGATGAACCATAATTAGATACAAAACAATAATAAATTTAACTTTTTACGTATCCCTTTAGTTAGATAAACAAATAAAACCAACTCATTAACGAAAAATGAATTTAAAAATCAAATACTTAAAATTAAAAACTATGATTTAAAATTCATTAAAGCAAAAATAAATCTTGATAATTTTCGAATTTAACGTAAAAAAACGAAAGAATTTAAAACATATCGACACAAAATAATCTAAAATTAAAGAAATAAAGAACCAAATAAAAAAGGAAAAAACATGCCTTACTACAAAATAGATGGTGTCACTCCTGTCGTACACCCTAGTGCATACGTACACCCAACCGCGACGCTGATTGGCGACGTAATCATTGGAGAAGGCTGTTATGTTGGTCCAGGAGCCTGTTTAAGAGGGGATTTTGGACGCATTACTATGGAAGAAGAGTCAAACATCCAAGACAACTGTGTTGTTCATGGCTTTTCTGATAGCCATACCATCATTCGTAAACATGGGCACATTGGCCATGGCGCCGTTTTACATGGCTGTATCGTTGGAAAAGATGCTCTGATCGGCATGAACAGTGTTGTCATGGATTACGCTGAAATCGGCGAAGGTTCAATCATTGCTGCATCTTCATTTATAAAGAATCGCTTTACTTGTCCACCTAGATCTCTGGTGATGGGCTCGCCAGGAAAAATCGTTAGATCCGTCACAGATGACGAATTAAAATGGAAGCAAACAGGAACACGAGAATACATAGAACTCTCCAAAAGATGCCTAACTTCGATGGTTGAATGTATTCCACTCAATGCCATAGAAGAAGATAGACCAACACTGCAAAGTCGGTTACATCAGCCAAAAGGCTAGTACATTCCTATGTTGCAATGCACTTAGTCTACCCTTTAAGACTATTCCACTTTACTAAGCCGGACAGGTTTAAGAGAATGACCTCTGGCTTAACTCACTGGATCACCAGTCACCAATGAACAGAATTAATACTTTAGATACTTTAATCACTCGTTTTCAACAGCAAAAACCCATTCGAGCATCATCTCTCGTCATCACTTTATACGGTGATACGATTGAACCTCATGGCGGAACCGTTTGGCTAGGCAGTTTAATCAAGCTGCTTGAACCAATGGGCATCAACGAACGATTAATGAGAACCACCATCTTTCGTTTGACTCAGGATGGCTGGCTGACCAGTGACAAGGTGGGAAGAAAAAGTTACTACAGCTTAACAGGTTCTGGTCGACGTAAGTTTGAACAAGCTTTCCGACGCGTGTACAGCGCCAACCAAACCGTATGGGATGGTTCTTGGTGTTTAATCATGACACAACAATTGTCTGCCGAGGAAAGAAAGCAGCTACTAGACGATCTCAACTGGCAAGGTTTTGGCGTACTAACTGGTCAGCTTATTGGTAGTCCAAACACCAATCTAAGTGACGTAAATACCGTCTTAGCCTCATCTGGTTTACAAAGCAAAGTCATTGTATTTAAAACACATCAACAAGAAGAGCTAGCAGGAAGACAGATTCGAATGCTAGTAAGAGACTGTTGGGAACTCGATAAACTTGGCGCTCACTACCAAGAATTCATCAACCTGTTTCGCCCTGTATGGCAAGAACTTGATGAAAAAGACAATCTTGACCCTGAATCCTGCTTCCTAACTCGCACTCTATTAATCCATGAATACAGAAAGCTCTTGCTGCGAGACCCACAACTACCTGAAGAGCTCCTACCGGGAGACTGGGAAGGCAGAGCCGCAAGACAGCTATGTCGAAACATTTACCGCAAAGTCACCCCAGCTGCAGAACACTGGCTAGGGAAAAACCTAGAATCCGCAGATGGGCCACTTCCAGAAGCTTCACAAGCTTTTTATCAAAGATTTGGCGGATTGAACTAATTCGTTTATTTTAGAACTACATAAATAAAAAATGGCTATCACCTTTCGGTGATAGCCATTTTTTATACATCATTTCAGTTAGTTTTAATTGGTTTTAGAAGTACCCCAGTTTTCTATCACCTCAACAAAATGACTCAGAAATAAGTTAGTCTGATATGCATCCAAGGCTCGATGATCGATACTAAGAGACACATAGCATTTTGGTCGGATGACAATAATGTCTTCACCATTCACCTCTTCCACCACGGCTCTTTTTTCAAGTTTCCCGATCCCCAAAATAGCAACCTGAGGCTGGTTGATAATAATCGGCGTAGCAAATAGGCTTCCGCTCACGCCATGATTTGAGATGGTAAATGTACCATCTCTCATGTCTGCGGCAGCCAGTTTACCTTGTCTGGCTTTGTCTGTTTGTTGCTGTAGGGCTGAGGCGATTTCAAACAAGTTCTTCTCTTGAACCTGTTTAACGACTGGGACAATGAGTCCATCATCGCCTAACGCTGTGCCGACACCTATGTTAATGTCTTCAAATATTTCCAAGCAATCATCATGAAAACGCGAATTAACGACAGGAACTTTTTGCATTGCCTTAGCACTGGCAGCCAAGAAATAAGCGGTAAAAGTCAGCTTTACACCCGCTTCTTCAAAGCCCATTTTGCACAATTTTCTATGCTCTATGATTCGCCCCATATCCATTTCAAAGACACTAGTCACATGAGGTGAAGTGTGCAGTAAACTATCAACCATATGATTCGCAATTTTCTTACGCATGGAAGTATGAGGAACCAGCTTACTTTTTAAACCATGCGATTTTTCTGCTGGGATAGAAGTATTTGAGTGACTTTTATCCTCATCAGCTCGGGTATCAATAAAGGCTAAAATATCATCTCGCGTAACACGTCCACCTTTACCTGAGCCATCAATAGAGGACAAGTTCAGGTTATGTTTTCTCAATAACTTTCTGACCGCAGGTCCAATTAAATGGCGTTTTGAGCCATCGTCAGCCACGTCGCATTTAGCAACTGCTACATTTTTCGAAGCGTCATTAGCAACAGGAGATGATGATTTATCTACCGAAACTTTATCTAACTCTGATTGTTCACCACAATTTAAGTAGCCAAGGATGGTCTTTTCATCAACATTATCACCCGATGTCGCCAAGATTTTTCTAATGAAGCCATCATTTTCAGCACACACTTCCATCGATACTTTGTCTGTTTCCAGCTCTAATATGGGATCGCCTTTTCGAACATGATCACCCTCTTCTACCAGCCAAGTAGAAAATACCGCCGCGGTTCCCTCTAAAGCACCCACTGGAAGCGTAATAGTCATTGATTCGTTCATCGTTTCCCCCTCACACTTCAATCAGTTTTTTCATGGCGAGAGCGATCTTTTGCTCACTCGGCACGGCTTTTTCTAACAAGAGAAAATTGTGAGGATTAGGAATGTCAGGCATAGTCAATCGTTGAATCGGCGCATCAAGACTAAAGAACAATTCATCGGCTAACGTCGCCGCGATTTCAGCCCCAAACCCAGCGGTTTTATTATCTTCATGAACAATCAAACAACGTCCGGTTTTCTCGACAGAGGCAAGTATCGCTTCTTTATCCCAAGGCTGAATGGTTCGAAGATCAATCACCTCAATACTCATATCAAGACTCGTTGCTGCATTTTGACAACGCTCCACCATCGCGCCCCAACAAACTACCGTTAATGCGATGCCAGTAAGGATCGTTTTCGCTTTTCCAAATGGGATAACATAGTCATCACCAGGATATGGACGACGCGACCAGCTATTATCCAATAAAGATCTATGCTCAAAGAAAATAGTCGGATTATTGTCTCTTAGGGCAAAACGCAGCAAACCAACAGCGTCTTCAGCGTTTGAAGGCATAGCCAATTGCCAACCGACTTTATGCGCCCACTCCACTTCGTCACTCATGGAATGCCATGGATCACCTCGACGGGCAAACCCGCCCGGAATTCTTACAACCATGGGCGCAGCAAATTGGTTATTAGTGCGCCAGCGCATAATGCCGGTATCAGAAAGTTGTTCAGCTGCAGGCTCAGCATATTTGCGGAACTGTATTTCTGGCACTGGCATCAAGCCACTCAACGCCATCCCCACAGAACGACCAATAATCCCTTCTTCAGATAAGCTAGTATCAAATACTCGATTACCGCCAAACTTTTCATTTAGCCCAAGCGTTGCTCCGTGAACACCGCCTTTCGGTCCAACATCTTCGCCGAATACAACCACTTTAGGGTTCGTTTCTAGTTCGTAATCAAGTGTCTTGCGGATCGCCGTTAGCATGTTAAGACGAGAACCTTCAGGCTTAGGCTGATCGCTTTGAGCTGGAAATACATGACCACTTGCCGCTAATCCACCCCGAAGCTGAACCTGATCTTTTTCGGCATAAACAAAGCGTGTAAGATTTTCTGGATCGGGTTGCTGACGCTCCTTCGCTTTATCAACCGCATTACGGATATTACGATAACTTTCGTCTTCCAAATCTTGCCATTCATCTGCGGTCATTAAGCCATTATTTAATAGATAGCTTTTTAGCTTAGGAAGCGGATCTCTGGATTGCTCATCGGCAATAAAGTCAGCATCTTTGTAAGTTTGAGTGTCTTGGAATGTGTGACCACATAAACGCGGGACTTTTAGTCGAAGTAAACAAGTACCTTGTCCAGATCGGACATAGTCGACAGCCTCTTGTATAAGTGCTGGAGTCAATTCCGGGTCGGTTCCGTCGCCATCAATAATCTTCAGATTTTTATAGGCTTTAAGATTCGCCACCTGGTCACCGCCAGGCGTTTGCACTTCCTGAGGTACTGAAATGCCATAACCATTATCTTCAATGTAAAATAAATGCGGTAAGTTGTTGGTCGTTGATATGTTTAATGCCGCCCAAAAACCACTGGTAGACATGGAAGAATCGCCACCCATTGAAACAGCAATAGCGCCCGTATAGCTTGAGTCGTTCAACTGATTTTTGTGATAAAGAATGGATTGCGCCCAACCAGAAATAGGCGAATATTGTGCGCCAACACCGCCACACATAGGGAATAACATAGCGCCTTTTCTATCGGTATTAGGATAGTTACATACTACGCCGATGTCTCTACCATCACTGTAGCCGCCCGCTTTCGCCATAGGCGATGCAACCACTTCATCCAAATCGATCCCAAGACTCATGACAAAAGGTCTAGAACGATAATAGCCACTTGCAGCATCGTGAGGATGTGTCAGCAAAGAACCTAAAATAATCTGAGCAAAGTCATGTCCACGAGCAGAAAACTGGTTAAACACTAACTTTTCTGGCACTAACTCTTTTTCTTCTATCTCATCCAGAGCACGAGATAAAAGCATTAATTGACTAACTTGAAGCCAATTAAATTCAGGCTTTTGACGTATGAAATTTGTGACGTGATTACTTTTTTCTAGCAATTGATTCATAGAGGTACACCATCTTCAGCTGCTTTTCAGCTTTATTGTTATAAGTATGATGTAGTTAATCTTATCTATGATTCAGCGAAATTATCTTTCTTAATTGCCGAGTCTTTGACAGACTGAGCAACAAAGTTTCTTCAAATAACAAAAAATGGAAACACTTTCATGCTCGACAAATTTGACATCAGTATTCTTGCCGCCTTACAAAAAGACGGTCGTTTAAGTAATAGAGATTTAGCAGATAAGATTGGCCTTTCAACCGCACCTTGCTGGCGGCGCTTAAAACGCCTAGAAGAAGAAGGCTATATCAATTGCTATACAGCAGAGTTGAATCCGAAGAAGGTGAACTTAAATGTGATCGCCTTCGCGCAAGTCTCAATGGATAACCATCACCCAGAAACACTGGAACCTTTCCTTTCCATCGTACGCAACTGCCCTGAAATACAGGAATGTCATTCTGTCAGTGGTGATTGTGACTACCTGCTAAAGATCATCACCAGAGACCTAGATAGTTATGATGAGCTTTTGAGCAAACAACTTTTGCAAGCAAAAGGCGTTCGCTCGGTAAACACCATGTTTTCAATGAGACAGCCAAAAATAACAAGGGAATTCCCGTTAAGTGAATTCCCTCTAAGCGACTACTCGTAATATAAAAAAACGGCGCAAAGAGAAACATTTATTAGCCTCTCTTTGCGCCGCAGTCTAGTCTTAAGCCAACACAAACTCTTCTGTCTGTTTGCTCACACGCTTATCTTCTGGCAAGTATTTCTCCATTGCTACCATAAGTTCACGGTGTTGCAAAATAGCGAGACACTCTTTTTCACTGAGATGATCTAACAGGCTTTGAATATTGTTACTGTTAAGGATTTGCCATTCGGCACAAATCCACGCGCGACAAAATTCTTTGTTTGGTTCATCTATTGGCATTTGAGCAAGGTGCCAATAAAAAAGTGTCGCATCAGATGACAAACGTTTTAAAGAAGACAAAGCACCATCAAAATCTAGCTCGCTTTGCGCTTCATCATAGCGACTTTGCATGTTAATAATTGGGTGTGGACGCTTTTCTTCTGGTGCGCGCATAAGGCCCAAGTAATGAATCACATTGCCACGTTTTGCACCGCCACTGATCCAAGATAACGGAATAGACAAAATTAAACCAAAGCTAATTGGCAAAGACCAATAAAACAACTCGATACTTAAAAATAGCGCCCCACTCGCCAATCCTAAGCCCAATAAAGTATGACTACAGTGCGCACGAGCAGCGACTTTCCACGACGTTGCGCCATCGTCACGAGATTGAGGTTTCCAGCCGCTGTCGCGGCCCTTGAAGACATCATAGACAACTTGGAATTGAGACAACATCAGAATCGGCGCGTACAAAGCCGATAGCACGGTCTCTACCAAGGTACTTAAGGTTAGTAATATCGGACCGCCAAATTGCATGCAACGACGGAAGTTCAACATAGCCGACAACCAACCATACACTTTAGGCGCTAATACCAACGCCATAGACAGGATGAATAAAGAACGCGCTTTTTCGAAATCAAACACTGGCCATGTTGGAAACAACGATGGATTAGCAAAATATTCCGGACGAACAAAATACGCCTGAACTGCCAAGGCGAAACCCACCACGATCAGCATCAACCAAAAAACCGCGCTTAGGTAAGACATGATGCCAGATATCAAGTGCAAGCGAGTCGCAAAATGAAAACCTCTAGCAAATACAAAGGCTTTGTGCTGCAAGTTGCCCTGACACCAACGACGATCACGTACAATCACATCCACCAGCGACGGTGGCGCTTCTTCGTAAGACGCTTTCAGATCCGTATCAAAACGCACACCCCAACCTGAACGACGCAATAACGCGGCCTCCATAAAGTCGTGGCTCATCACATGACCACCGAAAGGTGCTTTACCTTCTAAAACTGGCAAGCCACAAGCATCGGCAAATGCTTTGGTACGAATAATGGCATTATGTCCCCAAAAGTTAGAAGAATAACCATGCCACGCCGCCAAACCAGAAGCATAAATAGGACCAAAACAATGGTTGGCAAACTGCTGAATACGGCTATATAAAGTGTTCGCACGAATGATAGTTGGCAAAGTTTGAATCAATCCTAAACCCGGTTCGGCTGCCATACGACGAGTCAGAGAAATAAGGCAATCCGCCCCCATCAAACTGTCGGCATCCAACACAATCATGCATTCATAATCGCCGCCGTAACCCGTTACCCATTCTGCAATGTTGCCAGCTTTACGCTCGGCATTATTGTAACGACGACGGTAATAAATAGGACAAGCCGCAGCGTCATCATTAAGCAAAGGACGAAACGCTTGTTCCTCGGCAATCCATGCATCCGCTCTGTTGGTATCACTTAAAATGAAGAATGCAAACTTGCCCGGAGCTTGTTTCATTAGGTCTTCATGCATGGCTTGGATATTGGCACGAATACGCAGAGGATCTTCATTATAAACAGGTAACAAAATAGCCGTAACGCCTCCTACGTCTTGTTCTTTTCGAGTGCGAGAAAATGGCCACAGCTGGAAAATCAAGCCAAGCGTTGCCTGGGAAAACGCAAAAGAAATCCACGTAAAGTTAATACAAAATAAAACCAAGAACGCCCACTGCAAGCCTGCAATCGCATTGGTATTCAGCACACTGTACATTTCAGTCGCACCGTACCAAGACAACCCAGCAGTGCAAAATAAAACAAACAAACGCGAAAGAAATGTCGTAACGGCAAAACCTTGTAATCTTTTCTTACGAGCTTGGGGAGCTTCATCAACGGTATGACGCGGCATATCCAAAGGCGAAGCTTGCGGCAATGCTAGTTTTGTTGCGCTATCCTTTAACATGATTATTCCTTCATCCAACGATACAGCCAAGTAGGAGCAACGGCGGTATCTCCTTGTTTAAGTTGCACTCTTAACTCTGCCAAGTTGACATCCTCAGGATCAAAAGAAACGTAAACACGGACACCATTTTTATGGGGATTCTTGACGGCTATCGCTTCGAGTATTTTTCCTTTGCTAATGCTGGCGTCAATCGTCAGATCATCAACATTTACATCCGGCATTTTATTGAAATCAATCACTACTTCTGGGTTTGTCTTAAATAGCTTTACGCCTTTTGCACTGCGCACAACACGAGGGTAATCCAATGAAACAGGCGTGTCGTTAGACCAAGTCATCAAATATTGATAAGTATATGATTGGTCTTTTTTAAGCCCATCTTTAGGCTGCCAATACGCAACGATGTTGTCATTGGTCTCAGAATTTGATGGAATCTCTACTAGTTCAACGTGCCCAGCCCCCCAATCATTCATCGGTTTAATCCAAGCAGAAGGACGAGTGTGATAGCTGGCTTCTAAATCCTGATAGTCTTCAAACTTACGATGACGTTGGATTAGGCCAAAGCCTTTTGGCGAGGTATCACTAAAGGCGCTAACTTGCAGTGATTTTGGGTTATTCAGAGGTCGCCAAAGCATCTCGTCTTTACCGGTTAAAATCTGTAAACCATCAGAGTCGTGAACAGCAGTACGGTAATCAGGCACATCCGAAACATCCAGTGAGCTGTTGTACATGAACATCGATGTCAACGGAGCAATACCCACATTTTTCAAATCAACTCGTGGAAACAACGTCGCTTTTACATCGATACGAGTCGGCTTTCCTGGATAGATGCCGAAACGATAAGCTCCAGTAACACTCTTACTGTCCAATAAAGCATGAACAACAATCGCATCTTGGCTTGATGATGGACGTTCAATCCAAAACTGCTTGAACATTGGGAACTCTTCACCCTTTGGCTGGGCAACATCTACAGCAAGGCCTCGGGCTGACAAGCCATAAGACTGACCTTTAGAAACTGCACGAAAATAACTAGCGCCTTGAAAAACAGCAAATTCATCATTCGTGTTCGCATCATTAATTGGGTAATGCAAACGTAATCCGGCATATTTTCCAACCTGAGAAATCAGCTTACTAATCTCTGCATTCGGTGTGGTAAAAGAATCTGACGATACATTCAAGGGAAAAGCACGGCCATTTTCCACGACATCAATAGAGACTAAATCTTTAAATATAAAACCAGGAGCAAAAAGCTGAACTGAAAATTTTGTTAGCGTGTTTCCCCAAACCGCTTGGTTTTGCTGGAAATTAATTTGTCGATAGGTAGGATAATCCATCTCAGTCAGCGCTTGCGGTGCTTTCTCCGCAGGCTTCATTGGAGATTGAGCCAACTCTTTCGCCAAATCGATAACCGTTTGATTTGAAAAAGCATACCCTTTTGACTCTTGCTCTAATTGAACGCTTTCAGCCACAGGAACAGAATCCACCTTAATATCAGACTCTTCAGCTTGTGCATGACCTATTAAGTTAATTAATAAGGATGTTAATAAAGATCTTTTTATAAGCCAAAACGAATTGGCGCGCATGTGAGATAAAGAAGTAAAAAATAATTTCAAAAGAAGCTCTCTCGTTGCTTAATTGGACTTAACCAATCCTCAACATAAGGATGACGTCATAAATTTGACACTCATGATATAAGTAAACTCGCGCGAGATTAAGGCAGCAAAGTCGGAGGAATTCATAAGAATTAAGGAGAGATTGTGCTTAAGGAAGTTTAATGATGCTTATTATCATTAAACTACATCTCTCAACCGACTAATGCGCACAACTAATTCACTTACTCGACTGATATTGAACAATATATTAAACAAGCCTTCGTATTCAATAGAGATAAAATAATGTTCAAACAACTCAATAATTGGCTGGAAAAACGGCGAATCAAAGCAATGGGATTTACCATAGAACAATGGGAATCCGCCATTGCTGATTGGCCCGTTATGAACCGTTACCAAGGCGCTGAACGTGACACACTTCGTGATATGAGCTTTCATTTCCTTGCTCGTAAAGGTGTTACTCCTGGTGCCGAATTTCAATTCACTGAAGCGATGTGCCTAAAACTTGCCACTATGGCGTGTGTGCCTATTTTGCATCTCGGTTTAGATTGGTACGACCACTGCAAAACCATCATTTTGTACGAAGGAGACTTTATCACCAACCACCCTTATCAAAGTGAAGATGGTGTCGTACACGCGGAAGGTCGAGGGTTAAGCGGCGAAGCATGGCAGAGAGGCCCCTTGATTCTTTCGTGGGAATCCATCCTAGAAACGGGCGCTCATGCACGTCATGGCAAAGCCAGTAATGTGGTCATTCATGAATTCGCACATAAATTAGACATGCTTCGTGATGGCGCTAATGGCGCACCGCCGATGCACCCGGATATGAAGCCCGGGGAATGGCATGACATATTCACCGCTGCCTTCCAACGCCTACAAAATGACTGGCAGCATCACAAACACTTACCACTGGATGAATATGCACTAACCAACCCTGCCGAGTTCTTCGCGGTGTGCAGTGAAACCTTTTTTGAAGATCCTAAAATGATGAAAAAAGAGATGCCTGATGTTTACCGACTACTGTGCCAATTTTATCGTCAGCAGCCGGCGCCCTGACTAGGTCATAGGTCCAATTCAAATGTCGATACAGTGTCGTCCAGTGTTTGCATAAAACCACGAATCAATTCATGAACTTTCATGCACTCAGGGCGCTCCAAATTATCAACTCTTGACCAAAGCGCGATGTCTCGCCTTGGTCCTTTTGGTCCTGGCACCTTGATCAATTGATCGATTTCAACCGCTCCAGTCATTAAGGCTAAACGAGCAGGTAGACGAACCAATACATCGGACGTATTTAAAAGGTGTAAAACCGAGCGAATACTTCCCGTAAACGCCATGCTGGCAGCTTTGAGCCCGATAATCTCACTAGGCCGATCAAGAAAGCCGGCATTTGCTCCTGCCGCTATCCAATGTTGCTTCTCCAAAATCTCTTGAGAAATAACGGTATCCCTTCCTCTCAGAGCCGATTTTTTCCCAACAAAAACACCGGAGCGATCTCGAAACAACAACTGTCTATCGAGCGCCCCTTGCTTAACTGTAAGGTGCGCAGGCGCCAATAAAAAATCGAGTTCACCCTTTTGTAATAACTCAATCTGCGCGGCCGCGGAGCCCGTCCTAAAGTGAAAGACATAACGCTTTTCTTGCATAAAATAGGCGGTCATTTGCTCTACCGTGGCAAATTCCCAAAGCGGATCAATACCAATCACAAATTCATTATGATAGCCGCTATGAAACTGTCGAATGACCTCTTCACCTTGTTCTGTTTCAGCCAAAATCCTTTCGCCAATTTGCGCTAATCTTGCACCAATTTCGGTAGGCTGTACGCCATAACGCGTTCGAACAAGCACTGGTGCACCGACTCTCATTTCCAACTGCTGAATACTACGCGTCAATGTTGGCTGAGTTATATACAGCTGCTCACAAGCTCGACTAAGAGAGCCCTGCTTCACAACGATGGCTAATTGCTTCAATAAGTTAGGATTCATCTATGCGTTTTCTATTAGTCTTGAGATAAAAATCTATTTTTACTTATACCTTGAATACATTAAAGTCATTTCTATTCCAGACAGCAAATATTTTAATTTCTAATAGCCAGCCACAGACAATAATAAGAGGACAATCCATGCAATTTTATCAACAAGGCTTTCACCCAGGCGATCCTAAAATTACAGATCCTGCAGATCGAGTCATCGCTCCGCCTTTAAAACATCCACTGCCATCAGAAGTAGATGTAATGATCGTGGGTTGTGGTCCTGCAGGGCTCAATCTCGCCGCGCAGTTGTCCAAATTTGCCTCTATTTCTACCTGTATTGTCGAACAAAAAGACGATCGTTTATTAGTAGGTCAAGCTGATGGTATTGCTTGTCGTACCATGGAAATGTTTGAAGCCTATGACTTCGCAGATCAAATTAAGCAAGAAGCCTACTGGGTAAACGAAACCGCTTTTTGGAAACCTAATACTGAACAACCAAAGCAAATTGCACGCAGTAGCAAAATTCAAGACGTGGAAGATGACTTATCTGAAATGCCTCATGTCATCATCAACCAAGCCAGAGTGCATGATGCCTTTCTTGATGTGATGCGCCACGGGCCAGGAAAAGTCGTTCCTCATTACTCCCGCCAACTACTCAATCTTGAAGTCGATTCAACAGTCACAGACTACCCGGTGACACTGACGTTTGAACGCTTAGACTCTCAACATCTTGGCATGATCGAGACGGTTAAAGCCAAATACGTGGTTGGGTGTGACGGTGCTCGGAGCACAGTACGTAAATCCATTGGCCGTGAATTGGTCGGCGACTCTATCAATCAAGGATGGGGCGTTATGGATGTATTGGCAGTAACCGACTTTCCTGATATTCGCCTAAAATCAGCGATTCATTCCAGTAATGAAGGCAACATGCTGATCATTCCGCGCGAAGGCGGTTACATGGTGCGCTTGTATATTGAGCTGGACAAACTAAAAAATAATGAACGACTCAGCAAGCAATCAATCACAACCGATTACCTTATTGCTGCAGCAAACCGCATCATGCATCCGTACACCATTGAAGTGAAAGAAATCGCTTGGTGGAGCGTGTATGAAATCGGCCAGCGGCTTACTACCGCATTTGATGACGCCGAAGATGGTCGATTACCTCATGTATTTTTAGCTGGCGACGCTTGTCACACTCACAGCCCAAAAGCGGGGCAAGGACTGAATACTTCAGTCAATGACACATGGAATTTGGGCTGGAAACTTGCCCATGTGCTAACAGGAAGAGCAAATGCAGAATTACTGCAGTCTTATTCTTTCGAAAGACAAACTGTGGCTCAGCAATTAATCGATTTCGATCGCGAGTTTTCGAAAATGTTCAGCGCCAAACCTAAATCTGCGACCAATCCGGATGGTGTTGATCCAACCGCCTTTCAGCAATACTTTGTTCAATTTGGTCGCTTCACCGCTGGTACCGCCATTCACTATCCGCAGTCAGACTTGGTATCGTCTGGACAACATCAAGGTTTAGCAACAGGACAAACCATTGGTATGCGTTTTCATTCTGCCAAAGTAACTCGCCATGCTGATGCGAAACCAGTACACCTTGGTCACAGCATGAAAGCTGATGGTCGTTGGCACATTCTCGCCTTTGCAGGAGAGCAAAACTTCATGAGCGATACTTGCAAAGTTAAAGCGCTATGCGAGTTTTTACAAAACAATCCGTCATCCCCTATCCAGCGTTTTACACCAAAAGATGCAGATATCGATGCCATAATCAATGTGCAAGCTGTCTTCCAAGTACCTCATCGGGAAATAGAAGTAGCCGATATTCATTCGCTTTTACAGCCATCAAAAGGCTGCCTCGGATTAAAAGATTATGAAAAAGTCTACAGCGCTCTTTGTGAAGAGAACTCGTTCTATGACAAACGAGGAATCGACAAGAAAAACGGCTGCATAATCATCGTTCGACCTGACCAATATGTGGCAGACGTTCTGCCATTAGACGATCATGATGGTTTAACAAGCTTCTTTGAGAAGGTATTACTTAACATAGCTTCCTAGTCTAGGAATTTAAGCAGAAACAAAAAGCCGGACAATAGTTCGGCTTTCTTGATTTACACTCTGTTTAAGGAAAGCAGTAAGCATAAACAATGGTAGGCCTATACATTAATATTATGTAGACAAAATATTTCTCATGCTGATACCAGTATAAACAACAGCCAATAGGATACGATAAAATACTAATAGTTTCATTTTATGTATCTTATTGTGCTACATTTTTGTAAGTGGAGTTCAAAAATAAATTTCTAAAAATAAAAATATATGAATTCAATGAGGTCTAGATGGAACCACTTATTCAATCTCATCATAACCTGTTACCAGTAGAAATTTTCACCTCAGAAATCCGTAAAGTGTGCGGACAATTCGATGTCGAACCCAAGTCAAGAACAGGTATGATTGATGGAGGAGTAACTACCAAACGCTTCGGGGCTTTTGATACAGCAATTGTAGACATTAATTCTGTTCAAATAAAAAGGGATAAAAAAGCCATACGCCAAGACCCTGGAGAATACTTTTTCCTTTTAGTGCAAGACTTAGGGTGCAGCCATGTCCAACAAGAAGAAAATATAACAAAATTGCGACCAGGCGATATGTTTCTTGTCGATTCAGTGAAACCATCATCATTCCGATATGACAATAACAGATCTCGCCAAATATCCTTTCACATCCCTCGAGATGAAGCGATGCATCGCTTTGGCAATATTGGCTATGGTGGCATTAGCATATCGCGAGATGACCCCCTCTGGTTAGCAATACATTCTGTCTTGAGAAAAATGATTACATCTGACGATACGCACCAACAGTCTTTAGGTGATGCTTTTCTTAGTTTAATCAGTGCATACCTTCACACCACATATAATGTTAGCCATATAGAGCCAAGCGAACAGCTACTTTCAAGAGCGTTAGCGCTTATCGATAAACACTGTTTAAACTCAAGCTTTTCTCCACGTGATGTTGCATATCATTTAAATATTTCTGAACGAACCCTACAAAGGCACTTTCAAATTTTAGGCGAAACACCAAGACATAGGATTATTAATACGAGACTTGAACACGCTCACACTAGACTATGTTTACGAAAAGAAGGGGTATTAAATGAAAGTGTGACCGATATTGCACTTAGCTCAGGATTCAACGATTTATCTTATTTTTATCGCGAATTCAGAAAAAAATACCATATAACACCGGGGTCAACGCAATAGTGACGTAATTGTCCAATAGCGTTGTCGGATAAGTCCAAGTCCCCACGGTTAAAATTTTTTTATCATCCTTGTTACTCGCTATTTGTTAACGCACCGAGCAACTATGGAGAATAAAAATAATGAACAGTTCCATTTCAAATAGAGCAGATGATGCAAGTTTCGATGTCCTAAACCCTTCTACAGGCCAAATTGTTGGTCATACAGCAAATATGGGAAATGAAGAATTAAATATAGCGGTGGAATCCGCTAAAACCGCTTTCCTATCTTGGTCTTCGCTGGCTGATGACGAACTTAAAAAGAGATGCCTTGCAATAACTAAGAAAATAGAAGATCACTCCGAAGAACTGGCAAAACTAATAACCCTTGAACAAGGAAAACCATTAAATGGTTTAGGTTCTCGCTGGGAGATAGGAGCCGCTGTAGCTTGGGCTGGATATACATCTAATCTATCTATTCCCGTCAAAGTATTACAAGACACCGAAGATGGAAAAGTGGAACTACACCGAAAACCACTTGGCGTTATCGGCTCGATCACACCATGGAACTTTCCTGTATTAATCGCAATTTGGCATGTAATACCGGCACTAAGAACAGGTAATACTGTTGTGATTAAACCCTCACCAAATACCCCTCTATCTACAATTCGTCTAATAGAAATAATGCAGGAAGTATTACCTCCCGGTGTTGTTAATGTCGTAACAGGTGACGATAAAGAATTCAACTTAGGCGCAGCAATGTCTGCACACCCTGATATAAGAAAAATTGTTTTCACTGGCTCATGTGCAACAGGTAAAAAAGTAATGAAGTCCGCTGCCGACAGCATGAAAAGACTCACCTTAGAGCTAGGTGGTAATGATGCTGGCATTGTTTTACCGGATGTCGATCCTAATGCCATTGCAGAAGGCTTATTCTGGGGGGCGTTCATTAACAATGGACAAACCTGTGCTGCAATGAAGCGACTATATGTTCATGAGTCAGTGTATGACGCTGTATGTGAATCACTTGTTGAATTTGCTAAAAAAATACCCGTTGGTGACGGTATGAATGAATCAAGCATATTAGGCCCAATCCAAAATAAAGCACAGTTTGATAAAGTTTCACGCTTGATTTCAGAAGCCAAAGAGCAAGGAAAGGTGCTATTAGGAGGCGAGCCTGGAAAAGGTCTTTTCTACCCTCCAACAATTATTTCCGATTTGAAAAATGGAGATTCCTTGGTTGATGAGGAACAATTCGGACCAGTATTACCTATTGTAAAGTATTCCAATCTAGATGAAGCGATTCGTCTTGCCAATGACTCACCTAATGGCTTAGGTGGGTCTATTTGGTCATCAAATATCGAAGCGGCGAAAAGCATTGCTAACCGATTAGAATGCGGCTCAGTTTGGATTAATAAGCATGGTGCTATTCAACCGAATGCCCCCTTCGGAGGCGTTAAATCATCTGGTATCGGTGTAGAGTTTTCAGATGAAGGCTTAATGGAATATACCGATATTCAGGTTATTTTTAGCTAATTCTTACTAGTCAATGCTCAAAATTGGAATGGCCTCAGTCATAACACTATATGAGAACCATTCCCCTGAAATAGTCTACTAAATAATAGTGAGTTAATTATGACGGATAAAAAAACAAAAAAAATCGACTTATCACGACGCAGCTTTATTGGGCATACTATGGTGGCATCTGGAGTATTAGCTCTAGGTGGTGGCCTTTTAGGAGCTAGTATTAATTTGGCTAATGCTGCTGAGAATTCATATGATTACATCATTTGTGGAGCAGGCTCCGCAGGATGCGTACTTGCAAATAGATTAACAGAAAACGGCGCTAGCGTGCTCCTTATTGAAGCTGGCGGACCTGACAATAGTGAAAAAATATCTACTCCTATGCGTTTAATAGAACTATGGGGGACAGCGTACGATTGGGGTTATTCAACGGTGCCACAAGAACATGCCCATGGTCGTTCACTTTATTGGCCAAGGGGTAAAGTACTCGGTGGCTCATCTTCTCTAAATGGCATGATTTATGTAAGAGGTAACGCCTCAGATTATAACCAGTGGGCAAGCGAATTCGGTTGTACCGGTTGGGACTACGACTCGATTTTGCCCTACTTTAAAAAATCAGAAGATTTTTCTGGTGGAGAAAACCACTACCATGGTGTAGGTGGTCTACTTCATGTTACTAGCGAATTCACACCTCACCCTGTTACAAAAGCAATTGTAGAAGCCGCTCAACAAGCAGGACTAGCATATAACAATGATACCAATGGAGCTTCTCAAGAAGGGGTTGCATTTACCGACCTTAATACTAGGAATGGGAAACGTGATTCAACGGCAGTCGCTTTTTTACGCCCTGCTCTTGAACGTCAAAACTTGGCACTAATAACCAATGCTCGAGTTCATAAAGTAGAGATAGAGAAAGGCAGAGCGACAGGTGTAACATATATGCAAGAAGGTAAGAAACAAACCGTCTCTGCTAAAAAAGAAGTCATAGTATGTGGTGGGGCAATTGAGAGTCCACGTATTTTAATGCTCTCAGGAATAGGTCCAAAGCAAGAACTTGAAAAGCTTGGGATTGCAGTAAAAGTTGACCTACCAGGTGTAGGTAAAAATTTACACGATCACACCCTATGCCCTGTAATTTATGAAGGAGCAAAAGAAATACCGCCACCAACAGACATGTCAATCCAGATTCTTCATGGACATTGCTTCGTAAAATCAAAAGAAAGCTTACCTGGACCTGATATGCAACCACTATTTTTTCATGTTCCCTACTACGCACCAGAACAAGAAAAACCAACAATGAACGCATATTCTTTGTGTGCCGCAGGAGTTCGACCAACAGCTCGTGGCAGCATCACTCTGCGTTCGTCAAACCCAGAAGATGAAATGAACATCGATCCTCAGGTTCTACAAACGAAGAATGATGTTGATATTCTAGTCCAATCAATTAAACAAATGCGGGAAATCAACTCACAGCCTGCACTAGATGAATGGAGAGGACGAGAAATTTATCCTGGACCATCCGTTCAAACGGACGAGCAGCTGGCTGAATATGCGCGTTCGGCAGTATTATCTTACCACCACCAAAATGGCTCTTGTAAAATGGGTATTGATGCAATGTCGGTTGTAGATCCTCAATTAAGAGTAAAAGGCATCAAAGGACTAAGAGTAGCAGACGCCTCTATATTCCCTTATGTCATGGCTGGCAATACAAATGCACCTGTCATCATGGTCGCAGAGAAAGCGGCCGACATGATTAAAGCGAGCTAAACTCATTTAAGCTATCACCAATATAAGTCGTCGAACCACCCCAAAGCCGTATTTAGAGCATAAATCTAAATACGGCTTTTAAGTCAAAATCAAACTAGAATCTGATCAACTCCATAAAAAACATCTAAAAGTCAAGTTGATAATATCGACAGATAACATCGCTATTATCAACTTAATGATACTACCTTTTTTCCTTACTATTGAATGATAAAAATTGAATAGCTGTCATTTGGCTACGACACAATAATAAAAAGAGGTATAGATACATGAAACCATCCAGCACCCGACGTATTGTCGACTTATCCGTCACTTTGGATAACAATCCTTATACCGATCCACCACCGCTATTACCTAAAATTGATTACACCGATCACCAACAAGGCTGGCCTGAAATGGCGGGTATGTTCCCAGGTCTTAAAAAAGAAGACATGCCAGGTAACGAGGCTTGGGCCGTCGAAAAAATGGTGATGAGCGCCCATAATGGCACTCATATGGACGCTCCTTGGCATTATGCGTCCACAACCGATGGCGGAAAACCCGCTTATGGCATTGACAGGTTACCTTTAGATTGGTGCTTACAAGCTGGGGTAAAATTGGATTTTCGCAATTTCCCTGATGGCCATATCATTACTGCCGCAGAAGTAGAAGCAGAGCTAAAGCGCATTAAACACGAGCTACAACCACTCGATATCGTATTGGTAAATACTCGTGCTGGCGCTATTTACGGTGAAGCGGGCTATTTAGAGGCTGGCATAGGGATGGGACGTGAAGCCACCATGTATTTATTAGAGCGTGGCGTTCGTGTGGTCGGGACCGACGCATGGAGCTGGGATGCGCCATTCAAATACACTCGTGAAAAGTTCGCTGAATCGGGTGATGCATCCATCATTTGGGAAGGCCATAAAGCTGGTCGAGATATTGGCTATGGCCAAATGGAAAAACTGTCTAACCTAGAAAGCTTACCTGCCAACGGTTTTATAGTGTCTTGCTTCCCTTACAAGATCAAAAATGGTTCCGCCGGTTTCATCCGTGCTGTCGCTATTTTTGATTAACTAGAAATTAGATTTAATCATACTAAAATAGAATGCTCAGTTTAGAGCATTCTATTTTTCTTTAATAACGGTCCATAAAAGAGACTTGTTCTTTTCGTATCGTTCCTAAAGTCGTTCAAACCGATAAGGAGTTGGGTCAATAATAGGCTCCATGTTTGAGATTAGGTCTGCCGCTAATTGTCCTGCCGCTGGCCCTGTTCCAAAACCATGCCCTGAAAAACCTGTTGCGACAGTCAAACCCGGTATGGATTTAACATGATCAATCACCGGATTTGAGTCAGGTGTGACGTCAATAATTCCTGCCCATGCTTCAGCAATTTCTGCTTTTTCAAAAATAGGCCAAGCCTGTCTAAGATTGTTTAAAGCCTGCTGATTCAAGTCTGCATTAAATTGGGGGTCATTCGTTCTGATTTTTTCGAAAGGCGTACAACTTTTTCCATTCCAGCGGCGAGATAACCCTAAATCCTTGAAGAAATAACTTCCCATTGAGACATTCAGAAAACTACGCTGAGTACGAAGCTGATCAAGATATTTATGACCAATCAACATATGATCAAGTGTAATCGGAGCATCCAATTTCCCCCGTTGCGTAATGATATAGCCGCCATCTTGATGTTTACGGAAAGAGAAGTCTGGGCCACCAATGGCAATATTGGTAGGGCCTTCCATTGGTTTGGTACGCAGAACGGAACAAATTAAAGGAAGTGTTGGGAATGAAATACCAAGGTTACCTAAGAAGCGTCTTGACCAAGCGCCACCCGCTAGCAAAACTTGTTCGCAGCGAATTTCGCCTTTTTCAGTAACGACTCCGCTGATTTTTCCACCTTCGGTCGACAAAGTTCGAACAGCACACTGCTGAACGATAACAGCACCCTTTTCAATCGCGGCATTAGCAATGGCTGAAGCGGCAATTGAAGGTTCGGCATTACCATCTGAAGGGGTATAAATACCGCCAAGCCAGTTACCTTTTCCGCCCGGAGCCAATTCATCAATCTCTTGAGGAGTCACCATTCTAGAATCCAATGAAAGCGATTCTACAGACTTCAACCAGCTCTTATGCATCTCAAGTTGTGGTTCTGTTTTCGCTAGAAACATAATGCCAGCTTGTTTATAACCGACATCACGCCCGACTCGACTTGGCATCTCAGCCCAGAGTTTATCAGCAGCTTGCGCCAAGGGAACATCATGTAAGTGACGGTTAGTTTTACGAATCCAGCCTAAATTGCGTGAAGATTGTTCGCCAGCAATATGACCTTTTTCCAAAAGCACAACAGGTATATTTCGTTCAGCTAAAGCAAGAGCGGCAGTCACTCCAACAATGCCACCTCCAATGATAACAACGCGGGTTGAATCAGGAAGTTGATCTGGAGTCTCAACCTTTTCGAGTGTTTTTGTCATAACTTTTTTCCTGAAGGCATAGAAAGGTTAAAGTTCGTTCTAACCTCCCTTAATAAGCTGTTATTGGCCGATGATAATTTCTTCAACATTCGCGGTAGATGCACCACGATACGCAGTAACTTCGATCTCAACTTTGTAGACAGTTGAACCTAATGGAGGGCAAGTCGCTGTCGACGCAGGGTTAATCCCTTTGAATTTGGTGCCAATAAAGCCCATCACATCATGAATGTGTGCTGGGTCTTGAATAAACACGCGAGACATAACCACGTCTGCTAAAGTTGCGCCAACAGAAGCAAGAGCACGTTCGATGTTTTTAAATACTTGTTCTGTTTGCTCAATTACATCTTCAGGTATTTCTTGTGTATCAGGATTACGGCCAGCAGTATTGGAAACATAAATCCAATTATCTACTGCAACCAAACGTGAGTAGCTTGCACTTTCTTCGAATTTTGAGCCTGTTTTAACTTTTACGATCTTAGTCATATGCTTTACCTAACATTAAATCTAAATAATATGGTTTGGGAAAATGAGGGTATCTGGTGAATCAGCAACAGAGCCCAATAAACTTAAACGGCTTAACGCAATACAGGGACATCCCATAAGTTCAGCTTCACACCAATGCCTTTTTCAAGGGCATTACGGTAGACAACCGTTGCCCATGCCACGTCTTCAACTGGCATGCCGCCCACAGAAAGAATGATAATTTCCTCCTCGTTCTCACGAGCAGGCGAGTCACCTGAAATAATTTTGCCAAGGTCTTCGATATCGTCATGGGTTAACTTGCCTTCTGCAATCATGTCCATGCAGCGAACACCCACAAGCGGAATCACACAATGAGCAGGTTTAGGCACTTCCTCGTACCAAGCCTCATACAAACCAGTGTTATCAAGGACTTTACGAACGTCTTTTTGCTCCATGCCATCATCTAAACTACAGCTCGCAGGCATAGCTAAGAACGCACCGGGTTTCACCCACTCACGCTTAACAATTGGGTAAGTAGTTGGATCGCCAACCTCTCCAGAATTACAGTAGGAAACTAAATCTGAATCACGAACAACTGCCTCAACACTATCGACGATTTCAATAGTCGTTACTTGCGGAAAGGTTTCTTTAACCCAATCAATAAAGCTGTCTAGGTTCTTTTGGCCACGACCTTTAACTTTAATCGTATCGACTTTAGGACAGGCCGCAATGAAGGCCGCTACGGTCGTCTTACCCATTACACCGGGACCAAGAAGACCAATGACTTTTGAGTCTTTACGAGCAAGATAACGTGCACCAACACCGGGAATAGCACCGGTTCGGTAAGCGGACAGCAAATTAGCTGACATATAAGCCAAAGGTGCTCCGGTATCGATGTCATTCAAAATCATCATCAAGATAGAACGAGGTAAACCTTTCTCTCGGTTGGCGATGTTTGAGCCATACCATTTCACCCCAGAGGTTTGGAAATTCCCGCCAAGATAAGCTGGCATCGCCATCAAACGACGATCTGCGGTTGGTTTTGGCATGGTAGGAAAAGGAGATTCATCAGGAAAGGTAATCATGGCACCATGAGAATCATTATTGGGGCCTGCCATACGGTAATCGCCTGTATACAAAAGCCCAAACATCTCTTCCATGGTATCCACACAACTCGGCATATCCGTTACACCAGCTTTGATCATGTCTGGCTCAGAAAGGTAAATAAAATCGATTTTCGTATTCTCGGTCATGGGTATACCTATTAAAATTTAGTTTATATTTTTATATTAATAATTATTTTTTCGAATAATAAATAAACACACAATTAAAATATTAATATTAAATTTTTCTGACATATTTATTATGTATGACGTAAATTATTTTTAACTCTCTTACTAATAAAAGAAATTAAAATGAAAGACCCCTCATCCTATATATAAAAAAACACCATTAACATATCCCTTTAGGGACATTTATAGCGCGTCATAGACAAGCTAAGCACTTTTCTAAGATCAACTTTGATCTAGGGACAGGCATGAGATGGATACTTGTAGTAAGAACAAATAAACGACCGTATAAAAAAGATTGGAGATTCAATAGACATTTGGAGTTGAGAAACAACACTTCCACTATCTATAGCCATCAAGGGCAATAAATATAACTCCCCCGCGCTAATCAACTAACGCAACATGGAGCTAAATCTACAGTACGTGTAGACACCACAACGCAATGACTTGAACGGTTGAATAAGTCAGCAGTTTGCTTGCTAAAACAGCTATATAAAAAATATGGAGTGCCACCATAGTTATTTTAGTTTTTTGTATTAGGATATTTATTTAACATGTTAATAATATCGATAATAAAAGGTAACTATATGACTTTCGCTCCTCGCAACTATGAACATCCTGCTCGCTTCAATAACGCTGAATGGAAAACTCGTGTCGACTTAGCGGCTATGTATCGCATTTTTGCCTACTTAAAATGGGATGAGTCTATCTATAACCATATTTCATTGCGCGTACCCGGTGAAGACAACCACTTTTTGATCAACCCATTTGGCCTTCACTATAGCGAAGTCAACGCTTCAAACTTGGTAAAAGTAGATCTACAAGGCAACGTTATTGGCCATTCAGACTGGCCCATTAACCCTGCTGGTTTCACTTTTCACAGTGCGATACATGACAAAGTAGATAATGCTCATTGTGTTATGCATGTTCATACAACAGCAACACTTGCGGTATGTTGCTTAGAAGAAGGGCTTTCTTACAGTAATTTCTACTCAGCGCAACTATGGGATAAAGTCGCCTATCATGATTTTGAAGGCATCACTCTGCATATGGATGAAGGTCAGCGTATTTTGGACAGTGCTGGCGGCAAACCCTTATTAATGCTTCGTAATCATGGTCCTGTTGTAATGGGCTCAACATTGGCTCAAGCCTTTTCATTAATGTGGTTAGTAAACCGTGCCTGTGAAGTTCAAATGGCGTCGATGTCGATGGGGACAGTTCGTGAAATCCCTGAAGATATTTGTAAAAAATGCACCGCTCAATCGCTTAACTTTGATCCTAAATTTGGCGCAGGAGAAGACGTATTCGCAGCAATGAAGCGCATTGTTGAAAAACAGGATCCGTCATTCAAAAACTAAACGTTCGCTTATTGTCTGAATTTAGGCATAACAATTAAAAAATAGCCCCAAGGATATTCCAAGGGCTATTTTTACTTCTATCAGAATCAAAGTCACGACCAGTCTTTCAATAAAAATCTATGAGCAGCAATATAATATTTTTAGTGTTTTGTTATAGCTGAAAATTAATTAGCATGTTAACAATAATATAAAGATCATTATACGAAGTAGCGAGGACAGTAGTCGTATAAAGGTCGTCTTTTAGAGAATGCATAGACCAAAAAGGAATACAAAATGAACATATGTATCGTAGGTGTCGGCGCTATTGGTGGTTTCATTGGTGCTCGCCTTGCAACAAACCACAACTTTATCGTAAACGCATTAGCGCGAGGTAAAAGTTTAGCGGTTCTAAATAAACATGGCTGGCGCTTAGAACAAGAAGGAGAGCTGATTCAACGCCCATGTGTTGCCGTAGAATCTGCTAGCGATCTAGGCGTCCAAGATATAGTAGTCATTGCTTTAAAGACGCCTTCATTATCACAAGTCTTGCCAACTTTAGCGCCACTCATTGATGAGAATACACTGGTTATTTCAGCGATGAATGGTATTCCTTGGTGGTTTTTCCGAGACCTTGAAACACAATCTAATCACCCATTTCAATCAGTCAATCCTAAAGGAGCCAATGGACGGGCTATTCCTTACAAAAATATTATTGGCCTAGTAGTACATGCAGCAGCAGTTCGTTCTGAGCCTGGTATAATTCAACATAAAGCAGGAAACAGACTGCTTATTGGAGAACCTGAGGGCGGAAAATCAGACAGAGTTCAGGCACTAACAGACATTCTTAATAAAGTAGGTTTTGACTGTAATCACTCTTCTAGTATTCGTTCCGAAATCTGGTACAAGCTATGGGGAAACATGACAATGAACCCTATCAGTGCTATCACAGGTGCGACTGTAGATAACATTCTTCAAGACCCACTTGTTAGAAAATATTGCTCTGCCGTTATGAATGAAGCCGCTATATTAGGCGAAAAAATCGGCTGTCAGATAACTGAAGACCCTGAAAGTCGACACAAAGTAACTGAAAAGCTAGGTGCTATCAAAACATCTATGTTACAAGACGTCGAAAACGGAAATGCTATAGAATTGGATTCCATCTTAGGTATTATCTACGAACTCACCCAAAGACTTGAAATAGAGTCACCTAATATTGAATCTTTGTTTGGGCTGACAAGATTATTTGCCACTACGAAAGGTTTATATGGAAGAAAAGAAACATAATTCATATCTAATAATCTTTTAAAAAAAGCGCTCAATGCATATACATCGAGCGCTTTTTAATGGAATATCAAAAAATATAAATCAAATAAAATAAAATATTATATTTTTTACGATTACTTTTTACTATTTATCGTATTTACATATTTTCTAAAATCAGCCAAAGCCGCTTTAGCATCAATACCACGATCAGAAACTGAGTTAACCCAAAGTTGATCAATACCTTCAGACAATTTGTTTAAATCTTTTACTCGCTGATCACTCTCAGAAAGGAAAACCACGTTCACGCCTTTTTCTTTCGCTTCTAGAATTCCGTCGTCATCAGCTTTCCCCCAAGCAGCACCAGCGAGTTGCGACAATCTTTCACCTGAAACGCTCATAATAGCCTCTTGATCTTTCTTACTAAGGCTTTCAAATACATCTTGGTTCATTACTATGCTAAACGCTGTGGTATATAAGCCTTTAGGAAACAAAGTAAGATCAGAACTAACTTCGCTTAAACGGAAGAATCTCTGCTCTTGCGCTGGTAAGAAAGTGCCATCAACAACGCCCTGCTGCATCATTTCATAAGACTTAGGTGATGGTGCAGAAACAGGGGTTACTTCAAGACGTTCAGCAAGGTCGTTAATCAATCCACCGCCAACCCGCATTTTCTTGCCTTTTAAGTCATCCAACGAATTCACTGGAAACTTAGTATGGAGCTGCCCTGGGCCATGCACAAATAAACCTAACAACTGAAAACCGTTATATTCGTCTGCTGGCTCAAAGTAGTCTTTATAGGTTCTCCACAAAGCTACAGACCCTGTCTCTGCATCTGTAATTTCACCCGGAATTTCAGCGACGCCTGATAATTTGAAACGACCAGGTAAATAAGCCTCAACACTAAAGCCAACATCATATATACCATCTTCAACCGCATCATAGATTGTTTTTGGATGTCCTGTGTAGTTTTCAACAACCACTTCAACACGACCTTCTGTGGCTTCCTCTACCCATTTTTTCCAAGTTGGCCACACAGTGGCATTTTGTGGATTTGTAGGTGGTAACCAAGTCGCTATACGTAAGGTTGTTTCAGCCGCAGCAGCTGAAAGAGAAAGTGCAGCGCCAGTTGTAACACAAAGTAGGCTTTTCTTAAAATTCATCATTTTTATTATTCCTATTATTTATGAATTATATTTTCGTCACCACCGTTCGAAGTGAGGTTAGTGACAACTCTTGCTAAAACATACGTTATCTATAAAGCAGCTCGGGTAAAAACATCGACACTTGAAAGACAAAGACAATGATCAGAAGTCGAATAATATCAACACACCAAAATGGCGTTACTCCCTTAAATATTGTTCCCGCTTTAACATCTTTTAACACCGCGCTAAGTACAAAGACATTCATCCCCACTGGTGGCGTAATTAAACTAATCTCAGTTACCACCACCACAACAATACCGAACCAGACAAGGTCAAAACCTAAACTTGCTACCAAAGGATAGAAAACAGGCACAGTAAGTAACAGCATCGAAAGGCTTTCGAAAACCATGCCCAAAACGATGTAAATACATAAAATAATGAGGATTACCACAATCGGCGCGACATCTAATGACGTGACAAAATTTAATAACGCATCAGGTAAGCCTGCGCGATTAATAAAATCTGAGAAAATAAGCGCACCAATTACCACAC
This sequence comes from Marinomonas sp. BSi20584, assembly GCF_002792415.1. NCBI lineage: Bacteria > Pseudomonadati > Pseudomonadota > Gammaproteobacteria > Oceanospirillales > Oceanospirillaceae > Marinomonas > Marinomonas sp. BSi20584. The sequence goes on from NZ_KZ454877.1 coordinate 47,889, forward strand.
TAAACAGCATAGCCGAGGTCCTTACTGTATCTATCAGAGTTTCGTATAGACCTGAAAAGCTTAAGCTACGACGTGCAAATCCAATCAATAACGCGCCTCCCGCACCGATACCCGCCGCTTCTGTTGGCGTAAAAATACCTAAATAAATACCGCCCATGACGATGGTAAACAGCATCAAGACACCCCAAATTCCTCTTAGGGCAATCATGCGTTCTTTAAAAGTCATGCGTTCACCTGCAGGACCTTCAGCTGGATTACGCCAAACTACATAACGCACTGCGGCCATATACAGCAAAATGCCTAACATGCCAGGTATAAAGCCTGCCGCAAACAACTCTCGAATACTGGACTCTGTTAGTAAGCCGTAAATAACTAAGATGACGCTCGGTGGAATCAAAATACCTAAAGTTCCGCCCGCCGCTATAGACGCTGTCGCTAAGCTATCGGAATAGCCAAACTTGCGCATCGGTGGCATTGCCACTTTTGCCATGGTTGCGGATGTTGCCAAACTAGAACCACAAATAGCGGAAAAACCACCACAAGCCAGGACAGTAGACATAGCAAGACCACCTTTGCGATGACCTAAAAAAGCATAAGATGCGTTATACAATTCTTGCGAAAGGCCGGATCGAGTGACTATATTGCCCATCAAAATAAACAAAGGTATTACTGATAGGCTATATTCCTGCACGGTTTCAACAACTCTACTGGACGCCAAAGTAAGAGACGCGGTCCAGCGAAACGAAAATAAATTGTCAAAACCAAGCCCTTGCAACATAGCGAAACCGAAGAAACCAACGATTCCCATCGCAAAGGCAATTGGCATACGTAAAATTAAAATCAAAAAGAGCAGTACGGCAAAACCAATAAATACAACTGACACGTTATTCTCCAACCGACTGTGAAACGTTTTTATCTTTCAATACGCAATAAGCACCATAGGTCAGCATGCATGCAGCCGTCACCCAACTCATTAGCGCAATATATTGAGCGATATAACCTGCTGGTAATCCAAGATACTCAGTAAGCTCGCCGCGACTAAGAGAGCGTTCGGCTAACTGATAAATGCGAACAGCTAGAAAATAAAACGAAGTAGAAATAATAAAAACGGAGAAAATAGCGAGAATTTTGATTATACGATTTCCTAAGACTTGATCCAAAAGATCAACAACAACATGACTACCTCGCCAAGTAATAATAGGCATTTGAGCAAATACCATAATAGCTAAACCAATTTGCGTCAGCTCGACAGCGCCATCAATAGAATTATTAAAAAGATAGCGGCCAACCACATCAAAACAAGTCAGCAGTACGAGCAATAACAATACCGTTGCAGCAACTCCTTCTAATGTTAAACCAATCCATCGGTAGACATTGGGTTCCGGATATTGCTTCTTCATCCATCCACTTAATTGCATGGAAACTCCTAATTGATACTCTAATTATTATTTTTATTTAGTTATCATGTTAACTAAATGATCGTAAAAATAAAATCGCTTTTGATTAAAAAATTAATCTACACAGCGATAATTAAATCACCTATAAAACTTCAAAGATTTGCAGCTCAACCAAGTTCGGTCGACGTATTCCAGTACCGACAAAAACACGTTCAGTTATCCATTGCATCGATGGCGAACTTGTTTCAAAAACAGGATGGCAACGAAAATAAATCAACTCTGGGGCTACCGGCTCACCAATTTTTATCTTTTGCGTTATTTCCGCAGATGCCACACGAATGGCTTTATTATGAATATAAATCAATTCACCGTTATCTAACTCGATGGCATATTGCGCATCGAGATGAGTTAATCTAGGAGTCAATATTAATTGATAGTCTGCCCCACCTCGCAGCACTTTTCCTTGCCAACCATTACCTTGTACCGTTCCTCCAGTAATAGGAATGATTCGGCGTTCACCATGAACTGAAACACCCACTTCCTGAGGCGCATCAATCTCCACTTTTAACGTCGCAAAATATTTTAACTCTGGGGCATGTATCATGAATGTCTCCTAACCTCTCAAATTACAAACGGCTTTTACCATAGGTAAAAGTGCCATTCTCGACCGATGCTTGAGGCTTAGGAACAGCAGCACCAGTTTGTGGCGAAACAGGGAAGATTGCATTGATTTGTCCAGTACCGGATGCACCAAAGTAAGGAGTCAGCACTTCCACTTTCTCATCATATTCAGACCACCCTAGCGCACCAAGCAACATAGCGGTATCGTGCATAAAACCTTCACCGTGACCTTTGGCTGCGTATTCAGGCAACATCTCGCAGAAAGTATTCCACTCAGCGTTTTCCCACATTCTCACCACAGATTCATCTAAAGACTCTAAGAAAGGGCTCCAAATTTTATGGGCAAAATCGGGGGCACTGCCATTTTGAGCAAATCGATGAGACAAAGAACCACTTGCTAAAATAGCAACATTGCCATCGTAATGTTTTTCAATAGCTTCACGCAGCGCCCAACCAAAACGAGCGGAATCGTTAAGATAATGTACGGTTAATAAGGCAGAAACAGAAATAACTTTGAAATGCAGGTCTTGGTTCATATAGCGCATTGGCACTAGTGTGCCGTATTCTGGTGCAAGCGTGGTGTCATCATGAGCGAGAGTTTCAACACCTTGCTCATTACAAACTTGAGCAATAATTTTACCCAGCTCAGGGTTTCCATTCACTTCATAAGGCATATTCTTAATAAAATGCGGTAACTCGTTACTAGTGTAAGTGCCTTTAAAATGCGGCGCACAATTGATGTGGTAATTGGCATTTACCAACCAGTGCGTATCAAAAACAATAATAGTATCGACATTTAATTCTTTGCAACGGCGTGCAATTTCATAATGTCCATCAATAGCAGACTGTCGAGTCCCTTTACGAGGGCCGTCTAGTTCTGAAAGATACATGGAAGGAACATGTGTAATTTTTGCGGCTAATGCTAACTTACCCATTGGTAAAACCTCTTTACTTCTCACACTCTACTTAAAAAGAGCGTGGATATTATTTTTATTGAATTTAAGAACTGGATCCAACTCTGTCAGTTCAAAAGAAATCTGACAATAGCTGTTATCTGTGATCGGCTTCATCCATTCGCAAAAGATAGAAAATACCTTTTCTGCAACCTCTTGACGCACTTCCATACTGCGTCCGTGACCTATTTTTAGGTTCAAATTTATCAACGCGAAATCATCGCGCCCATCCGCCACACGAAAATGATCACAACAAATCGCTCGGCTACGCACACCACCAAGAGGAAAGTGCCCTGTTGAGACAATGTATTCATGCAGTGCTTTAAACACTGGCTGAAAATCTAATCGATCTTCTAAATTTGCAGAATATTCAAAAACAAAATGAGGCATATAAATGCTCCAACAAGAACGAGGGAATAACTCCCTCGCCAATATTTAAACTACACACCCCATTTAGGGATGTGATGAGAGCCTAGGCTAATACATACATTTTTAGGCTCACAAAACACTTCAAAGCTATAATCACCGCCTTCACGGCCAGTTCCAGACCCTTTCACACCACCAAAAGGTGTACGAAGATCTCGAACGTTTTGGCTATTTACAAACAACATGCCTGCTTCGATATTACGACCAATGCGGTGTACCTTACTGACATCTTGAGTCCATAGGTAAGAAGCAAGACCGTAGTCGTTGTCATTTGCCATGCGAACCACATCAGCTTCATCTTTAAAAGGAATCAATACTGCAACCGGGCCAAAGATTTCTTCACGAGCAATACGCATATTATTAGTAACATCACGGAAAACCGTTGGACGAACAAAATGGCCATTTTTAAGGTGAGCAGGGAGCTCATTAACCGGTTTATCTGGACCACCAGCAATTAATTTAGCGCCTTCTTCCATGCCGATGCGGATGTAACCCGTCACTTTTTCCCAATGCTGCTGACTGATCAAAGCCCCTACTTGAGTGTTCATATCAGATGGATCACCCACCTTGATAGCATCAGCACGTTTCGCAAAGTCTTCACAGAATCGATCGTAGATAGACTCTTGAACGAAGATACGAGAGCCCGCAGTACAACGCTCGCCATTGATAGAGAAGATGCCAAATACAGCGGCATCCAAAGCACGATCGTAATCGCAATCATCAAAAATCATCACTGGAGATTTGCCGCCAAGTTCCATGGAGAATTTCTTAAGACCGGCACTAGCGATGATGTGTTTACCAGTAGACGTACCACCAGTGAAGGAAATTGCACTCACATCATCATTGGTAATTAATGCGTTACCCGTTGTTGAACCAAAGCCATGCACAATATTAAATACACCGGCAGGAATGCCCGCTTCTAGTGCGAGTCTGCCAAGAAAGTCTGTCGTCAAAGGCGACAATTCAGATTGTTTCATCACGGCAGTATTACCTAACGCTAAACAAGGTGCCGTTTTCCACGTACCAGTCATGAAAGGTACGTTCCAAGGCGAAATAAGCGCGCAAACACCTGTTGGAGAATACAAGGTGTAGTTAAGCATTTGGTCATCTACTGGATAAGTATGACCATTCATTTGCTTCGCTTTTTCTGCAAAGAAATAAAAATTATTAGACGAGCGTGGTACCAAGGCATTTTGCGTTTGATAAATAGGCAAACCTGTGTCGGCAGTTTCTAATTGCGCAATTTCTTCAACGTTTTGAGCAATCAAATCGCCTAGTTTTTCAATAATTTTAGAACGTTTAGCAACCGGCATGTTTGCCCAAGCTGGAAAAGCATCTTTAGCTGCCTGAACCGCAGCAGCAACTTGTTCTGGTGACGCATGAGCGACTTCCGCCAACACTTCGCCGGTGGCCGGATTAAAAGTTTGAAAGGTCTCTTTACTTTCAACCCATTTACCGTTTATCAAGTTCTTAATCATTTTTCTTTACTCTCCTGACAAGGAACCGAACGAGAATGCCTCGACATCGATTTAGTTAACATGTTAAATAAATTAAACTTAACATGTATAGTATGTCAAGCACACTTATCATCAATGGAATGCATTTATTTAAAAGGTATGGATATAGAAAAAATTGGAATATTTATTGCATAAATTGACATTTGTCATAGATGTGAAATTATCACGGACGTGCCCTATCAAATAACCGACAATAAACGGGAGCGCATTAAAATGGTAAACACTAGCCTGAATAAAATTTTGCCGTCGCTTATTAATAGCATTGGTCAGCGTCATTTCTATGACCAAGTTGTTTACTCAATAAAAGCCTTAGACCCTATATCCAATATAAGAATTGTTAGCTATTCAAAAACAGATCACCCCGTTTTCCTAGGTGACTATCCGATGTCAGAAATTGACAAAGTGTACTGCGAATCAGCGTACTTACTGGATCCTATCTATGACACAATTTACGGCAAAAACCAGAAAGAACTCGTTACCTTAGATAGTCTCGTCAATGATGATTTTCGTAATTCCATTTACTATGACACTTTTTATCAACGCCTTGATTGGTGCAATGAAACTAACATTGTTATTGGCACTAACGACGACACTAAAATCTGTATCGCTTACTCGACTAAGGACAATGATTTATCCCTAAAAGCTGTCCATAAAGAACTCACGCCTTGTATAAACTCTATCAAAGCGGCCATCTTGACCCATGAACGTGTTGGAAGTCTGCTACAGCAAAGCCAACCTATAGAACATGAAAGCCTCACTCATAAAAGTCGTCACTCTCATCTTGATGAACTCAATCTGACCAAACGAGAGAAAGAGATTGTTGGGTTAATTTTGGAAGGCATGTCTTCCGTTTCGATTGCAGAAAAATGTTTTGTTTCAGAAGGAACAGTCAAAAACCACCGCAAAAATATCTATCGAAAGCTGAATATCAAATCACAAGCGGAACTATTTCGTAACTTCATCCAATAAATCAACACCCACATTGCAAAGCTATGTATTGACAAGAAGCGTTTTTTACGAAAGTATAGTTAACATGTTAACTATAATTGGTGAAAATAAACATGTTTCATTACAGACAAAAAGAATCAAATGACGTGGTATCAAAAACAGCAGATGCCAGCTATGAAATCAGGTTAGACGACACCATGCTTCCACCAACATCTGGAAGTGTAATTGGCGTAGCTCTAAATAATAAAGCCTTAGCTAAATCTTTAGAGCAAGTCTTCAACGAAAAGCCACACGTTCAACCACCCAAAACCCCTGTTTTACATATTAAAACAGACAATACTCACATTGGTTATGCTAACAGCATCAAGGTACCAAGCGATAAAGGTGCGATTTATGCGGGCCCATCATTAGGTATCGTTATTGGTAAAAAAGCCACTCGTGTTGATGCCAGCAACGCCTTAGATTTCGTTGCAGGTTTTACTGTTGTAAACGAAGTAAGCCTAGCTGAAACATCTTTCTACCGACCAGCAGTAAAAGCAAAATGCCGCGACACTTTCTGCCCTATTGGCCCATGGACAGTAGACAAAGAAACCGTCAGAAAACCTAATAATTTGAGCATCAAGACATTTGTTAATGACGCTTTAGTGCACAAGACAAATACTGATCAATTGATTTACTCAGTTGAAGAAGTAATAAGCTACATCAGCAGTTTCATGACGCTAGAAGCTGGAGACATCATCATCGCAGGCACGCCTGAACGCACACCAGATTTAGAAATTAAACCAGGTGATAGTGTCATGATCGACATCGAAGGCGTCGGCCGCCTAGTCAACCCAGTAGAACAAGAATAGGAAGCAGTCATGAAAAGCGCTCGTATACTTTTTAAGAATGAAACATTAGCAGTCACGGTTAACGAACAAGATCAAGCGGTTACTCAGCAAGGTAAGATTCTAGAAGAAGGGTCTTTCACTTGGTTACCACCTTGCGAAGGCAAAATGTTTGTATTAGCCATCAATTATGCCGATCATGCTGCTGAACTTTCTTTCGCAGCACCAGAAGAACCATTGGTATTTTTGAAAAGCAAAAATTCACTCATTGGTCACGATCAAAAAACCTACCGCCCCGACAATATTGATTACATGCACTATGAATGTGAGCTCGTTGTGGTCATCGGCAAAGAAGCAAAAAATGTCTCTAAAGAAGACGCAATGGACTATGTAGGCGGCTATACCGTTGGTAATGACTACGCCATTCGTGACTACTTAGAAAACTATTACCGCCCTAACCTACGCGTAAAAAGCCGTGATACTTGTACTCCAATTGGCCCATACATTATTGACGCAAAAGATATCAAAGACCCTCATAACCTAATGCTACGCACCTATATCAACGGTGAGCTAAAGCAAGAAGGTAATACTAAAGATTTGGTGTTCAACATCCCTCATTTGATCGCCTATTTAAGTGACATTATGACGTTAACACCTGGCGATATGATCTTTACAGGTACACCAGAAGGACTAGCCGATGTTAAACCTGGAGATGTGGTAATAACGGAAGTAGAAGGCGTTGGTATCCTCAAAAACACCATTATTACTGAATCAGAATACCTAAACAATTTAAATAATTAAGGGTGCGATATGCTTTCAAACGACATTATTACTTCTTGTGCGAACAGACTTAATCAGGCAGAAAAAGAACGTGTTCAAATTCGTCAAATTTCACTGGATTACCCAGATATCACGATTGACGATGCCTATGCCATCCAACGCGAATGGGTACAAATGAAGCTGAATGAAGGCCGTAAAGTTATTGGTCATAAAATTGGCCTAACCTCACGAGCGATGCAAATGAGTTCACAAATAGATGAGCCAGATTACGGCACCTTGCTTGATGACATGCTGTACTACGATGGCTGTGAAATCGAAACAGACAAGTTCATTGTTCCGCGTATCGAGGTCGAACTGGCGTTCGTTTTAAAAAAACCGTTGAGAGGGCCAAACTGTACAATTTTCGATGTTTATAACGCAACGGATTACGTTATTCCTGCACTTGAGCTAATTGACGCCCGCAGCCAATCGATAGACCCTGAAAGCAAACGTCCCCGCAAAGTCTTTGATACCATCGCAGACAACGCGGCCAATGCGGCTATCATTTTAGGTGGACGTCCAATAAAAATCAGTGAAATGGATTTACGTTGGGTATCAGCCATTATGCAACGCAACGGCATTATTGAAGAAACAGGTGTTGCTGCAGGCGTATTAAACCATCCTGCCAACGGTGTTTCATGGCTTGCTAATAAACTTGCGCCCTTTGATATTGAGCTTGAGCCGGGACAAATTATTCTTGGTGGTTCTTTTACTCGCCCAATAGCTGCCCGCAAAGGCGATACGTTCAACGTGGACTATGGCCCACTTGGTTCAGTATCTTGTCATTTTGCTTAGGAGATAGACATGTCTGCGCCTAAAAATATTTTCAAATTAGCGCTCAAAAACCGTCAGCCACAGATTGGTCTGTGGCTAGGTTTGGCCAACAACTATACCGCTGAGCTAATTGCGAGTGCAGGATTTGATTGGCTATTAATCGACGGTGAACACGCACCAAACACCCTGCAAACCATGATAGGACAGCTGCAAGCCATCGCGCCTTTTGCTAGCCACCCAATTGTGCGCCCAGCTTGGGCCGATCATGTTGCGCTTAAGCAAATACTTGATCTTGGCGTGCAAACGGTATTGGCTCCTATGGTCGACAACGCAGCGCAAGCGGCTCAAATAGTCAAAGCAACTCGCTATCCACCAGCGGGAATTCGTGGGGTTGGTAGTGCTTTAGCACGTGCTTCTCAGTTCAATCGAACCCCTGACTACTTGACTACCGCCAATGATGAAATTTGTGTGTTGGTTCAAATCGAATCTCTTCAAGCAGTCAAAGAACTGGATAACATTCTTGCTGTAGATGGTGTTGATGGTGTCTTTATTGGACCAGCTGACCTAAGCGCATCGCTTGGATACATTGGACAGCCTAACCATCCAGAGGTCGTCAAAGTGATTGAGCAAAGTATTGCTAAAATCATTGCGGCTGGAAAAGCGCCTGGCATTCTCATGGCAGACAAAACACAAGCGAAACATTACTTGTCGCTTGGCGCATTATTTGTCGCTGTAGGCAGTGATACAGGCTTGCTGATGAACAGCACTAAGGCTTTGGTGAATGAGTTCAAACCTGAACAAAATTCCCAAGAAAAAACAACAGCATCCGTCTACTAAAGTGCTGATTGTAATCTGAGTATGTCTGCCTCCCAGTTAACCTACTCAGATATTTGATCTTTTGATCACCCTTACTTTCCCCAGTGTCACGTTTATTCGTGCGCTGGGATTTTTTTGACACTACTGTGATAATCTCTAAAAAAATAAAACCAACAAAGAACATAGCATGATGAAAAAAGAATGGATCCCCAACATTACCATTGGACAAGACTATGATGTCGCTTACAAGGACGCCACTATCCATTTTGACGTACTTGGCAAAATGGCCGATTTTTTTGGTCGTGATATGCCAATGCATCTGCATGCAGAATATTGCCAAATCCACCTTATCCTATCCGGCAAAACCTTGTTTAATATTGACCAAAATATTTATGAAACCCAAGATTGCGCCGCATTTTATACGCCACCGGCAACGCCACACGCTTTTTTAACCGAGCCAACGGCACCAGGTTATGTGATTACTATCCATAACACACATTTACAAAAAATCATGGCCGAATTAAATGCGTACAGCAATCACAACTCGTTGCTGATGCCCTTTCATATAGACAAGCAAAAAGACACCAAGCCAGACCAGCAACACTGGGAACAACTATTAAACCTATTTAAAATGCTCAAGCTAGAATGGAACCAATCTGCACTTTATCAACGAGACAGTATTGAGGCCATTGTTAAACTTATCCTAATAAACATGCTAAGACTCTCCGGATCTGAGCAACCCAAAAAACAGCATAATCAGACGGAAATCCTTTGTTTTAGAGAGTTTAGTACCCTACTTGAGCGTCATTTTCTAACAGAAAAACAAATTCAATTTTATTGCGATTCCTTACACATCAATGAAAGCAGATTGAACTATTTGTGCAATAAGATAACCAAACTAAGTCCCAAGAAAATGATAAATGGCCGAATTTTGCTCGAAGCTAAACGCCTGCTATCTCATACCAATAAGAATCTCACCGAGATTGCTTACACTTTAGGCTATATTGATCCTTCTTATTTCTCTCGGTTTTTCATCAAAAATACTGGCATGAGCCCTTCGGATTTTCGCAAACACCACAGAGCCGATGAATAGCCCACTAAGGCTACTCTATAAATAAAACGTTAAAATTTATTACTTTAAAATGTCTCATAAAAACAGGCGGAAAAACATTCAAAATAAAACTTAACATGTTAATCAAATTACTATAAGTTATCTTTATAAAAAAACAGTGCCCAGAAGTTATGCCATTCAGTGTAATTAAAGAGAAAATCATTATCGATTACTTCCCAAGCTCCGGTATAAAACTGGCAAATGCAATATTCCCATATAGGCTGATAAATGCTCATTAACACGATTACCAGACAGGATTTAACCACACAGACAGCACTGCATCTTTGTCGTGTTGCTATTGATAAAGCAGAACAGCTTGGTATCAATATCTGTATAACTATTGTCTGCTCTTCAGGTCGCAGCCTAGCCAGCGTGGCAATGAACAACGCACCACTTTTATCTCAAGCCATTTCCCATAAAAAAGCCTTTACTGCCGTGTCATTTGGCATACCGACCAAAGAATGGCAAACAAGACTCGCAGAAAGAAATAACACCTTACTCGCCTTACAGAGTGAACCTGACTTTACCTTTCTAGGTGGTGGGATTCCTATTTCGCATCAAGGCTCTGTTGTTGGGGCAATAGGTGTCTCTGGTGGCAGTGAGCAACAGGACATTGATTGTGCAACAACCGCCATAAACAGCCTTAGCTAATTAACTAAAAAATTACAAAAAATAAACGCCACAATATTTTTAAATCAGGAGCCTCCATGTCCTCTGCTTTGAGCAAATTAACCATCCCCTTGCTTGGATATTTGGTCGCTTTTGGACCACTTTCTATCGATATGTATTTGCCAAGTTTGCCTACCATAGCCAATAATTTGGGCACCTCGGATCAGCTGATACAAACAACGATTACTGTTTTTTTGCTTGGAATGGCAATAGGAATGCTCATTTTCGGCCCTCTATCCGATATGTTAGGTAGGAAGCGTTTACTGTTAATTGGTATTGGGTTTTATTTTTTTAGCAGCATTGGTTGCGCAATGGCATCGACTGGTGAAAATTTAATTCTGTTTCGTTTCCTACAGTCATTAGGTGGCGCTGCAGCAGCGGTTCTTGGTAGAGCCTTAGTTCGTGATTTGTATGAACTAAAAAGAGCTGCCAATATCCTGTCACACATGCACATCATATCAATGATGGTTATGCTGATATCTCCAATATTAGGCGCTTATATTGTTAGCTATTTTGAATGGCGCTGGATCTTTTACTTCTTAGCACTATTTTCAATGGTGGCTTTTATTGGTAGTGCTCTGTTATTGCCAGACGTAAAACAAAATATGATCGCAAAGCCTAGTGCTAGCCATTACTGTAAAAACTATATTGAATGTTTACGGGCGCCGTTGCTGATCCAATATGTGTTAACGAATGCTTTTTCATTTGCTGGCATGTTTGCCTTTATAGCGACATCAGCATTTGTCTATATCGAGCACTTTCAGCTTTCAGAAACCTATTATGCGGTTCTATTTTCTGCGAATATTTTCGCCATTATTATCGCAACTTTACTCAACTCGTATTTAAGCAAACGCTATAGCGTAAGTGCCGCATTAAGTACGGCTGTCGCTATTTCCTTTGCTGCGACGTTAATCATTTGGGGAATGATTGGCTTCAATAAAACGCCACTCGCCTTATTTGTCGTAGCCACAATGCTTTACATCAGCGTTACTGGTGCAATTGGTGCCAATAGCTTAGCGACGTTATTTGCACAACTACCAGAAAAAGCAGGCACGGTTTCAGGTTTACTAGTGGCAACTCAATTTGCAATGGGGAGCTTCATCAGTTATGTGGCGAGTTTACTGTTTGATGGCACTCCAGCAAGCCTCTTAATCATGATGGCATGCTGCGGCACTCTTTGCTCAATTCTCTATCTGAGCACACGCATAAATAAAGTCATTTAGCTTTCAAAACAATAAATGCAATTTAGAAGGTATTTTTACAGAGCCACAAAATCGGCTTCAATCTCTCTAATTATATTGTTCATATTATCAATGAAAAATTGCACAGCAGCGTACTCATGACTAAGCATTTCATTAAGCAACATTCCAGCGAATTCAAATAAAGCAAGATGTGGCGTGTGAATAGAAGGGCCTCTAATGAGGCCCTTCTATTATGTCTAAATCAAGCTACGCGGTGCTTTTCTCTCATTTTGCTAAAAATAAACACAAGGATGGATAAGATTGTTACGGTAAGCAGTGTCAATGCGATAGGACGCTCGATAAAAATACCAAACTCCCCGTTAGAAACACCCAATGCTTGACGCATACGGTTTAGAAATACTGGCCCTAGCACCAAACCTAAAATAATAGGCACAGCAGGAACATTATTTCGTTTCATAACGTAGCCAATCACAGAGAAACCTAGCGCAATGAAGGCATCACTAAATTGGTAATTCTGACTATAAGCACCCAAGAATCCGAGAACAAAAATCAATGCACCAATAAAACGACCACGAATTCGCGTGATATTAACGATAAATCTAGTCGCAAAAGTCAGATACAAGAAAATAAAGATATTCATCACGAACAGAGCAACATACAAACCAGAAATAAACTCAGGATGTTCAGTAAACAGTCGTGGCCCAGGCGTATAGTTATGAACCATAAATACAGACAACAACATCGCCATCAAGGCATCAGCAGGAATACCAAATGCGAGCAAAGGCACTAATACCGAAGCGGTTACCGCGTTGTTTGAAGTTTCTGACGCCACTATGCCGGCCTCTGCACCTTTACCAAACTCTTCTGGATTTTTAGAAAACTTCTGTGCCAAGGTATAAGAAAAGAATTGTGAGCCGAATTCACCAACCCCAGGTAACAACCCCATTACAACGCCTAATAAAGCTGAGCGAATTGCCGTTACCTTATTACGCAATAGCACTGTAATACCTTCAAAACGGCCAGAGCCTTCTAACTTGGTTTTGAAAGAGTCACCGCTTTTCGTAGAAATCAGCACATAGGCTTGAGACATGGCAAAAAGGCCAATAACAGCAGGCACTAATGGCACACCAGCTAACAACCAGGATTGATCAAAGGTATAAACTTGAGAGTTAAAAGACCGATCAATCCCAATCGAACCTAAAAACATCCCTAAGCCAATCATGGCTGCAGCTTCGAGAGCATACTTATTATGGGCAAGCACCACAAAAACCATCCCAAGTAGTGCCAACATAGCGAATTCAGCGCTGCCAAATAAGGTCGCCACCTGAGACAAGGTTGGCGCAAAAAACACCAAAGAGAGCACACTGACCATACCGCCAAAAAACGAAGAGGTATAAGCGATCGACAATGCCTTTTTCCCTTGTCCTTTTTGCGCCATGGGGTAGCCATCATAAGTCGTGAGTACCGCCACTGGGGTTCCGGGAGTATTCATTAAAATGGCTGGAATAGCGCCACCATACCAAGCACCACCATAGACACCTAGTAATAAAGTCACACCAAAAAGTGGCTCCATTGTGAAGGTCAAAGGCAACAAGATGGCCATAACACCAGCAGGTTCCAGCCCCGGAATGGAACCGATCGTGACACCAATAAGAGCACCTATTATAACGGCCCAAATGACACCGTTACCAAATACTTCGTGGATACCTAATGCAATTAAATCCATACAAAATCTCTAAAAATATTTGTTCATGAACCAAAGGGATTGATCGCTAAATAGCTTTTCATACAAGACCACATCTGGAATCCAGATATTCACCCCGACCCTAAAGATCAGAATAATGAGTGCGACCGCAACGAGGGTATTCAACACCCAGATTGGCGACAATAAACGACTTAACCAGACAATAGATAAGACAAATAGCGTCGTGGATATAGTAAAGCCTACTATCGTAATGATATTGACATACGCAAAAAATAGAGCAGCTGTAATAGCCACCATGCGATAGTCACTTAAGCTATCCACGAAACTATCTAACAAGCCCTTTTCTCCCTCTATTGGCCTAATTACCAACATAAGTTTGATAAAAGAAAAGAACGCCAATAAGCCCAATCCAAACAAAGGCGCAACATAAGGTTGAGTAAACCAACCATGGTCACGCTTAATGTCTACGGTATGGCTTTGATAGGAGAACATTAAATAGCAACTAACGAGGGTCATTACTAAGAAAAACAGCTTGGACTTACGGTTTTCATATTCCATTTTTATCCCCCGCTTTGCTGCTCGCAACAGTATTAGAAATGGGCACGATCAAAACAGGAACTGTGATATTGTGAATGACTTTTTGCGCTGTTGAGCCTAAAAACATTCGTGACAGAGCATTAACACGGCGGTCACCCATCACCACCATACTGGCTTCAACATCTTTAACTGTATCAACAATTTTCTTGGCTGGGTCACCAAAACGAACAACCACTTCAATGCTGTCTTCGTTAAACTCAACATCATTTAATTCTTCAGCAACGAAATTGTGGATTCGTTGTTTCATGTAAGTTCTCAGTTCCTCTTTCAATGACTCTAAGTGCGCATCGTGCGCCTTCTTTAATTTAAAGCCTACGAAAGAGTCATCATTACCACGATGAAACTGATCAGAAACATGTAGGAAAAAGATCTTTCCATTGGACATAGCAGCCTGCTCTAAAGCAGCTCGTAATACGACTCGACTACCCTGCTCTAAATCAGACGCGTATAAAATATTTCGCATTTATGGACTCCAAAAATACAGCCATCTATGAGATGACTGTATTTCAGTATTAGAACTTACTTCGCGCGGTTAATAACCTTACGAACAGTGTTCTCTAACAAGCCTTCCATACCAAACTCAACGCCTAATCCAGAAGACTTATTGCCTCCAAATGGCACGTGAGGTAGCACTTCTGCATGGTTATTAACCCATACTGTTCCTGAATCAAGTTGATCGACAACCCAATCAAGCTCAGCACAAGGCTCGCCCCAAACAGAACCGCCTAAAGCAAATTCTTCATGAATGGCTTTTGACATGACATCGTTAAGATCATCGTAAGGAATAACAGGAAGCACCGGACCAAATTGTTCATGACAAACAACATCAATATTATGCTGTGGGTTTTTGATAATAGTTGGAGCAATAAAGTAACCATCTAAACCAGACGGTAAATCTGCAGCAATCACTTCCGCACCAGATTCGCGAGCATCAATAATCATCGCTTTTACTTTTTCATACTGATTCACGTTTTGTACTGGACCGAACGTCACGCCCTCTTGCATTCCATTACCAACGACCTGCGCAGCTGCTATTTTCACAAGAGCATCGCATAGCGCTTCATATTTAGAACGGTGGACATAGAGACGTTTCAAACAAGCACAGGTTTGACCCATATTGACAAAAGACGTCATAAAAATCTTTTCGGCAATTTTGTCAATATTGGCATTTTCCAAAACGATCCCAGCGTCATTACCACCCAATTCCAAAGTCACTTTTTTAAGATCACCAGCTACCAAAGAAGCAATACGCTTACCAACAGGTGTTGAGCCAGTAAAGACAACTTTCTTAACATCAGGGTGTGACACCAATGGCTCACCTACTTCTCTTTCACCGATAACCGCTTGCACCAAATTCGGTACCGTATGTTCATTAATAATATCGACCAAACGAAGTGTATTAATTGGTGTTAAAGAAGAAGGTTTAATCACGACACTGTTACCAGCACGAAGCGCTGGCATAATGTGCCAAATGGCAATCATTAAAGGCCAGTTCCAAGGTGTGATTGAAGCAACGACACCCACTGGCATACGATGCACTTCAACACGACGCTCTGCGCTATCTTCAAGAACCTCAGGCTCCAGTTTCAAATCGGCATTGTAGTGGGTCCAACCCACCGCCCCGCCCACTTCAAATTGAGCAAGAAACAGGGGTTTCCCCTGTTCAGCAGTAACGATTTCAGCCAATTCTGGACCAGCCTTTTCTATGGCATTAGCCACATTATGTAAAGCCGCTGAGCGCTCTTCATGAGATTTTGCACTCCACTCTTTAAAAGCAACTTTAGCCCTTTCAACAGCGTTATTTACATCATCTAGAGTTGAAACTTGAATCGTTTTATAGGTTTTCTTAGTCGCTGGATTAATAATGTCTAAAGCCATGTTTCCACCATTTATTTTTATTTTGAGCTATACGATTCGCCAAAAAGAATGATTATTTAATTTCTTTCATTAGTTTTTTAGCGTTCTCGAAATCAAGCTCAACCAATTTTTGTGCGTCTTGTGAATTTGTCCAATACACTCCTGCACCTGTTGTCTCTTGCAGTTTCAACACTTCAGGTGCCTGTAGTGCTTGCTCTGCAATAGAAGCAATTTTGTCGATAACAGCTTGAGGTGTCCCTTTTTTAACAAACAAGCCATTCCAAAGCGTTTGGGAAATGCCTGTTTCTTCGTTCAAGGTTGGTACATCGGGATTTGTTACCAAACGTTTGTAAGTGAAAGAAGTTAACAATTTCGCATCTTTTGAATCTAAACAAGGAAGAATTTGTTGAGTAGTCGTATTGATAACTTCAGCATCGCCATTGGCTAAAACAGAACAATCTAAAGCATCAAAGGCAGAATCGGAGGCGAATTTAAAACCTAATTTTTTTGCAGCTTGAAAAGTAATTGCCGTTGGTGTTGCTTGATAACCAAAGTGACCTAGAGAAACATCGTGAGTTTTAGCGTATTCAGCTAACTCTGGGAGTGTGTTGTATGGCGTATCAGATTTAACGGCCAATACAAATGGATAATCGAGAAAAATCCCGACCGGAACAAAGGCATCTTCTGCATATGGCGCATTACCACCAACCACCTGACTTGTTACCAAATCCACAACAAATGAACCAATAACACTGCCATCAGGGCGAGATTGCGCAACCGTTGTTGCTCCTAATACGCCACCTCCGCCAGGTTTATTCACTACAGTGGCAGGTACGCCGGTTTCTTTTGACATTTCTTCAGCAATAACGCGAGTCAAAACATCTTCCAGATCACCAGGAGGCCATGGGACGATGAATTTAACCGGGCGATTTGGGTAGTCAGCTGCGATTGAAGCGGTACTTGCAAACGTAGTAATTAGTAAGGTAGAAGCCGCTAGGACTTTCAAGGTATGAGATATTTGTTTTTTCATTATTATAGCTCCTTTTGAATAATACAGATCAAAATTACACTCTCAAATAGACTCGTTCTATGTCCCTATAGGGATATTTTTCTATCCCTACGAACCGTCTATGTAACGCATCTCATACCTAAAATTTACGATTTACCCTTTTCGACGATCATTTTATTAGCCACTAAATTAGTGAACATGTTAACTAATTTCAAGCATTTTTTATTGCTTAATGTGCTTTTTTAAAATCATTCAAATATCAATCCTTTTAATAATTTCTAGAAAAGTCCTAAGGTTTGCCTGAAAAACACATTCATTAAAGATCACCAAATACCAATACTGTGTGGACTAGATACAAAAAAAATAAGAGGACAGAACACATGAAACGTCAAAACCCATTATTAGAAGAGCTAAAAAAAGTACTTCCTGAAATCGCTAAAAATGCAGACAAAGCGGAAGATCTTAGAAAAGTACCTACTGAAAATATTGAACTGCTTAAAAAAGTGGGATTACACAAAGCCTTTCTACCAAAAGCCTATGGCGGTTACGAAAACTCTCTACCTGAATTCGGTGACTGTATCGCGGCACTAGCTGGAGCCTGCGCAAGTACCGCTTGGGCATTTAGTTTACTTTGTACTCACAGCCATCAAATCGCTTTATTCCCTAAACAAGCACAGGACGATATTTGGCAAGACAATCCGAATATGTTGGCCAGCAGCAGTATTGCCCCTTTCGGTAAATATCAAGAAACCGATGGCGGTGTCATTTTTACGGGGGATATGCGCTGGAGCAGCGGCTGTGATCATGCCCAATGGGCACTTTGTGGTTTTCTAAGAGAAAATAAAGAAGGCAAAAAGGACCATTGTTTTGCACTGATTCCTGCGACGGATTACAGCATCGATGACGACTGGCATGCCGCCGCAATGAAAGGCAGCGGCACGAAGACCTTAGTGATTCGTGACAAATTTGTACCAGAGCACAGAATTCAAAAAGCCAAAGATATGATGGAAGGTAAATCTGGCGGCTTTGGCTTATACCCAGACAGTAAAATTTTTTACGCTCCTTACCGCCCTTACTTTGCTTCAGGTTTCTCTGCGATCAGCTTAGGCATAGCAGAGCGTATGTTGGCAGTATTTAAAGAAGCGACTCAAGGTCGAATTCGTGCCTATACCGGAGCCAAAGTTGGTACTGCCACACCAGCGTTATTACGTATTGCAGAATCAACTCATCAAGTAATGGCGGCTCGAGCTTTTCTAGAGAAAACGTGGGATGAACACGCGGAATACGCCGAAGCTCATCGCTATCCTGATCAAGCAAAGTTGGCCGAATGGCGAACCAATCAAGCTTATGTGGTGAAAATGTGTATTGATGCGGTAGATCGTTTATTCAGTAGCATGGGAGCAAGCCACTGGTATTTGGATAAAGAAGCGCAACGCTTATTCCGTGATAGCCATGTCACAGGCGCTCACGCTTACACAGATTACGACGTTTGCGCACAAATATTTGGACGCGAATTAATGGGCTTAGAACCAGACCCATCTCTACTTTAATAAAAGCGATACGAATATCTAGATACAAGTGTCTAGCCATGGCGATTCATGGCTAGAACAGAATACACATAAGAATAAGAGAGAATACTATGAACTTCGACCCTAAAGAATTCCGCCGTTGCCTTGGCAACTTTGCGACAGGTGTTACTGTTATTACCGCAAAGTCCTCTGATGGAACACAAGTTGGCGTAACGGCTAATAGCTTTAACTCCGTATCTCTTGATCCGCCACTTGTACTGTGGAGCATTGTTAAAACATCAAGCAGTTATACCGTATTTGAAAATTCAGACCATTTTGCTGTCAATATTTTAGCGGCGGATCAAATTGATTTATCCAACAATTTCGCGAAGCCAAGCGACGATAAATTTGCTAATATTGAGAAACTGTCGGGTGTCGGTGGCGCGCCGCTACTCACCAATACCGCAGCCAATTTCCAATGTGAAAAATATCAAATCGTTGATGGTGGCGACCACTGGATCATGATTGGTAAAGTCGTTGAGTTTGCAAACTATGGCCGCTCACCTTTGCTTTATGTACAAGGCAGCTATGCAGGTGCGATCCCTTTTACTGGCGCAAAAACACCTGCTCAAAACGTTGCATCGGACAAAACGCTTGCTCGCTTACATGACAGCGCCATTTACCTTATGCATAAAGTTCTGCAAAAAATTCAAGAGAACTATTTACCAAAACAGTCTTCAACTGGCCTTAGCACCAGTGAAGCTCGCTTATTGCTTGTATTAAGTGACACGACTGGAATAACCATTGAAGATTTAGCCAATCTAGTGACCATCCCATCTGTTGATGTAGTAAGCGGTGTCGAAAGTCTGAAAAGTTTTGGGTTAATTAATAACGATCTAGCCCTAACAGAAAAAGGCCATGACATGGCGGAACGTTTATGGGCAATATCAGACCAGCAGCAGGAAGATATCTTTTCTAATTTAAAAGAAGAAGAGCTGACCAACTTCAAGCAACAGCTACATCGGTTATTGACTCAACTGACTTAGCTCTTAGATAGCAAGAATAACTGCTATTCATTGGCATTTTTGATAAAAGCATAAAAAATCCCCTCGTGGGATTTTTTTATGCATGTATAATAGCCTTTTATTTAACAAGTTAAGTTGTTAATTGTACCTATGAGCCCCATTCTCTACTCTATAAAGTGCTGCGATAGGCACTGCGGATGAATTAGCAGATACCGCTGTAGGGCTGCTTGGCTTTCTTCTGTTCAGTTTCGGCGGGATCTTTACTCAAGCCGTTCCTTTAATAATTGAGCTACGCCTCCATATGATTGCCTTTGCCATCTTAGCCTGTACACTTTTAGCAAATATCACTCACAGAACCATCCTAGCAAAAGATAACAACAGGCCTATACGCTAATATTTCTTTAGAAGGCGTATTTGATATTATCAAAATCATACTTTAAGGAATTATCGAGATTACATGAAAAGACTAGAAGACTCCCTGACACTGCAATTATTAAGAGCCCGTGAATCATCAATGACTTTTTTTAGGCCTGTACTACAAAAAGCAGGCTTTACAGAACAGCAATGGCGAGTCTTACGCGTTTTAAATGATCATAAAGAGTTAGAGGCTAAACAACTGGCTCATCTATGTTGCATTCTTAGCCCAAGTTTGACGCGCATTATTACGCGTTTTGAAGAAGATGGCTTCTTGATACGCAAAAAATCGCCTACAGATCAGCGTATTTCCCTGCTTTCATTAACGCCAAAGGCCAATAAAATTGTTAAAGAATTCCGTCCAGAAGTGGATGCTGCATACCAACGAATCATCGAAAAGCTAGGTGAAGATAAGCTTAAAGAACTGAGCCGACTATTGAGCGATATTATTGCATTAGAAAGCTAAACAAGCTCAATAATAGGCAGCTCTTACACAAGATTCTGCCTTTTTTGTTTTCTAGTTGCTTGAGGCGACTCATTAAAATACTGTTTATAAGCACGACTAAAATGCGAAGAGTGACTGAATCCCCACTTATAAGCGATATCCGTAATACTCAAATTATCTAAATTTAGAATGTCTTCACGACTTTTATTCAATCTTGATTGCCAAACATATCGGCTCATAGTCATACCATGAGCTTCAAATGCTCTGGCTATTTGGCGGCACGACACAAATAAATGACTACTTATCATTTCTGCATTTAAATCTGCTGACGTTAAATGCTGTTCAATGAACGCCTTACATTTAAAAAATAATAAATTCCGATTTTTTTGATTAAATTTTGCGCCATGTAATCCAGACAGTACCTGAATATGGTGTATCACCTCTTCTGCTTTTAGCTGAAAAGTATGATGACTATCGATACTACTCTCTAATAATTTAAAAATCGCACTCGTTGATGAAGTACCACATTGCAAATTACGGTCTATTTTAATGAGGTTATCAACAACCCCTAACTCTCTTTCGGCAATGGATCGAGGAACATCTAAAACATACATTCCCATATTATTAGGAAAACCATGTCCATAGGGTTTAGCTGTGTCATAAATGACCATGTCTCCTGGCATATGACTCGCGCAATCCATACCTTGATATGAATAACCATTTCCCTTTGTCATTAGACAAATAAAAAAACCATCACGACCGTCTTCATCAATATCAATACGGCTACGCTGCACAGAGTGCCTATTCGCCTCTATATGATTCACGCTAATAATATCGCCGTGAGAATGTCGAAGTTCCGCCTCTAACGGTGAATCCGAGGCGATTGGACAATCAATATGAATCACATATTGATTAACCGCCTCTTCCCAATAATACCGTCGAGACATAAGGTCTATATCTCGAGTTGATACTCGAACTTGTCCTGAAAATGACATAAATCCCTCAATATAGTTTTTGTTTTTTTAAGGATGAATATCTAAACGATCTAAGTTTGATCATACCCCTCGCCAAATAATTAGTAAACATGTTAACTATATTCGAAGTTATGATCTCTTTTCAAAATGTCCGGCAGAGTAAAACTGCCAGTCCGATCAAGTCAATTTTCCCTCTCAATAAACCTCTATGCTCATCCATATAAACACCCAAACACAATAATAAGATCGAGAGGTTTACTCATGAAGTCCATTGATTTCATCGTGGTGGGCGGTGGCTCATCAGGTTGCACTGTGACACATAGACTTGTAAAAGCAGGTTTTCACGTAGTTTTACTGGAAGATGGTCCAAAAGACGATTCTATATTCGTTCAAATGCCAGCCACTTTCATTCGTGTTATTGGGTCGAAGCGATCTGTAATTTATGAAAGCGAACCTCAACCAGACGCTGGCGGCCGAAAAACCTACGTGCCGCAAGGTCGAACCCTAGGTGGAGGTAGCTCAATCAATGCTATGCTTTACATCCGTGGCCAGAAAGAAGATTACGATGAATGGGAACGCAATGGCTGCGATGGTTGGGGATGGGACAACGTATTAACTGCTTTTAAACGCTCAGAAAACCATATGCGTCTAAGCGAACCATTTCACGGTACAAATGGCCCTCTGCGTGTCAGCGACACTCGTTTTCGCCACCCCCTCAGCCAAGCTTTTTTAAAAGCCGCGCAACAAACGGGCATCCCTTATAACGACGACTTTAATGGCGACAAACAAGATGGCATTGGCTTCTATCACACAACTACTTTTGATGGTCGTCGTGGTAGTACCGCTGCAACTTATCTCAAAGAAGTAGAGAACGCACCAAATCTAGAAATTCGAACAGGGTGCTACGTTAACAAGATTATATTTGATGGTAATAACAATGCGACAGGTATTGAGTTGCGTAATGAGTCAGGCAAAATAGAAATACTTTCTGTGAAGAAAGAAATCATCTTAACCGCTGGTGCATTATCAACCCCCAAAATATTAATGTTGTCTGGTATTGGTCCAAAAGAGCAATTATCCAAACATGGCATATCAACGCTTTACGATTCTCCAGAAGTGGGTGAAAACTATCAGGATCATCTAGAAGTCAGTATCTATGGTCGTGCGAAACAGCCAATCAGCTTACTAGGCAGTGATAAAGGCCTCAAAGCACTGTCTTATGGTTTCCAGTGGACTTGTTTTAAAACGGGTTTATTGACTTCTAACGTTGTTGAATCAGGTGGCTTTGTTGATACCAGCAATTGTGGTCGCCCTGACATTCAATTCCATGTACTACCTACTTTAGTTGGTGACGTAGACCGCGAGCCTATCGAAGGTCACGGCATTTCCATAAACCCTTGTTTCTTACGACCTAAATCTCGAGGATTCGCTCGCCTACGCAGCGCCGACCCAACAGACTCGATGATTTTCGAAAGCGGTGCGTTATCACACCGTGACGACGTAGATACGCTTATCCGTGGCGTCAAACTAGCCCGCAAGATTATACGGGCACCTGCCATGGCTGAACTGATCAGCGAAGAGCTTCGTCCATCCGCAAAAGAAGATATTTCAGATGCTGAAATAGAAGCGCATATCCGCAGCCACGCTAAGACCGTTTACCACCCGGTTGGCACTTGCCGCATGGGCTCTGATGAACAAGCCGTTGTCGACACTAAGCTCCGTGTTAATGGAGTAAAAGGTGTGCGCATCTGCGATGCCTCTATTATGCCTACCATTGTGTCAGGTAATACCAATGCTCCGACCATCATGATCGCAGAGCGTTGTGCTGAATTTATTCTCAACGACTAATAACAATAACGAACGAGAGATCTAATAATGAAAATAAACTCTTATGAAAATCGCCTACTCGTCATTCTCTTTATAGGGTTTGGCTTTGTCTTTTTTGACCGCTTAGCGCTGTCTTTTTTGTTTCCTTTTATCGCAAAGGATTTGGGCCTAAACAATAGCCATTTAGGAATGCTATCTTCTGCCCTATCTTTAATGTGGGCCTTATCTGGTATGACATTAGGTGCCTATGCAGACCGCAAGGAATCAAAAAAATACATTTTAGTACTGTCTGTTATTGCTTTTACTCTTTGTTCTGCGTTGTCAGGCATGGTAACCAGCTTCATTAGCCTACTAATATTCCGTGGACTAATGGGCGTTGCAGAAGGACCTGTACTCCCCATTTCACAATCTTTATTGGCTTCAGCCTCATCACCAAAACGCCGTGGCTTAAATATGGGCTTGGTCAATGCGTCTGCTCCAGGATTAATTGGAGCGGTTATTGCGCCTCCGATACTTATCTGGATTGCAACAGATTACGGCTGGCGCAGTGCATTTTACGCAACAATTATTCCAGGCTTGGTCATTGCTGCATTAATGATGTTTTTTGTGCGAAATAAACATGTGCATCAAGACTTGCAAAGAAGTCATGCAATTAGCAACAAAGCAGACATCAAAACCTTATTGAAAAACAAAAATATCCTACTGTGCATTTTAATTTCTTGTTTCTACATTTCTTGGTTCATCACCTTAGTGTCTTTTACACCGACTTATCTAATGCAAATAAAAGGTTTCAGTCCAGAAGTCATGGGAGGCATCATGGGTAGCCTTGGCTTTGCTTGGATGGTATGGGGATTCATTGTTTCCGCTTTATCTGACCGATTTGGCCGCAAACCTATGTTAATTTTATTCACCATGATTGCCACTCTGTGCCCAATGGTTTTACTGTTTGTTGATGACGCTAGCACTATGCTTCCGCTAATTTTCCTAACCTATACTGGACTTGGCTGTTTTACTTTGTTTATGGCGACCATTCCGGCTGAAACCGTTCCAGCTACACAAGTGGCAACGGCGCTAGGTTTGATTATGGGAATTGGCGAACTATTCGGTGGCTTCATTACGCCGGTAGTAGCAGGTTTTGCTGCCGATGCTTATGGCCTTCAAATCGTCATGTGGATTGCCGCTGCAGGATCATTAATTGCTCTACTGCTAGCTTTCTTCCTAACAGAAACGGCGCCAATTAAAGTAAACAAAGCTCAATTAAGTGCCGCATAATCCTTAATTTATAGAGTAATTATGAGTTCAAACAGGCTGATGAATCAGCCTGTTTTTTATTTTGGCACATTATGAAATGCCACTTCCTATAAGTTTTTTGCCAACAAACGATAACTATCTAAACGATCCGATTGGCTATGTGTCACAGTAACAAGAGAAATTTCATCAGTGTTAAATGCCTCAGCCAGAGATTCCATTTCAGCCCAACATTGCTCTGGTGTGCCAATCGTATAACTGGCTTCAATACGATCAAACAAAGCTTGATGAGATGCTGGCATCGCATGATATCTATCGCGAACTTGAGCTGGTGTTAAAAAGTCTTCCCGCTCTCCTATATGAGTAGCAAACTTACGATACACTGCGGTTCCTGCTCGAAGTTTCGCTTCACCTTCCGTATCTGCACAAATACAAGCAATCGCCAACATGCGCTGTAATGGGTGCTCATGCCCTGCCTGTTGCCAAGCTTTTTGGTGAGCATCAAAGATACGTGGATGGCAATTTTCAGAATCAATAAATCGCGCTAAAGCCAAATGATAACCTAACTGCCCAGCCAGCTCAGCACTACCACCACTTGATCCAAGCATCCATAAATCCGGTACATCACGTACTTCTGGCATCACATGGATCGAGCTAAAGGGATGGTTGTCTTTAAATGACCCGTGAATAAAGCTTGCTAGCAAATCCGCCTGTTCAGCATAAAACTGACCGTTCGAGGCTTTATTAGGAAAGGCTAAAGCGGCAGATGTCATAGCAGAACCACCAGGAGCACGCCCTACACCAAGATCAATACGTCCAGGAAAGAGTGATGCCAACATAGAAAAGCACTCTGCCACTTTTAATGGACTATAGTTAGACAGCATCACACCGCCACTGCCAACTTTGATACGTTGCGTAATACTGGCCAAATGCGCGACTAAGATCTCAGGGCAAGGATTAGCGAAATGCACGCTGTCATGATGTTCTGCAACCCAATAACGATGGTAATTCCATTCATCACAATGTTTAGCTAATTCAACCGTTAACAAAGGCGCATCTTTTTTACTATGCGATCCATGTACTGGACTTTGGTCAACAACTGATAATTTTATATTCATACGACAGTCTCTTTATCAAAGAAAATTAGTTAACATGTTAACCTATTTACTTTGATCGATGAAGATTTGATAATAGAGATGTGATTAGTACAAGAATAACTTACTTTATTTACCAACAAATAGGTGATACTCATGTTAAAGGATATGTCCCTTCTTAAGTCTCGTTGTTTAGTCAATGGCGAGTGGGTTGAAGCAAAGGCAAAAACCACACACCCTGTTACTAATCCAGCAACAGGTGAAACTATTATAGAGATTCCTCACCTTTCTCCTGAAGAAATCCCTGCGGTGATCGAAGCATCTAAAATCGCACAAAAAAAATGGGCAGCTTTACCCGCGAAAGAACGCTCTGCTATTTTGCGCCGCTGGTTTGAGCTAATGCTTGAGAACTCTGATGACTTAGCCTTACTGATGACGTCTGAGCAAGGTAAACCGTTAGCTGAAGCGAAAGGCGAAATTGCTTATGCTGCTTCTTTTATCGAATGGTTCGCGGAAGAAGCCAAACGCATTTACGGCGACACTATTCCTGCACCACGAGCAGACCAACGACTTACAGTTATTCGTCAACCTATCGGTGTTACCGCGGCGATTACACCTTGGAATTTTCCTGCAGCCATGATCACGCGTAAAGCCGCTCCTGCTTTGGCAGCAGGTTGTTCGATGATTGTTCGCCCTGCCGATTTAACCCCACTTACCGCTCTAGCCATTGCAGAATTAGCCCAACGTGCGGGTATTCCAGCGGGCGTATTCCAAGTTGTAACAGGCTCTGCAAGCAAAATAGGTAAAGTGCTAACTGACAGCCATGTTGTAAGCAAACTGTCTTTTACAGGTTCCACTGAAGTGGGTCGTTTATTGATGGCACAATGTGCAGACACCATCAAAAAAGTGTCCCTTGAATTAGGCGGTAACGCGCCATTCATCGTCTTTGACGATGCTGACCTTGATAAAGCAGTTGAAGGAGCAATGGCCTCTAAATACCGTAATGCCGGTCAGACTTGTGTATGCGCAAACCGAATTCTGGTTCAACGTGGCGTTTACGATGCGTTTGCCGCCAAGCTAACGGAAAAAGTCAAAGCCCTAAAAGTGGGTAATGGCGCCGAAGCAGGCACAGATATTGGCCCTATGATCGAAGAAAAAGCTATTCTAAAAGTAGAAGAACACATCAAGGATGCTGTTAGCAAAGGCGCGACTTTGATTCATGGAGGCGATCGTTTGGGTGGATTATTTATCACGCCAGCGATCCTAACGGGTGTAACTCCTGAAATGAATGTGGCTCAAGAAGAGACCTTTGGCCCTCTCGCTCCTCTTTTCTCATTCGATACGGAAGAAGAAGCCATCGCGATGGCCAATGACACTATTTTTGGTCTAGCAGCGTACTTCTTTACTCGTGATCATGCTCGCATGATTCGTGTATCAGAGGCCTTAGAATATGGCATGGTTGGTCATAATACTGGCTTAATTTCAAATGAAGTCGCGCCTTTTGGCGGTGTTAAACAATCGGGCCTTGGTCGCGAAGGCTCTAAGTACGGAATCGAAGATTATTTAGAAATGAAATACATCTGTAGTTCCATTGCTTAATATCTCAATACCAGTAGAGCATAGGCATTTCATGACGAAGCGCTTATGCTCTACTTAACACTATTTGTAGAGAAAACATCAAAATCAATCAGACACACTTTGTTATTTTCTCCCATGAGACTCTCTAGAACAAAGTCAGCATGGATCAAAATATAAGCTTTGACGTGATTAACTAATATTCCTTACGGATTTCTGCCGCTATTGTGTGAATTTCTTCTAACTTTCAAGCAACCCGCCTACTCTTATAAAAACATGACAATATCTACTAATTGCCATCGCTGATAATAGTACCGCCATCAACAACGATATTTTGTCCAGAAATAAAGCCACCCGCCCTACTTGCCAGCATCACCGCCACGCTGGCGATTTCTTCTGGTTCACCGACTCGACGAAGTGGTGTGGCGAGTAATCGGCGTTGCATAAATTGCTCGTTTTCAAGTAATTCAGTCGCCAAAGGCGTTCGGATCAAACCGGGAGAAATGGCGTTCACTCGAACCCCTCTAGGTCCCCACTCAACAGCTAAGTTCCGCGCTAGCTGCGCCAACCCGGCCTTAGATAAACCATAGAGACCAATGGCTTTATTACCTCTTAATCCGGCAATACTAGACATTAAAATTACGGACCCTTGCCCTCGTTCAGCCATATCAGGAATCAACGCAGAGCAAAGTCGTAATGCACTTTTTAGATTGATCGACATGACCAAATCCCAGTCGTCATCGCTGATTAACTCTATTGGCCCAGCCGGTCCTTGTACGCCAGCATTCGACACAAAAACATCAATACGGCCGTAAACCGCCTTGGCTTGTTCAACCAGTTTATCGATGCCCTCGTTACGACTTAGATCACAAGCAATAAAAACCACGCCATTTTTCGCGACATACTGATTTGTCCGATCGGAAGCAATAACCTTAGCACCATAAGCGGCCATGGTATCAACAATGGCTGAACCCAATCCACCGGATGCGCCAGTAACCAATACCACCTTATCTTGTAGTGAAAATAGTGTGTTCATTTTAATAAAGCCCGTTCTACTAGCTTATTAAGATCGCCATCATGCTTAAAACCCACTTCATCGGCAGAAGGGGTTTCTAGCGATGGAAAGCACCCAAACAAGTCTTCAATCATTGGATTTGGCTCATAGCTAACGAGTTCTTTCGTGTTCTGCTTATAAACCAAGCCAATAGCATCGACCATTTCTGCCATGCTGAAACAGAGAGTGGGCAAGGTAAAGGTTCTAGTCACCTTTAGTTTGCTTTCTTCTACTGCTGCACCATGGATAAGGTTTTCAATAATGTTTGGCAAAGACGATGCCCATGTTTTTGCTTGTGCCGACATAGGGCAAACGAAAGCATAGCCTTGGGATAACTCACGAATAATATCACTTAAAAAAGCCGAAAGTTGACCCGTTTCTGCTGGCGGACGAGCCAACACACCGGGTAAACGCAATGAGCGGCCATCGACCCAGCCACGGCGACTAAAGTCATTAATCATCACCTCACCAACGATTTTATGGGCGCCATAACTCATCTGAGGTTTCAGCGGAGTATCATCGTTGACCAAATCTGGCATGATGCCAAAGACCGCAATGCTACTAGCGAACACCAATACAGGTTTGTGCCCTATCGATTCCGTTTGAGTTTTGCAGAGATCCAGTAAGGCCATCGTGGCATCAATATTCACACTGCGGCCGAGCTGATCATTTTTTTCCGCCATGCCACCGGGAATACTGGCCAGATGGTAAATAACATCCATGGGGAAACGCCCCAGTGTGTCTTTCAGCCATTGATCGTCTGCAAGGTCACCACTATGTTGCTCAACCACTAAACCAAGTGACGAGCTATCAACAGCATTATCAAACTGACGATCTAACAAGGTCAAACGCAAGACCTTGCTTTCTCCAACACAGCCTTGGGACAGGATATGGTTTGCCAGCGCTTGTCCAACAAAGCCATTTGCGCCCGTAATTAATACATGCATCTGACAGCCCTTATTTATTTGTTCGCTATGATTTTTTGCTCGATCACGCCAAATGGGCCATCGCGACCATCATCAAATTTCGCCTGCATACGGACACTGTCACCAAAACGCATATACTGAGTTTTAATCTCACCTAGATCGATTTTTTCGATCACTCGTCGCTCGGCAATACACGCCGATCCAGCATCTCGAGATTTATTAGAAACGGTACCCGATCCTATGATACAGCCTGCATTTAATTTGCGAGTTCGTGCCGCATGAGCGATCAATTCAGGGAAAGAAAAATTCATTTCACTGCCATGAGGTTCACCAAAACGCTCACCATTCCATGTGATGTTAAGATGCAAATTAAAACGTCCATTTTTCCAAGCATCACCCATTTCATCAGGAGTAACCGCAACTGGTGCAAAACTTGATGAAGGCTTGGCTTGTATAAAACCAAATCCCGTTGCCATTTCACGAGGCCCAAACGATCGCAGACTCCAATCGTTTATTTGTACCAACAAACAAATCGCTTGAGCTGCTTCGTCCAGAGTTGCCGCCATAGGTACTGGCCCTGTAATCACACCAAACTCACCTTCAAAGTCGATACCATCCTCTTCATTTGGCATCAGAATATCTGCAGTTGGACCTTGAAAATCATCGCTCGCGCCTTGGTACATCACCGGAATGGTGTCAAAGTCAGGAATAGGCTTAGTATTAAACGCCTCTTCCATCAATTTACCATGATTGATGAACGCAGAGCCGTCTAACCACTGCGGGCTTCTTGGCAATGGCGCAAGACAAGCCGATGGGTCAAAATCAAAGGTATAATCTGCTTTTCCTGCGTTTAATAAGTCGTACAAAGCCTGAAGATCGGCGGCTTTTTCTTGCCAATTTTGTACTACTGATAATAAGTTAGGCGCAATAACTGTGGCGTCGACAGCTTTGGTTAAATCTTTTGAAACAACGACTAGACGACCATCTAAGGTGCCATTCGGTAGAGTTGCGAATTTCATTTTATGACTCCTTATTTAGTTAAGGCATTAGCCAATTGATCGTCGTACTGTCCACCGATTAGGATGAATAAAATACGGCACATTTTTCCTGAGCGATTCGCCCACGCATGGTTAGTACCACGCTGAATAACGACACTACCAGGCTTTAAAATAGCTTCGCCATTATCAACAATCAAGGTCAACTCACCTTCAATAACAATGCCGTAATCCACTGATTCAGTGCGATGCATCAAAGGATGAGGGGAATCTTCTTTTACTGTGGAGGCATCTTCATCACCAACTTTTGAAAACATTTCCTTCATATTGCCTTTACCATGAGTCAAAAACTCCTCAGTGTCTGGCGGAATATCAACAAAGCGAATTCGGGTGCCCGCTTTCATCGGTGGTAAAACCACAGGCCCTATAGTTGGATCGGTTTGAGCATTGGTGATGGGGGCCGGTGTATCGCTGGTATTCCATACTTCATGAAACTTAGTACCTGGAACGGCTTCAAGATCCATCACAGTATTAAGTGGACCGTTTTCTAAAATAATCGCGTTACCATTTTCATCATGGCCCGTCACAACACGGTAAATATCGGGAAAACTCATGGAGTAACCTCTCTAATGTTAAAAAGCACACATATCGGTAAATAAAAAATGGCAGTGAACACAAACGTGTCACACTGCCCAAGGGAGTTTTAAATCGGCTGACTTAACGCTATTAGTGACTGTCCCATAATTTTTGAGTGTTCGGCTTTATCGCCACCATTAATCTCGATATGGCACAAGCGAGCGGAGTTTTCGACCACCATGCGACAACGATCCCAACGACGATCATGAAACTTATCAAGCGCCACTTGGACATCATCATTAGCCGCCAACTCATCCGCTAATACGATTCCACTTTCGATACCAATTCCTGCGCCAGACGCAAGATGAGGCGTCGTCGCCGCTACTGTGTCGCCTATCATCACTAGACGACCTTTGTTCCAAGGCGTTTTGACTAACAAATTAGCAAGCGGACGGTAGTCAATGTTTGCCTCTTCTTTTAATGCATGTGGAATCAACGCTTTTATGGTTGGATTAGGAAAATGTTCCATCAATCCTGCGAAAATTTGCGGCCAAGTTTCTTTATCAATGTGTTCTTTCGTTGGACGGTCTTCTGTAATAAACATATACATATGAGTATCAGATACTGGGTTTACACCAAGTTTAAGGTGATCTCCCATCCACATGGTCACACGATTGATCTCAGCGGTACGTGGCATAATCGCACGCCACACGCCCTGACCTATGTATTCAGGATCAGCCACTTCAGGGAAGAATTCTTTGCGTATTTTTGAGTGCACACCGTCTGCACCAACAACAAGGTCATAGTCGTGCGTACTTCCATCTGTAAAAGTCACAACTGCGCCAGATTCAGTCTGTTGAATGTCTGTATAGGTGCAGCCCAAGCGGACATTGACACCAGACTCAAGTGTCGCAGTAGACATAATGCGAGCGAGAGTAGGACGAAAAATACCGCCACTGCCTCCCACAGAGGAACCAACTGGGCTTGGTGTTGGCAGCTCCATAATTAAAGGACCATGAGCTAAGTGAATAGCGACGCCATCAGTAACACAACCTTGTTCAACAACTTGCTGATAAAGCCCAAGGTTTTCTAATGCACGCATAGATGCGCCATTGATACTGATACCAGCTCCCAATTCACACCATTCAGGATCAATCTCAACAAGATCAACTTGAATGCCATGACTGCGCATTTTAATTGCTGTGGCCATACCGGAGAAACCACCACCAATGACCAATACTTTATTTACTGCAGCCATTTAATGACTCCTTATTTTTGTTGTTAGTAGAATTAATTAATGTCTGTTAATAAAATTGAGACCATGCCCATCGAATTAACATAAACAGGTACTTTTTCTAGCGTCTTGCCAAGGCAAGGCCCCTGAATACACAACCCAGAATCAGGCTCAAATAAGGCACCATGGGCATGACAAGCAACATGTTGCTTTTTAGCATCCATATAAGCATCTTTACGCCATGCCATCGGTGCATCATTTACATGAGGACAAGCATTTCGCCAGCCATAAAATTCGTCGTTAAATTTCACCACGAACAGCAGGTCCTGCCCGGCCTCATTTTCTAAAAAGCCTTTCGTGTCGCCTTCTTTAAGATCATCAATGTGACAAAGCACAACGCTGTTTTCTGTCAACATCATCACAACACCTCACTTTTGGAGTCGCCACCATTAGCGTATTTTGGCTTAAGCAGAAAATGCGCAAGAGCAGGTAATAAAATCAGTGCACCTAACATGTTCCAAATGAACATAAACGCCAGTAATAACCCCATGTCAGCTTGGAACTTAATCGGGCTAGCAATCCAAGTTATCACCCCAACAGACAAGGTTACACCGGTTAACATCACGACTTTGCCGGTGAAATTAAGCGCTCTTAAATAAGACTGAGATAAACTAGTACCTTGACGTAATCCAACCAAAGTTATGGACAAAATATACAAGGCGTAATCGATACCAATACCGACCCCCAAGGCGATAACTGGCAAAGTGGCGACTTTCACGCCCATGCCTAATTGCACCATCAAAGCTTCGACCATAATGGAGGTCAGCATCAAAGGAAGCAGCGCCACAATAACGGCTTTAAAGGAACGGAAAGTAATAAGAGACAGTAAAGCTACAGCACCATAAACCAGGAACAACATCTGATACCAAGCGGCTTTTACGGAGATATTGGTCGCCGCTTGAATCCCTGCACTACCCGCAGCCAATAGGAACTGCACATCATCGGTATTATTGTCTTTAGCAAAAGCTTCCACATGATTAACAATGTTACTCAAGGTGTCTGCTTTGTGATCTTGCAGATAAACATAAACCGTCAATAGATTACAGCTGCTGTTGTACAGACCTCGTGGCGCACCCGCAGTGATGTAATTCAACATACTTTGGTTTGGTAGAAACTCGTACCATTTAGGATTGCCTTCATTTAAACCAGACAACACACGACGAGATAATAGAGCCAAAGAGTTCGTTGATTCCACGCTAGGAAGCTGACGTAATTGCCACTCAAGCGTGTCTATTTTTTTCAGGGTATCGTATTGAGAACATTGACCATCAGGGGTTTTGACCATGATCGCCACCACATCACTGGAAGCGCCATAATACTGATTCATAAAGGCGATATCTTGATTGTAACGGCTGTCTTGACGTAACTCAGGAGCCCCTTGATCGAGATCGCCTATCTTCAATTGAGTACTTAACGAGAAGGCTCCAACTGCCAACAATACACCTGCTATCAAGGCCCCAGTTGCCCATTTTCGCTGGGTAAACTTATCTAAGAACACCCATAATGCAGGCATCTTTTTCGCACTGGTTTGATCAATGTCATTTATCACGCTGCGTTGTGCTGCTTTTTCACCAACACCAACATAAGAAAGCATGATGGGCAAAAGAATAAGGTTAGTGAAGATCAGTACAGCAACCCCGATAGAAGCAGCAATAGCTAACTCTTGAATCACCTTAATATCGATCACTAACAGCACAGCAAAACCAACGGCGTCTGCCAACAATGCGGTTAAACCAGCCATGAACAAACGTCTAAAGGTAAAACGTGCCGCGACCAGTTTGTCAAAACCACGGCCAACATCCTGCATAATGCCATTCATTTTCTGTGCGCCATGGCTCATGCCAATAGCGAACACTAGAAAAGGTACTAGGATAGAATACGGGTCTAATACATAACCTAGCGTAGGCAAAATACCCAATTGCCATACCACAGCTAACATAGAAGCGAATACCACTAAGAAGGTTGAACGCACACAACGGGTATACCAAAACACCATAATGGTCGCGATCACAACCGCCAATGCGAAAAACCACAAAACTGCTTGAACACCTTCGATCAAGTCACCCATTACCTTGGTAAAACCGGTAATATGGATTTCCAAACCTTCTGCTTGATACTTAGTCCGTAGGTCTTCAAGCACCTTGGAATACTTTGCGTAATCTAAGGTTTCCCCAGTTGCATCTTGATTTAGCAATGGCATGTAGATAATAGTGGATTCTTCATCTGCCGCGATCAATTGACCAATTTGCCCAGAACGCGCCACGTTGGCTTTCAATGTTAGCAAACTAGTAGGAGAGCCATCGTAACCTTCTGGAATGACTGGACCGCCATCTAAACCTTCTTCGGTTACCCCAATCCAACGCGTTGAAGGCGTCCAAAGTGATGTCATTTGCACTCTGTCTACACCAGGCAATAAAAACACTTCATCACTGAGTTGACGTAATAACTCTAGATAATGAGCATCATAAATACTGCCATTAGGGTTCACCACTGCAATCCGTAACGCATTGCCTAAACCGGTTAACTCGTTTTCATATTTCAAATAGTTTTGAATATAAACTTGATGCGTTGGTAAGGTTTTTTCAAAACTTGCATTAATAGTTAGCTTAGTCGCTTGCCAACCTAATAACCCCGTTACTAAAGCACAAATGATAATAACGACTAAACGATGATTGAATAACGCTCGCTCGATAAAGGAGCCAGAATTCGGGTCAAACTTATCCTCGGGTGAAGTGGTAGTAGACGTATGATGTTTCATTTGAAATCTCCTACATCAATAGAGACAGGCCCATTGATGCTTAAAGCAAGTACACTACCGTTCGCTTTTTCTAGAATATTGGTTAAAGGTGGAAGGCGCTTACGGGTAAGTGGAACCAGTCGGTTTTCTCTCAGACCAAGCAAGGTTCCCGCTTGATTCGCCATGATTACTTGACCGTCAGAGTGAACAAAAGAGGCCATAATCGACGAACTAACAGGATTTTTAATGTCTTTCCAGTGCTGACCATTATCATCGGATAGCAAGGTATTACCTCGTAAACCAGCCAGCACTATTTCATCGTGACCCAGCAACTGAGCAGTAAAAAAACTGCCTTCATATGGTGTTTCGATGGTTTCAAACGACTGACCATCATCCATAGAAAGTGCAAAAAAACCTTGTTCACCAGCCACCAGTATGCGCTCACCTTGTTTACGGATACTGTATAAGTGCAACCCAAATGGATTATCAATTCGGTCCATCCAAGATGCCCAAGTCTGGCCACCATCGATACTTTCAAAGGCAAAACCATAAGCACCAACAACTACAAGGTGATCTCGTCCAAGTACCAACAAATCTAAAAAAGGTTTGTCTGGGCCATCGGCAATCAGCAATTTGGCCTGACGAATCGATTCTTCGTCTTTAGATTCTTCAGCTTGTTGTAATAGCTTTTCTGCTAGCTGTTGACCATTAAGCTGTACTTTCCAATCATTGCCACCATTTTTAGTACGCAAAACAATGCCGCCGTGACCAATGGCATAGCCATTTTCATCATCAAAAAAACTTACTCCAGTCAGAGTCACACTGGCTGGAGAAGACAACTGATGCCAACTTTTGCCATCGTCATCGGAGCGCAAAATCAAACCACGTTCACCAACAGCAACAAAATGATCACCGACAGATGTCACCGACAACAAAACAGAATGCGCACCCAAACTAGACTCAATAGCTGGACGATCAATAGCATCAGCAACGGCAGCAATAACCCCTTCAACTCGACAAAGTAAAAAAGCCATCAGAGTGAACACAGCAAGCTTACGTATGAAACTCGCTATGTTCGGTCTCTCTTTCTTCTGCTTAGACATTATCCACCTCACGCCACAGACTCAGATTGAATAACATCTGAGCTGCGCTGAAAGACACGTATAAAACACACAAGTGAAATCGTACCGAACACCAAAGCGGCTATACCAATACCTTGATAACCAACAAATTTAATGATGGTTCCACCCAAAATTGGGCCAACCGCCGCCCCAATCATTAGCATCGCAGGCGTTGCTGCCAGGGCACGACCAGACTCATCTAAACGAGCCAATAAGCCAAAAACAAAGGTATGAGTGAATATCATCAGAGACACAAAACAAGATGCTGAAGCGGCATAAAAAGCGAAGCTACTTGCATTCATCATAATATTGGACAAGATAATTTGTAGAACAGGGCCTGTGCATAAAACAACACGGGCAGAAAGGCGCTTTTCAAAAATACCAGCGGATGCCGCTGCGATAATGTTAATCACAGTAAGCACTATTAAAACTAACGTCACAGAATCGGCGGAAA
Organism: Marinomonas sp. BSi20584; assembly: GCF_002792415.1. Lineage (NCBI taxonomy): Bacteria > Pseudomonadati > Pseudomonadota > Gammaproteobacteria > Oceanospirillales > Oceanospirillaceae > Marinomonas > Marinomonas sp. BSi20584. The sequence goes on from NZ_KZ454877.1 coordinate 84,404, forward strand.
AACCTCGGTCGTTCCCAACTCGTTCCATAAAGCTAAACGTCATGGCTTGAGTCACTGCCATTAAGCTAATGCCCACAATACCGTACCAAACACTAGACGGGATTTTCGTTACAACCTGTTTGGCATTCTCACTGTCTTCTTCACCTAGAACCAAAGAAGGAAAGGCAACAGCACATACAAAAGCAGCAAACGTCATAATGCCACCAAAGATAATAAACAATGAATGTCCACCCACTGTCTTGGTAATATTTGGTGTTGCGCCCATAAAGACGAACGCCATAATACCCAAGGTAAGTCCGGCAATAGCGAATAATCTGTGCGGATTTTCTCCTCGAGCGAACGTACCATGCGCCATGCTTAGTGCAGCGCTTGAACTGATGCCCGCCACAAGATGCAAGAGAGCCAATTGAACATAGTCATTGGTTTGAGAAGCAGCAAAAAAACATAAACCTGAAGCAAAAAAACCAACGCTGGCAACCACACGTCGATTTAGCTTTTTGAAGCGCGGGGCAATTAATATGCTGGAGCCTACCGCACCAATTAAAAATAAGGTAACTAGACCACCCGCTTGCTGGCTATCAAAGTGATATGTGGCCACTAAAACCCCAACCCATAAAGGTAGCGCCACTAGATCTAACATACCGGCACTATGGGAAACCATCAAAGCAAGATTGCCTTTAAATCCAAAACGATGGCTCATCGTACACCTCCCATCAGAAAGGTCGGCTCTCTTCGATCCGTACAGCAAAAAATCCCGTATCTCACAGATATCATCAACATACTCTTACCATCCACTTTGTTTATTGTTATTTCGTGGTAGCGACGTATCGTCGCTTTCAGTTTTTTATGGGGCAGTAATAAATTATCACTGCTCCTCCCCATAAAAACTTTTCTTTTATATCAAATACTTGATCAACTTTCTTTTACTTAAATAAATCTACTCATAATCACCATTGTGTGAGGTATCTTTTCCTGGTGACCATTTACTTCGGTAACGCATAAGAAACGCTTGCGAGTTATCGGCGCCCATTGGTAGCGCACGAGGACTCCAATTTTGATCATGCAAATCCATATCCGCATCCATCTCGATATGACATGCGAAAGGACTATTGAAATACCAGAACCAGTTTGATCCCATAATATGGCGACCCGGCCCCCAAAACGCTTGATAACCTTTTTCTATAAACTGAGAACCGTTTTGCATCACTTCAGTAGGACCACCAAAATGGAACGTGAAATGCTCGACACCTTGCATAAACGGCGGCGCACCAATCAAGAAATGTGTGTGGTGATCTAACGTACCTGCTGGTTGTAAAAACGGGCCAGCACCTTCAAATCTATCAGTGCAGCGGAAGCCCAAACGCTCAACATAAAACGCTTCAGCTTTAACGGGATCAGGTACAAAATACACAATATGAGACAAGGTTCTAGGACGTATTGGACCTGCGTCTAGCTGAACGGCTCGATGGTTAACAGGTCGTTGAAATGGTGAGCCTGGTACATTTGAAATTTCACCCGCCAAATTCAACTCTTTGCGAGTGGTTACCTGAAAGCCAATCACAAAACCGGAATCATCTGTAGACTCAATAGAGCCATCCGCTAATTGACGAACTTCTCGGTCTTTACTCAGCTCTTCGGTAATAGCCTGAATCGTTGCAGTATCAGCCACACCCATGACTGTTTTACGCATCATGCAGCCATTACCAATGCTTGCAGGAATGCTTTCATCTGAGGCATGAGCCAAAACCACGGCAGTGCCATCTAATGCTTCAAAACGCCCGCCTGTTTCAGTTACATCAACAGGAAACAAACCGTAATCTGTTAAAAAGGTTGCACAAGAGGCAACATCCTCAACACCAAAAATGATGGTTTCTAAACCGACTATCTTCATTATTTATTACCTCTTTACGATTAGGCCGTATGACCATTCAATGTCTCTGCAACCCAATCGGCGATATAAGCCCCTGCATTGGCAGAATTATCAAAACTAGAGTGCTGAACGCCCCCTTCACGATCTGTGAAAACCTTAAGCTCTCTTTTAGGGCTATTAATCAACTGCTCGTAGGTTCGAAGAGCCCATTTCAACGGAATTTGAGAGTCTTTTTCTCCGTGTGTCACAAGAAATGGCACCTTGATGCGATCTAATACGTCATCTAGATGAACTTTTTCCGCAATCTCCATAAACTCATCCATGTCTTTTGCTCCCCATACCCAACGCACGTGTTCCCAATAATGTGGAACAGGAAAACTGCCTTCTTTTTCTAAGCGTCGTTTTTGTACATCTCGCCAATCATGATTCGCTCCCCATACCACACCACAAGCAAATCTAGGCTCAAACGCCACAGCACGAGGACAGTAATAACCACCTAGAGAAACGCCTTCCATACCAATGCGTTTGGCATCAATTTCTTCACGAGTTTCCAACCAATCAACAATACGGCTTGCCCAATGTTCGCTATCAAAACGAGCCGTAAGGCCTTGTAAACGAAGCGCCTCACCGGTGCCCGGCTGATCAACAATAAGAGAAGAAACACCTCGTTTAGCTAACCAAGCAGGTAAACCAACGCGATACTTCATTTCTTTTGTAGAGTCCAAGCCGTTAACTTGAACCAAAATTGGCGCTTTACCTTCCTCACCTTCGGCACGTACATAAAGGGCAGAAAGATGCTTACCTTCATATGGAATCTCAACTCGTTCACAATTTTCTTTTGCTAGCTCTAATCCTCGAGCAAATATTTCTTGAAAACGCTGGTACAAGGCTTCTCGACCTTGCGATCCATGTGCCTGTAAACGTTCAGCTGTAAGGTAATACGTCGCCGCGCGGCCATATTTGTCACCGGCAGAAATCAAACGACCACGCTCTTCATCCTCTTTAGCCAATTCACACAACTTATCTGCCATGCGCTCCCAGCTTTCACGAAAAGCCTTGGAGCCAGCCGCGTCTTTTGCTTTTGCTGCTTCCTGAAGAGGTGCACACATTTCTTCAATTTCACCAATACGCGCACCCATTTCCAAGGCAAGATTGATAGAAAGATCCCATGGATAATTAGTGGGAAAATAACGAAACATAAATACTCCAACGTCTTTTATTTGAAAGCTTACAAACTATTTGGTTTGTAAAACAAAGCCCTCTCAAGCAAACCAAAACCTGTATCAAAGGACGAGCGAAGCCAAAAGGGGTAAGGCTACGCCCTCCCTTTGATACAAAGGTAATCGGATTAACTGAGTATTAAATAAAGCTATCGTGTGCCCTGACGCGCTAAGCCTTGACCAGTAAAAGTACTGGTAGGAAAACGCTCTACAGGCCTATTTTGGGAAGGCTTATCATTCATGACATTGGCCACATATGCCTCACTTGACAACAAGTTATAAAAACCAAAGGTTTGCGGAATCGTTCCTGGGAACTCAGGCATGATGTAGTTAAACTGCCATAGTGTTTTCCATAACTCGCCATTAGAGTCCCAACGATCAGCCAAAGATGCTTGCCAAGTATCTTCATCTAGATAGTATTTACTTCGTACTGCTTGATGGCGTTTGCCCTCTGCAAGCGTTGCTTCAACAACCCAAACGCGATGTAATTCCCAACGTACAGCATCTGGATTCAAGTGATTTCCAGTAATGGCTTGTGCATCGCTGTATTGTAAAAAGCGGTTCTCGTTATAAGGAATGAGTATTTCTTTCTTGCCCAATAACTTCCAATCAAACACTTCAGTAGTACCAGAAAATACGCTCAACTCATCGAAAGACATTAAACCAGCCGTCGCAGGAGTTGGCGTGTCACAGCAAGCATTTGGAAGTTTACGTACACGACGCTGACCCGTTAAATACACATAAGATTGAGTTTTATCTTCATCGACGTTGTTTCTCCCAGCAATACGTTCTCCGGCACGAATTGGCGGTCCGTAGTTTTCAAGGTTTACTTCCCAGAAATAGCCATCAAATTCTTCGCTTGAGCCTTCCTGAAAGTAATAAGGCATTTGGTTCTTCAATAGACCATCCGTTGTCAAAACAACTTTGCCACTTGATGTAATTTGATACTGGTTGATATCCGCTTCCCAGCTCACACCACGCCAAGACAAACGGTGGTTGTTAATAGCTTCTAGACCATTTTGAGGGATCGGAAATGGGATACCTGCATAAGCACCACTAATCTTGTGACCATCCATTTTTGCCTTCAAAGCATTTTGTACTGTGTAGTTGTATACCCACTCTGGTGCTGTCGCCGTTCTATGAGTTTGGTAAACATCTAGACGATAAGTATCTGGATACTTTTGTAGCATCGCCTTTACACCATCGGTTAACTTATCAGCATATTTATCCATATTCGCTGCAGTAACTGTATATAACGGCTTCTCACTAGCGAAAGGATCTAAGCGCTTGCCACCCAATATTTCACCTTTTATTGGATCATTAAAACCGCCGGTCCAAGCAGGGATAGAGCCATCACTGTTGCCTGCTTTTTCACCACCAAAAGGGGTCAAATCTGCACCCAATCGAGCTGCTTGCTCTGGGCTAACAGCGGCATAAGAAGCCAGTGAAAAACAACCTAGTACTGCAGAGGTAACTAAAATACTAAGAGAGTGTTTTTTATTGTTATACATCATCATTCTCCAAAAAATTAAAAGGTGGTGCTTACAGAAGCAGAGATAAAATCTCGATCTTTTTGCGACTGCTTGTACGTTGCGTTATTTGAACTATCATTGAATAGCCCTTCATCTCCTAAATATTTGATATAGCTCAAAGAGGCATTCCAACGATTTAAATAAACAGCATTAACGCCAACGTTAATATCACCACCATCATCAACACCAAAAGACGAACCTAACGCTGAAGATTTACCCCAAGTATGGCCAATACCAATAGAAGGACTTAGATCAACTCCGTCGAAAGCTTGACGATACATCGGCGAATAAACCATTTTTATGCCAACAGCAGATTTGTCGGCGTTAGGGTTTAACTTGTCTTCATTTTGAGTAGTTTTTACGCGAGTGTTCCAAGCAATTTCACCAACAAAACTGGACTCTTTAGATAGGAAATTCGACCCTAAACTCGCCAACCAAGAGAATTGAGCATGAGCTGTCTCACCGATGGCATATCCAGGATTTTTATCGTTGTCGTATTGCACACCTGACGTTGTTATCGATGTAGAAGCACTCGCAAGAGGTGCATTTACACGATATGAAATTTCACCGGCCAAGCTCCAAATCCCAACGGTTTTTGCCATACTGGCACCATAGGCTTCAATGCCTTTGGCATAAGCCCATTTGTATTGACTAGGATGGAAAGAAGCATCCAAAATGGTGTACATATTACTTGGGGAGCTAGAATCAAAACGAATTGCGTACAAACCAAAGTCCGCATCAAGGTCATAATCACTCCATTTAAGTTGTAGACCGTATTGACCGGAGTCAGAACCTTCATCATCAGAGGTGTGTGTTGCTGTGTATGGTCCAGCAAGTAGTTTTTCACCTTCTAATGTATCTCCAGTAGAAAGATAAGAACCTGCGGGAAGGAAGCGAGATTTCTCCCACTCATAACCAACATAAGCCCCTAAAGAAGCCGTTTCAGAAATAGGAATATCGATAGAGACTTTGCCTGTCGGTCTCATTGTTTCTTTAAAAGTAGAGTTAGGCACAGATGATAACTTCACCACATCAACAGGCCCTTGACCTCCGGCAATACCGTTAGAGCCAAAAAACAAACTTTCGCCCCACAACAAGCTATGGCGCCCAACACGAATCGTGCCTTCCATTCCATTCATCACAGGGAATCGTGAATAAACAAAAGCATCAAGGATTTCGGCATCTCCACCCATGGTTTTTTTGGTGGTGTCTGAGAATTCACTGGCAGGGGTGTGGTTTGAACTTGTGCTGGTATTGTCCGTATCTTGATGATAAACATCGTCGTACCAAGCAGCACCACTAATACGAACACCGGCATTTTTATAAGACAGGTCAAATTCGGAAAATAGATCTAAACGACTTGAAACCAACCCTTTATCAAAGTTGTTATCACCATCGTTATAATTAGCTGCACCACTTCCTTGAGTTAAACCTGAAGAGGCATCCTTGGTACGAAAAGCGGTACTGTATTTGATGGTATTACCTAGACTGACCCTTAAGTCAGAATTATCTGTTTCTATTTCAAATCCATAGGCAGTAGAAGTACTAGAAACAATGGCAATAGCCAATGCTTTTAGCCGAAATGGCGTCGAGTTGATTATTTTCACTTGTTCTTCCTCTCAAATTTTATTTTTATGTTTTTAAGAACAAACTAAATGTAAATCACCACAACCTTTCGGAAAAACCCTTTAAACAGAATCAATCATTCGACGCCATCGAATGATTAATAAGACAATAAAAAACATTCAATAGAAGCATCATAAAAGACACAAAGAAGCTCAATATAAATGACCTATCAGATGCAACTCACAATCGAGACTTGGACATTATTTTGAAGAGGATTTTCTGACGTAAGTAGAGATGAGAATGGCGACAAAACCACTCGAAGTATTTTTTAAACAGAAAAGTAAACTGACCTTTTCAGGCCAGTATTACAGGAGATATGGCTAATTTATGGTAGTAAAAATGATAACGCCTACCGAGCGTTTGTTACTCGTTTGGCCTATTTCTAGCCATTTTCTATTGCGTATATTTACCTTGTTTCACATCAACAATAGGACCTTCATCAAAGAGCTCCATTTGCCCAGGCATAAGTGCTGATGCATGGATAACCTTATTACCTAAATCCAAAATTAGAGTAACGTGACCAACTCTTCCGGGTACAAGCCAATGGACTAAAAACATATCCTTACCAATTTTTCTAGCTCGATACGGTACTGTCAGAGTAGGAATATGACCTGCATCAAGTTGAGTAAAAGAAACTCGATCATCATAAAATTTTAACTTATAAGCTCGACCTGAACTGTAAGTATACTGAACTTCTAACTCGTCTAAGTTAACGGTATTGGATACATTGACCTCATCTGGAATAACGCCGGGAGGAATATTTGGCGCCTCGGTCAAAATAGTAGGTTTATTCATATTCATCTCCGTATTTTTTGATGACTGAGGATCAACAGCATTAGAACTTGCACAACCCGCTATCATAGTTAAAGCTAGAGCAACGCCTGATATTTTAAGTTTATTCATAAATCTACTCCCAACTAGTGGTCACATTGCCACTAACAATATCGATCTTTTTATTCGTGTCGTCTTTTTAGCATGGCGACTAATCTGAGAATAAGGGAAAACACACTTTCGATTAAGTTGATAATAATCAATCCACACCTTGATACTATCAACTTGATTTTGTATCTATTTTGTTCACAAGTGTGTCTTCACGCTCACAACCATTCTAAGAAACACTTCAAATAGCTTTAATCATTCGATATAACCGAATGATTATAAAAACATAGCCACCATTCATGCTCGATTAGCACATAAAATGGCCAAAGTATGGCCACTTAAAATATTTCTATCGCTGCTAGACCTTAATACCTCGCTATTTACCAAGAATACTTTTCGCTTGTGCTAAAACCGTATTTCTTAACCACATATGTGCTGGATCGTCGTTGAGGTAACGTGGCCATATCATAATTTCAGTCACAGGTTCCATTTCAAATGGCGCTGGCAGCAATTTAACCGGGAAGCGTTGAGCCATCTCTTCCGCAATAAGTCTATGTAAGGTGACAATGCGATTTGTTCCTACTACTAATAAAGGAACGGAACTAAAATGGTCTACCGTACATTCGATTCTGCGTTGTTTACCATAACGTGGTAAAAACCATTCTTCATGGGTAATACTGTGTTCATCACCTAAACGAATGGCAACATGCCCCATATCCAAATATTGTTCCATGCTAAGTTCATTGAGTTCACTGTGTTCACACACCATGCATGTTTGAATATCGGTTAATACCTCTGTTTGAGGGTGTTGAAATCGATCTGAATACTGCTTTGGTAAAAATAATAAATCAATTCCACCTCGCTCAAATGCATCAAATACATCCTTTGGTGGGATAATCATATCTAGTCGCATACTAGGCGCACTTTTAGCAAGTTCTCTAGAAGACTGAGCGATCAATATATCGATCATGTAGTCTGATGCAGCAACGGTAAAATTACGCACAATGTTTTCTGGTTCGAAAACGGGACGTAAAGAAATGGTTGCTCGCGCCCTCATCAAGGTATCTCTAACCGGTCCTACCAAGCTTTTTGCTAGTGGTGTGAGTTCCATCGTGCGTCCAACGGGCACCAGTAAGCTGTCATCAAAATACTCTCGTAATCGCCCCAATGCGGCACTCGTAGCAGACTGCCCAATATGCAAGTGCTCGCTTGCTCTCGTGACATTGCGCTTCTCAAGCAATACATCAAGCACAATCAATAAATTCAAATCAAATTTATCTAGACGCATAGGGGCTCCTTAACTTCCAACTATAGGTATTAATAATATCAATGGAAATCATTAATACAATCTGTTTTATAACTTTAATTCAAACGCATTATAGTGATGCGGTGATTAATAACTAATCACAACTCAAATAATAAAAATAAAAATGCAGGTGAAATTATGAAAGTAAAACAGACGTTGCTCGCTCATTACATGGCCGCTACTGCCGCACTATTTTTCATGCCCTATGCGGTCGCTGATGAGGCAGAAACATCCCTAGGTATTAATCCGCTACCCCTTTCGATACAGGCTCAAATGAACCTTGGGCAGGCTGGTTTGATGAGTTCCTTTAGTAGTGGCGATACCTTTGGTGGCGTGCAGTGGCGTATAGGACAAGCGAGAACAACTATAGGCAAAGCCAAATCCACTTCATCTAGTGCAGACTATAAAGATGATACCTCTGACATTGTTGCGCCTCTTACCGTTCAACACATGTTGTCGGATGGAAGATCTCTTCTGCGTTTAAATGTTACCGGCACTTTATCCAATGGTGGCGATAATGAAGTGCAACTAGATGGTGATATTGGAAGGATGGATGCTCAGTACATACGCTTTCTTGATGTCAATACCATGTTGAGCTTTGGTGTATTTGGTGAACAAACGGATTTAGATATTGTGGACGCAGGAACCATCAAGCGACATGGTGCTGGTTTACGTTTTGACGTGATAAATAAGTTCAGCGATCACTGGGGAGCCACCTTACGTACAGAATATTCGTGGGGGAAACAAGAACTGAAGGTGGCCGCTGGCCCATTCATACGGACACATAAACCTGGCGATGATCACTTTTATCTACAGTCGGAACTCGTTGGTAATTACCACAATAATGATTTCGACAAAATCCCAGAAGGCTGGGTATTACATCCTGTTTTAGGCATGCAATTCCAACGCAATTTCCTTGAAGCAACAGCGGACAGTTTTGGCACGGTCTCTTCCGGTGAAGTGGGTAGTACTGAAAATTATGGCACGGTTTGGGGGCATTTACGTTTTGAAAAAGAAGCTCGACCAAACACCTTATCGCCAAGTGTTGTTATCGGCATAGAGCAAGAATACGTCAACGACTTAGACGAATACGTTGATGAGCCAACTTATGCTGTCTTCGGTGGTGGGATATCCATCATGCAACAATCTGGCAATCGATATGAATTGTCTTATTTACGTCATCAAGGTCTTAAACAAAACCGCTCAATTGAAGCCGTTGTCTTAACAGCCACTTGGAATTTATAAGCTAGGTGCGGCAACGATTTTAACATTTCAAATAACAATAATAAGAGAGAATAAAAATGATCAAATTAAATAGTACACAAAGCAAAATAGTACTGGGGATAGGGCATATGGCTGGTATGGTGGATTTAGCCGCGCTCCCCCTTTGGATAAGTGTGTTAATGCAAGATTACCACCTACTTCCACAGCAAGCTGGGCTTACTGTGACTTTGTTTCTTGTCGGTATCGTGATCTCAAGTATTATTTTGTCGCCTAAATATACTCGGCTCAACCATCGCTATGTTGCCGCCTTTGGTTTTGCAGTTGCATCGGCTTCATTCTTTACGGCATCAAAACTGTCTGTAGTTTCAGAAAGCTTTTCGATGCTCATAATATTACATGTCATTGCGGGGTTGGGGGCGGGGGCAGCCCTTTCATCCGTTCATGGAACCATAGGAAAAACAGAGAATCCTCATCGCTTATTTGGCTTAGTAAATGTTGCTTTAGGGGTTTTAGCCATTGTGCTATTTGCACTGCTTCCTCAGGCAACAAAACAAATTGGTGGCATAGCTATTTTTATTGCCTTTTTTGCCCTAATGGCATGCGCTGCGATCGTTATGTTTTTCTTCTTCCCCAAGGTTTCTGACGAAACAACAAAGCATAATAAAGACGAAAATCAGGCGAATAAAGTCACCGCGAAAATTTTATCCAAACCCGCAGTATGGATGTTTATTTGTGTTGTTAGCTGTCTAACATTGAATCAAGCAATGGTGTTTTCATTTGTTGACAGGATTGGCGACTTGCACAATTTTGATAGAAAGCAAGTGGAAACCGTTTTAATTGTCATGAGTTTCATCAACTTAACCCCTGGGATAGTTGCCTCATTACTGCAAAAGAGGTTATCACCTATCAAGGTTGCTATTGCTGGCCCTTGTTTACAAGCCTTGTTTGCCTTGTCTATTACGCATGCATCATCCAATTTTTTGTTGTATGCCATTCCCGTCGCGTTTTACGTCACGCTCGTAATTTTTACCCACACTTTTGTGTTTGGCCTATTGGCCAAAATAGACCCGACAGGCCGTGCCGTGGCGGCCACTCCAGCCATGATGATGATTGGGTCCGCAATAGGGCCTCTACTGGGTGGCGTTATCGTTGCGACGGTTGGCTATCAGGGACTAGCTTGGGCAACTGTCATCATTAGCTGTATCGCAGTGGCTTTGGTAATAAAAGCGCAAAGTTTATTAAAAAAGAAGGACGTAAACGTAAGCGAGCCAAGAATGGCTTGACACTTAAAACATTAGATTTTCACTGATTGGTAAAAAGTCATGGGTCACTGTGACATTTAAAGTAGGAAGAAAAATAATGAATAATAATAGAGTAGGAATGCAATTTCCTAATGAATTGACCTTCAAAGGTTACGCAGCACCTGTTCGTATTGAAGGACATGTGCATGACCTTGAAATCATAGGCAGTATCCCTCCAGAGTTGGAAGGAACCTATTACAGAAACAGCGCTGATCACACATATAGCCCTCTTCATCCTAATGATATTTTTTTAAATGGGGATGGAATGGTACATATGGTGAGATTTGAGCAAGGCCATGCAGACCTAACCACTCGCTTTGTGCGCACTAAAAAGTTTGAGCTTGAAAGACAGGCTCGCCGTGCGCTTTTTGGTTCATATCGTAACCCTTTTACCAGTTCAGAAGCGGTTAGAGAAGAAGACCACAACACGGCTAACACGTCAGTGATGTTGCTCAACAAAAAATTGTACGCACTGAAAGAGTCGGGTCGTCCTTATGAAATTCATCCAGATGATTTAACCACTCTTGGTGAAACCGATTTTGATGGGCAGCTAACTAGCCAGACCTTCACAGCGCACCCAAAATTTGATCCAAAAACAGGCGAATGTATTGCCTTTGCTTATAACTGCGAAGGGGTAGCGAGTGATGAAATAGAAGTTTACATCATCAACAAAGAAGGCAAATTTACCCGCTCTGAAAGGTTCAAAGCGCCTTACTGTTCCATGGTGCACGACTTTTTAGTCTCAGAAAACTACATCGCTTTCGTCATTTGTCCGATGGTGTGTGATTGGGACAGAGTCAAACAAGGTGAACCTTACTGGCATTGGGACAGCTCCAAAACAACCCATGTCGGAGTGATACCTCGAGATCGTGGTGTAAAAGCAATTCGCTGGTTTAATGTCAATAAATCTGTCATGCAAACTCATACATTTAATGCTTGGGAAGACGGTTCTAAACTGATACTGGACCAATTTGTCACCGAGTCCGGCTGGTTAAGCCAATTTCCTGACATTCATAATCCCGATGCTCATGAATTACCCCCTTTCGGTGAACGCTGGATTGTAGACCTCAGTAGTGATAGCGATTCCGTTGAAATCAAACGCTTCATTAATCACATTGGCGAAATGCCCGTTATCGATGCCCGTTTTGCCATGCGCAGAACACGTCATTTTTGGTTTGGCACCAGTAACAAAGAATTAGGACCAATGTTAGAACCTGGTCCAAAGGGACCTCCATTTACATGCCTTGGGCATTTCGATGAGCAAGAAAACAAACTCGATTTCTACTATGCCGGGCCAAACTCTGCACCAGAAGAGCCCTGTTTCGTACCACGCAGCCTAGATGCAGAAGAAGGCGATGGTTGGCTGTTATCCATGGTCGGCCGACGCGATGAGAACCGTACTGATTTGGTGATTTTAGACGCTCGAAATCTTAGCCAAGGCCCCGTTGCCATCGTGAAATTTCCCTGTCGTGTTCATGAAGGTTTCCATGGTATTTGGGTGCCTTCCTCATATAAGTAAATATAACAATTAACGGCGTTATTGCTTCTATTTTAAGGACGCAATAACGCCATTTTAGCGGAGTTTCTTATGATAACGTTATATGGATCCATGCATTCTAGAGCCAACCGTTGTGCTTGGATGTTAAAAGAGTTAGGCATCGACTTTCATCATGAACCAACCAATTTTTTAGATGGCAGTACCCATAGTCCTGAATTTTTGCAAATAAACCCAAATGGTCGTATTCCTGCGCTTGAAGATCAGGGTTTTACCCTGTTCGAATCGCTGGCTATCAATTTATATTTGGCCAAAAAAGCCGGCGGTGAGCTAGCGCCCCAAAACTTGCAAGAAGACGCATTCATGATGCAGTGGACCATTTGGGCCATCACTGAAATTGAAAAACCTTTGTTACTGGCGTCGGCCAATAATTTACTGTTTGCGCCAGAATCACGCAATGTTGAAGAGTTTAACCTAGCCGTGAAAAAACTCTCGCGTCCATGGGATGTATTAAATAACCACCTAGAAAATAAAGAATACATACTGGGCGATCGCTTTACTGCAGCGGATTTAAATGTCGCGGCAGTAATGACATTGGTTCCTACGGCCAATATTGATATTTCTGCTTGGCCTAATATGCAAGCTTGGCTACACAAATGTCTAGAACGCCCCGCCGCAGATGATTGGAAACACGTTAATTTTACTATCCCTCGCCCTGACTCCCACTTAGGCATGCTTGCCATGTTTGTGTAGATGAAAATTAGAACGCTTACTTTTCTATTAAATAGGGGCCCAAAATGAATTCACTGACACTGGTTAATGCTTCAAACATCATAGATTCCGCTTTAAAAGAAGCGAGAAAAAATAAATTCGCCCCATTAGCAGTTGCCGTTTTAGACGCTGGTGGACACTTGATTGCCTTTAAACGCGAAGATGATGCCGGGATTGCGAGATTTGATATTGCCTTTGGTAAAGCATGGGGATCCCTTGGAATGGGGTTTGGTTCTAGTGAATTAACCAGACGCAGCCAGAAGAACCCACAATTTATTAATACATTAACCACCATCAGCCAGGGTCGAATGGTGCCTTCTCCTGGCGGGGTTTTAATTCTGGATCATGAAAAAGCCATTATCGGTGCGATTGGAATTTCCGGTGATATCGGTGAAAACGACGAAATATGCGCCATCTGTGGTATTGAGGAAAACGGATTTATCGCTGTAAACGGCGTAATTGAATAACCAATTTGGAGACAACAATGATCACTCAGTTAATGATTAATGGCGATTTGAGAGCATCTGCTGACGGTAAGACCTACGAAAGAATTGACCCAGTAACAGAAAAAAGTGCCACCGTTGCGGCAGCGGCAACAATAGAAGATTGTTATACGGCCCTTGAATCTGCAGAGAATGCATATAAAACTTGGTCAAAAGTAGGTCCTGATGCGCGCCGCAAATTATTAATGAAAGCGGCTGATATTATGGAGAGTAAAATAGCCGAATTTACGGAGACCATTAATTCCGAAACTGGCTCCACTGCCAATTGGGCAGGGTTTAATGTCCATTTGGCTGCTGGTGTTATCCGTGAAGCCGCAGCAATGACAACTCAAATAGGCGGAGAAGTCATTCCATCCAACAAACCCAACACCTTGGCAATGGGAGTATACAAACCTAAAGGAGTTTGTTTGGGCATTGCCCCATGGAATGCTCCCGTTATTTTAGGCACCAGAGCAGTAGCAATGCCAATTGCCTGCGGAAACAGTGTCATATTAAAAGCATCAGAAATGTGCCCCGCAACACACCTACTGATTGGCAAATGCTTTCTTGAAGCAGGATTTCCAAAGGGCGTCTTAAATGTACTCACCAACGCCCCAGAAAACGCAGCGGCCATTGTCGAGTCTCTTGTTAAGAGTCCCATTGTTAAGCATGTTAATTTCACTGGCTCATCTCAAGTAGGACGCATTATTGGTCATTTGGCTGGTGAAAATTTAAAACCAGCGTTACTTGAGTTAGGTGGCAAAGCCCCTTTAGTTATTCTTGCTGATGCTGACATTGATGCTGCCGTTAATGCCGCAATTTTTGGCGCTTTTATGAACCAAGGACAAATATGTATGTCGACCGAACGCCTAATTGTCGATGACCAAATTGCCGATGAGTTTGTGTCAAAGTTAGCAAAACGAGCCGCAAACTTATCCGTTGGCAATCCACGTGAACAAGTTGCACTAGGCAGCTTAATCACACGACAAGCCGCAGAAAAGATGGATAGTATTATTGCCGATGCCATCGAAAAAGGTGCCAATATTATAGTGGGGGGCCAACGAGAAGGTTCCATTGTTCAAGCGACACTCATTGATCATGTAAAACCCAATATGGTTATTTACCAAGAAGAATCTTTTGGCCCAGTCAAACCGATAATCCGCGTAAACGGTATAGAAGAAGCCATTCGTGTAGCGAATGATACAGAATACGGCTTATCTTCCGCTGTATTTAGTCGCGACATTAAGCAGGCAATGAACGTAGCAGAACAAATCCAATCTGGCATTTGCCACATTAATGGCCCAACGGTTAGTGACGAACCCCAAATGCCATTTGGTGGTGTAAAAGCATCAGGTTATGGCCGCTTTGGCGGTAAAGCGGCGATTGCTGAATTTACCGATCTACGCTGGGTCACCATTGAAGACCCAAATCAACATTATCCATTTTAGAGAAAACAAAGACATTAACTAGGCACAGCTATCTTTAATCAATAAAAAGACATGCAAATGTGCCCTTTTTTATTTTTCAAAAGGTTCTTTTATGTTCGATGTAGCGATTATTGGTTGTGGACCAGTAGGTGCTTTAGCTGCCAATTTACTCGGTAAATATGGCTTAAATGTATTGGTTTTAGAAAAAGAAGCCAACCCATTTCCCTTACCTAGAGCGGTTCATCTTGACCATGAGATGATGCGTTTATTTCAGTCCGCGGGAGTCATCAATGATGTTCTAAATGACATGCGTGATACTCAGGGTCATCTGCATATCGGTGCAGACTACGGCGTTATGCGTTATATGGGGACGGTGGGTAAACCTCGTCCGTATGGTTGGTCTAATGATTATTTTTTCTACCAGCCAGAGCTTGAAAACCATTTACGTCAAGCGCTTAAGCAATACTCTAATGTTGAGTTACGGTTAGGCTCTGAATTTGACAGTCTGACACAGACAGATTTAAACGCAGTGCTCACGATAAAGACAACACAAGGCACAATAAACGAAAAAACGCGCTGGGTGATTGCCTGTGATGGAGCAAGCAGTAAGGTGCGCAAATCCTTAGGCATCAAACTTGAGGATTTACAATTCGAAGAACCTTGGTTAGTGGTGGATGCGCAAGTAGACGGAGACGTGCAGTTTCCCAATTTTACTGGCGTGCCAGACGAAGCAGATTTACAACAACTTTCAGTCATGTTGTGTGATCCCAAACGCCCTACCACGATTGTCCCAGGTCGTGGTAACCATCGCCGCTGGGAAATGATGCTGCTGCCTGGGGAAAATGATCAATCAATGATGCAACCAGATAAAGTTCTAGAGCTCGTAGGACCGTATTTAAACGCTGTACCACATAAGATTGTTCGTGCTGCAACCTACCGTTTTCATGGTCTGATTGCAGAACAATGGAGGCTTGGTCAGGTATTTTTGGCGGGTGACGCAGCCCATCAAACTCCGCCTTTCTTCGGTCAAGGAATGTGCCATGGATTGCGAGATGTCGCTAATCTGGCCTGGAAAATGTCAGCGATTAAACAGGGGGTATGTGACGAAGCCTTATTGGATACTTACCAAATAGAGCGGGATCCCCACGTTCGATCCGTTATCTCCTCTGCCATAGAGGCTGGCAAATATATCTGCATTTTAGATCCCCAAAAAGCGGCTGAACGTGACGCGACAGTGCGAAGAAAAGTAGCGCAAAACGAACTACCTAATACTGCGGCAGAGCTAATACCAGCGATTCAGTCAGGGGTAATTGCAACAGAAACGACGAAAGCCGGAGTGCGTTTTATCCAGCCTCACATTAATGGGGATTTAATGGACAACGTGATCAAAGAAAAATGGCGATTATTTATGACAGGCAAAAAAGCAGTAAAGGCCGCCAAGCACTTCATAGACCAAAACATGCCCAGTTATGACATTAGCATTACTGACGTCACCACACTGGACGACAAGGGCGCCATTTTAAATTGGCTGAAAGAAGCAGAAGTCGATAGCGTACTTATTCGCCCTGATTTCTATGTTTACGGAACGGCACTGAATGATGTATCGGGTTTGCTCACTTCTTTATTAGACCATATGCAGATGAATGTTAACTTGGAGAAAAGTGCATGAAATTACGCAGTGTTGAACTCGTTTTACCCAAAGCCAAAGAGGCCCATGACTTTCTAATAGACATCTGGGGAGCTGCTTCTGGAGGCCAAAAAGGCAACACCTATTATATTCGGGGCGCTGGCACCTTCCCGTACTTGGTCGCCTTAGAAGAAGATGAAGATCGCTTTGTACGCTCAACGACCTTTGTTTGTAATGAAGAAGAACTGCAGCACATTGTGACAAAGTCTCATGAGCGTGGTTTGAAAACAAAGCGTGAAGTATCAACTGACTTAGGTGGCGGTGAAGGCGTCATTGTCGAGCTGCCAGAAGGGGAATTATTTCGCTTTCTCGTTGGGGCAACGGATGTTCCAGCCATGCAAGGGCAGGATCTTCCCGTTAAATTAACCCATGTCGTATTCAATTCAACAGATGCAGAAAAAACCGCAGACATTGCAGAGGAAGTACTTAACTTCCGTGTTTCAGATCGTACCAAAGGCATGGTGTTTGTACGCTGTAACGACTCACATCACAGCACCGCTTTTGCTCGAGCAGGCTTTAGCTCGCTAAACCATATTGCTTTTGAAATGGCTGACCTAGATGGCGTAATGCGCGGCATAGGCCGACTCAGAGATCATCAAATGACACCTGCTTGGGGTCCAGGTCGCCACGGCCCTGGTGCCAATGTATTCGCTTATTTTATTGCGCCATTTGGCGCTGTCATTGAGTTTTCCACTGCCGTGGAAAAAATAACTGAAGACTACCCTGTGGGAGCGCCTGAAGATTGGACCTGGCCGGCAAACCGAATCGACCAATGGGGAACATCTGACAAAGACTTCCAAGGCTTGAGACAAGCAGAAGAGAACTTCAGATTTCGCCGCCAATGGGAACCCGAACAACGTATTAACAACACAAATAAAGAGAGCCAATAATATGAAATATCTTAGCTTTTTACGCCCAAATGGCACCGCGAGTTACGGTCGTTTAGAAAACGATATCGTATACGACCTAAAAACAGCAGACGCTCCCAGGGATCTGAAAACAGCGATAGCCAACAATGCACTGACAACGCTAGAAGTGCACGAAACGTTTGCCTATTCACAAGTCACCTTACTTCCTGTGATTCCCAATCCGAATAAAATATTTTGCGTTGGCCATAATTATGAATCACATCGCAAAGAAACCGGACGCGATGAAGTGGCTAATCCATCTATATTTATACGCTTTGCCGACAGCCTAACGGCACACAAGTCAGAAATATTGATACCTAACGTATCCACAAGCTTAGACTATGAAGGAGAACTTGCCGTGATCATTGGCAAAGGTGGCCGTGCGATTGCCGAAGCGGAAGCAATGAATCATGTGGCAGGATATGCCTGTTTTAACGATGCCTCTATACGAGATTGGCAATGGCACACAAGACAGTTCACACCGGGAAAAAACTTCCCAACAACTGGGCCATTTGGCCCTTACATGGTGACTCCAGATGAGGCAGGCAACCTAGAACACGTCCATGTTATTACACGCTTAAACGGTGAAGTCATGCAAGATCAACCGATTGGCGACATGATTTTCCCTATTGCTGAGATTATTGCTTATGTCTCAGCCTTTACTCCGTTATCCCCTGGAGATGTCATCGTCAGTGGCACACCCGGCGGCGTTGGCGCCAAACGTACTCCTCCCGTCTGGATGAAACCCGGAGATATTGTTGAGGTTGAAATTGGTCCAATGGGTACTCTCACCAATACGATTGGCCAAGAATAATCAGCAAAATAAAAATACTGATTAAGGTGACTGATAAAAATATCTCCCCCCTAATCAGTAAATTTATAACAACTTCTAAATACTCACCACCCTGACCGATAAAAATCGCCATAACCATTCGAAAAAAACCTTCTATTAGGCAAGACCATTCGATATGATCGAAAGATCATAAAAACAAGAAATCATGAGAATATTTATGCGATTTAAAAAACTCGACCTCAATCTATTGGTAGCGTTAGACACTCTGCTCACCGAACAAAGCATCACCAAAGGCGCAGAAAAGCTCAACATGAGCCCCTCAGCCTTAAGTAATTCCCTGTCCAGATTACGAGATTATTTTGAAGACGACCTGTTAACACAAATCGGTCGAAGAATGGTTATTACTCCTTTAGGAGAAAACCTAAAAGTCAGTGTTCGTAACGCCTTAAACAACATCGAAAGCACTATTCTTGTACAGCCTAGCTTTGAGCCTCAAACTACGGATCGGATCTTTAGCATTTTCTGCTCAGATTACACACAGACAGTACTTGTACCTCACGCGTTAGAAATAGTGGGCAAACAAAAAAGCACGGCTCGCTTTCAGCTTTTAGCACAAGTAGCAAATAACCCACATGAGCAGCTTGAACAAGGTAAAGCCGATTTACTCATCATTCCATCCGACTTCATGTCCACTGAGCATCCCTGTGACATACTCTATGAAGAAGAATTTGTTTGTGTCGTATGGGAACACAGCAAGATTGCATCAGGGGAATTGACCGCAGAAAAATACGCAGCAGCAGGCCACGTCCTAATGCGACCAGAGGCAACTAAAAAAGATTTTTTTGGGACCTCATTCGCCCAAAAATACGGCATTAAACGAAACGTAATCGCCACTACCTTTAGTTTTGCTTCTTTACCAGCCTTGGTCATAGGTTCAGAAAATATCGCCACTATTCATGCGAGATTGGCAACAAAAATGGCCAAAGTATGGCCACTCAAAATACTGCCTTTACCTTTTGATATTCCCCCAATGAAGCAATGCGTTCAGTGGCATCAATACAGGAATAATGATGAAGGGCTTATTTGGTTACGAAATACATTAAAAGAAGCGGCGATCAACATGGATGTAGAATAAACAAAGCTCTGTCATTCGAAAGAGTTCGTTTATAGAAAGGTTTTATTCACTATTCGCATAAACTACTATACAGCAGTGCGTTTCATTTTATTCTAGGGCAAGGGAGCAAAACATGCGCTTTACTCCCTATCTAGAGTGTTGGACACTTTTCATAGTTTTATTGATGAAAAATGCCATGCCGGGCACTCAGTTTTCGATAATAGCAACAGCGCGAGTCCAGCCAGCGGAACCACCGCGCACTTTATGAGGAAAACAGGATACGGTATAACCAAAAGCAGGCAAAGCTTCGAGGTTATGCAGTTTTTCCAAATGACAATAGCCTATGTCTCTACCAGCTTTATGCCCTTCCCAGATAAGAGAGTTATCACCAGTTTCCGCAACTCGTTTAGCAGTATGGCTAAAAGGTGCATCCCAAGACCAAGCATCAGTACCAGTTACTCGTACACCGCGCTCTAATAAATACATAGTGGCTTCATAGCCCATACCACAACCGATATTACAAAAATCTGGATCTCCTACAGCACTTCCTGCAGCAGTATTGATCAATACGATATCCATAGGTTGCAGCTCATATCCAATGCGTTTCAGTTCCGCCTCGACATCAGCAGCGGTTACTACATAACCGTTTTCAAAATGACGAAAATCCAGTTTTACTCCCGGACGAAAGCACCAATCCAATGGCACTTCATCAATGGTAATCGCCCTTTCACCGTTGTTCATTGTAGGATGAAAGTGCCAAGGAGCATCCAAATGTGTGCCATTATGTGTCGTGAGCTTCACTGTTTCAGCAGCAGCAAACCCGTGACCACCTGGGAATTCATCTGCCGCCACACCAGGAAAAAAGTGATTCGCTTCAGGGACTGTTTCTGCGTGCGTCTGATATGTGATCTCTGGGCGCATAAACGGTGGATCTGTAATAACATCGTTTTCAAGATAGATAGATAGATCAATAAATTGACGTGACATAACTCTCTTACCCCTGTTTTCCACCCAATGTTTTAGCGAACCAATCTGCAATATAATCGCAGCCAAAACTCATATTATCTGCGCCAACATGCTCGACACCGCCTTCACGCTCGGTAAAGATTTTAAATTCACGATTTGGTGAGTTGACGAGCTGGTCGTAACTTTGATAAGCGTAGTCAAGATTGATCTGACGATCTTTTTCACCATGAGTAACTAGGAAAGGAACCTTTATTTTTTCCATAACGCCATTCAGATTCATACCTTCCGCTTTGGCAAAAAAATCTTCCATATCCGTCGCGCCAAATACCCACATAACATGTGCCCAGTAATGCGGAACTGGGTTTTCACCCTCGCGCTTTAGACGTTTTTGCTGTACTTCTGCCCAGTTGTGGTTAGCTCCCCACACTGCACCCGCAGCAAATCTAGGTTCGAAAGCAACAGCTCGCGGCGCAAAATGACCACCTAGCGATATCCCCGTCATGCCGATACGAGCTGTATCAACATCATCTTGCTGTTCTAACCAATCAATTGCCTTCGACGCCCAGACTTCGCTATTAGCAACAGCAGGCAGCCCATACGTACGCAAGGTTTCACCAGTGCCAGGCTGATCAACACAAAGGGTTGATATGCCTCGCTTAGCCAATGCTTGTGGTAGGTTTGACCAATAGAGCATCTCTTTACAGCTATCCAAACCGTTACAATAAACCACGGTAGGATGAGGACCATCACCAGGAGCTCGAACATACAGAGCTGGCATCGTGCCACCATTTTCCAGCGGAACCTCTACGTATTCACAATTGTCTTTACTAAATTGGATGCTTTTTCGGAAAGTAGCCTGCGCCTTGTCCCATGTTGCCATGCGATTGGGATGACCCTGCCCCTGCATTCTTTCGGCAACCATGAGGTACAGTGCGGCTCTTTTTAATTTACTACCCGCAGAAAAATAACAACCTTTCGCTTCATCTTCATCGGCTAGACCAATCAGTTTGTCCGCCATTTTCACCCACTGCAGGAGAAACTCATCAGTACCTGCGTCGTCTCCTTTCTCTGCAGCTTCGCGAAGTGGCTTGCACATATCGATGATTTCGCCAATTCTAGCTCCGCTTTCTACTGCAATAGAAACAGATAAGTT
The DNA here is from genome assembly GCF_002792415.1 of Marinomonas sp. BSi20584. Classification (NCBI taxonomy): domain Bacteria; kingdom Pseudomonadati; phylum Pseudomonadota; class Gammaproteobacteria; order Oceanospirillales; family Oceanospirillaceae; genus Marinomonas; species Marinomonas sp. BSi20584. Next base: position 106,158 of record NZ_KZ454877.1, read on the forward strand.
CCATACATAATTTGGAAAATATTCAAATAACGCCATGCTTACACCTCTAATTTTTATAATAGTGCCAGATCATTTATCGAACAAAAAAAATACTTATAATTTATAAATGGTAATTTTATAATTAATAAATTTTCATCTGAATTTAATTAAAAAATATTAAAGCCAAAATCAAATTAGATAGCCCCATAAAAACCATTTTATATTTATTTATATTTAATCAATGAACTAACATAAGTAACAAAATAAACAATCTATTAACATTTAAAAAAACACATTAAATATAGACCACTACAGCTTTTCATAAAAAACCTTTAAACAGAATCAACCATTCGATCTGATCGAAAGGTCTTAAAAAAATTTTATGAATCTTTAGACAACGTAAGAAACCAGATCTCAATTTGTAAGTACTATTTGGCACGCTACTAACTGAAAAAAGCATCTTTAGTAACGCCTTACGCTATGAATAAAACCTTCGCTTTATCTCTTGCTTTACCTTTTTCATTGGCAACTGGTGGCTCAACAAGCTTATGGTTTCAGACATTTTCGGTACGGCATGAGAAAAATGCGATTTAAAGCCATCACAAAGATAATTACGATTAAATAGTCCATCACTAGAAGACTCAAATCGGTGTTTTGGACAGCCACCATGACACACGGAACGTACTTCACATTGATGACAATCGACACTGATACTACTGAGTTTATCTTGACCAAATTTAAGGTTTTTCGGCAAATTAACCAGTTCAATCAACGATGTTTCATTAACGTTACCTAACTTATGCTCAGGGTAAACATAGTGATCGCATGAATACACATCTCCGTTAGACTCCATTGCTAAGCCATTACCGCACGTTTCACTAAACACACAAGCCCCCGGACGACCAACAAGCTGACTCATGGTTTGCTCAAAGTTCATCACGAAGACTTCGCCCAAATCGTTTTGTATCCAATGATCAAAAATCGTATTCAAAAACTTGCCATACGCTTTAGCTGGGACAGACCATTCAGCAAGATTTGATTCGCCAGCAAATGTCGGTTGAATCAAGGTTAAGCCATGGCTATCTGGGACAATGGCTTTACGCTCAACCAAGGGAATGAATTGCATATATCGACTACCAATACGTTTTAGAAACGCATATACATTCAATGGCCGCTTAACGTTTTCTGCATTCACGACCGTTAGCGTATTAAAATCCACATTATGTTTTTTAAGTAACGCAAGGCCGTTCAGCGTTTCGTCAAAGGTGCTTTTACCTTTACGGGAAAGACGATAGGTATCGTTGCTAATTCGATCACCATCGATAGAAACACCAATTAAAAAGTGGTGTTCTTTGAAAAATAAAGCCCACTCCTTATCAAGCAAAGTCGCATTGGTTTGCAAGGAATTAGTCACTGTTTTATAACCGCGATATTGCTCTTGAAAAGCTATTGCCTGGCGAAAGAAGTCCACCCCTAACAACGTGGGCTCGCCTCCCTGCCATACAAAGTCAATAACATCTCCTTGCTGAGACTGAATTTGCTCACGTATGTAATTTTCTAGCGTGGTATTGTTCATACGCCACTGTTTTTTTCTATCCGGATAAAGGTGCTCTTTCTCTAGATAGAAACAGTAGGTACAGTCAATATTGCAGACCGAACTACTCGGCTTTGCCATGACACCGAAGTTACTTATTCGCTCTATTACCTTGTGATTCATAGTATCTCCAACAACGAATATGTTATCTACCATTGTAGGAAGCAGCATGCTCCACGACGTTATTTTGGCGAATGTATTCGCGGAACTCTTCTTTCATATCAGCCAACACATCAGGATATTCAGCTGACAAGTCTTTCGTCTCCCCACGATCTTTAGAGATATCATACAAGGCAAAAGGAACATCCTTTGTGAACACTGGCGTACTACTTAAAGGCGCTTGCTGACTCAACTTCCAGTTATCACGAACCAGATAACTGGCTCCCATCAACTCATCTGCCAACACACTTCCTTTCGGATGAACGTCAGTAAAACTTCCTGATTTTTGTAAGGCAGATAAAAATGACACGCCTTTAGGTGGGTAAATCTCTTTATCCTTATAGCGTGTACTCGGTAGATCGACGCCAGCAACATCTAATACGGTAGGTAAAATATCTACAACCTGCAGGCGAGCATTCGAATTGGGTCTATGCTCATTTTGACCGTTTAACTTCACAATAAAAGGTGAGGCTGTCGCCCCTTCTGCACCAGTAAAACCTTTAAATAAACGAAATGGTGCAGCACTCACTTCAGCCCAACGAGGCCCATACGCCACAACGGAACCTTGCTTACCCATATTATCTAATGAGTTATCTACCTTGGTACCAGGAATTGGCAACATGAAAGCTGGCGCGCCTTCTGCCCCATTGTCAGACATAAATAGGATCAAGGTATTATCGTATTCATTAATGTCTTTCAGATGAGCGACTAGCTTTCCTATATGGCGGTCTAGATTGCTTACCATAGCCGCATAAATTTCCATGTTTTTGGCTTCTTTAAGCTTCTCTTCTTCCGTTAGTTCTTTCCAACGTTTTGGACCAATAGACTCTGCGGCAACTTGGTTAACATCCTTAATTAAACCTAAGGCCTTCATTCTGGAAATCCGCTTTTCTCTGATGGCATCATAGCCTTCATCATATCGACCTTTTTGAGCATCAATATCCACTTGCGGCGCTTGTAATGGCCAATGAGGAGCCGTATAGGCTGCGTAGGCAAAGAAAGGTTTACCATCGCCACGACTCGAATCAATATAATCAATTAGCTTATTGGTATAGAACTCAGTGGAATAAAAGTCTTTTGGTAATTGCGTGGCAGGAAATAAACGATCATTTTCAGCATACATGGTTAGATCAAGCGGAGTAGGCACGGCTGGTGGAGCAAAATGTGACCCGCCACCATCCACTAAGGTATAGCTTTTCTCAAACCCTCTCACGTAAGGCAGTGCACTTTTATTAACACGATACCAGCGTTTGTGATCTTTATCGGGGGCTTTCACGTCGTAAGCTAAATGCCATTTCCCTACCATATAAGTATGATAACCAGCATCAGAGAGCAACTCTGGCATAGTGGCTGTTTTTTCACTTATATGACCATGATAGCCTTCAGGAATATTATCAAAATCATAGCTATTCGATGCTCCCCAAGGCGCATTGATTGGCTTATTCTGAACAATATTCAGCCCTACAACCTCACCCATATTACCGATACCCGCTAGATGATGATCAACCCCTGTCATCAGACTTGCCCGAGTAGGCGAACACACAGCTGCGGTGTGAAAATTAGTTAGAATACGACCATGTGCTGCCAAAGCATCAATATTTGGGGTGTTTATTTCACTACCAAAAGCGCTCAGATCTGAATAGCCCAAATCATCTGCCATAATCAACAATATATTAGGGCGACTAAGGCTGGAGGATACAGTTTCAGCCTGAATAGCAACCGACGTGGTCAATAAAGAAACGGCAACAAGACCAAGACGTAAGTGAGGAATTTTGAATTTCAACAAGGCACTCATGCCATTGTCATGAAAGCGATCAATCATAGATACATCCACTAACTAGCTGTGTTTTATTTTTATTAGAAACAAAGCTATCAGTAACTAGCCTTTGATCAAGCCCTTAAAAGTGAACCCATGTATTGATGAAATCGAATGATGATGGCGCGACAAGCAATAAAGAGGTACCAAACAATATCTACTCTTCATCTTCAGTGGCAGAATAATAAAAAGACCAAACGTTATGTTCGGTCTTTTTGTGCATTCATATCGATTGAATATCGTTCATATATTAGCCTTACTCAATAACACCCGATTGTTTCTCAATTTCATGTAACTCATCGGAAACAACTTTTTCTTGAGTAGGAATATATTTTTTCAGAGTCTCATGATAAGGACAGCCGGAGAACTTTGGATCCCCTTTGTATAGTGACGCGAAATGCTCAGGGAATGCCTTATCAAGCTTGCGAATTTCTTCGCGAACTTCGGCTTTTTCTTCCCCAGTCATTTTATCTCTAGCATCAATATAGGCTTCCGTAGGATCATCCTCGTAGTTAAGAAAAACACACATAGAGTTAAACCTAGTGTAGCAGCGTAGTTAATTTGGCTATCTAATGAGAGATGTTAATATGCACAAATAGGCGAACACTAAAAATTTTTACTCTAAAATGAATTTATTGCAACTAACGCTTTACCCTACAGAGATCAACTATGTTTCATACTACAATAATAAAACCTAGATTTTCTGAAACAGATAAATTAGGACATATAAGCAATACCGTTTTTCCTGTTTGGATGGCCGAATCACGCTCCGATTTCTGCCGATCAGCCCTTGAAATAATACAGCCTTGGGTGGTTGCTAATATTTCTATCGATTTCAAAAAAGAAGTACTTCATGGTGATGATGTCATCGTCAATACTTATGTGGAACGCACTGGCAACAAGTCGATTACTTTTTATCAAGAAATGTTTCAATACGAGAAACTTTGCGTAGTAGGACGTACAACAGTTGTATGTATAGACAAAGCCACAAAACAATCTTGTTCATTAAATAGCAATGACAAGGAAAAGCTCCAACCATATCTAGTAATACTTGAAAGTGATGGTAACAACACATCCTTACAGTACAAGCAGCCGAACAGTTTCGATGAGCAAAAAAAATCACCGGCTTAATGTAAGCAACCCTGCTTTTAGCTTACCCACGTATTCAAGTTCTCCGCATGCAGACAAAGTAATATCAGAGCAATGGGCCACAACAGACGCCTATATCAATACATTAACAAGAACGTTATAAGGTTAAATTGGCGTTTGTAGATCAAGAGCCATAAAACGCTACTATTTCTTCAATAAACTTAGACTCTATAAGTGACAAGGCTCGGGTTTTATGCCAATAAATATGAACAGGGATATCAGCCACGCCGTCTTCAGGAGGTAAGCGTCTAAGCTTGGATTCTAGATGGGTCGCTTCAATAAATTGATCAGGCAATGCTCCAATACCATATCCAGTATAAATGAGGCGGACAGCTTCATCTAGATTATTAGTATAAGCACTAATACGACCATTTAAACCATGGGCTTCCTTGAATAAAGTAATTGGTGAAAGAACATCGCCAATATCTTCACACAATAAAGCAATAAACTCTTCTTTTAATAAACTATCTAGACTCAAATCAATAGCATCAAATAGAGGATGATGATACCCACAATACAAATAATATCGCTGTTCAAACAATAGTTTATGGTTAATTACTTCAGGGGTATATCTTCCTAAACAAATACCAATTGCAGGATTTTTTTGCTCAATATCACTTAAAATATCCAGACTAGATTTAACGTTCATATTCAACGTTATATTAGGATACTTTCTTTTAAAATAGACTAAAAAATTATTATATTTTGGATTGTGAATTCGACTAGCCACCAAAATCTTAATCTCACCTTCTAATAAATGTGAGTTAATTCCTTTCATCGCCTCAATGGAAGTAATTTCTGTGAAAATTGTTTGAGCAACTTTCAAACAATAGTGACCCATTGGAGTAAGCTTTAAAGGTTTGGTATTGCGGATAACAAGTTGACTGTCAATTTTCTCTTCAAGCTTCTTTAAGCTTTGACTGACAGCCGATTGAGTGATGTTCAAACGATTAGCAGCAGCACTAACACTCCCTTCTTCATATATAACAATAAGCACATGAAGTAGTGTCCAATTCAAATTATCTGCTAATTTCTGTTGTATCATAATAATCAAAGCACTTATATTATCGTGTTTTTATAACTGAAAAATGCAAATCGAAGGCTATGGTTTTTACACCGACAATCACACAGCACGATACATTTTTTCACCCTATTGTAACGGATACTACAATATAGTTAGATACTACACAGATTTTTATTTTATTATTTATACTATTCTTTAAAATTTAAGAAATTTGTCTTCTTTTCAAGTAGAAATGCATGATCATTAGCAGACTGTTTGTCATCAGCCAATGATCACACAGCGTATACGCAACTTCTTATTCAGCAGCAATCACTGTGATTTCTACCAACAAATCAGGATGGGCTAGAACCGACTCGCCACATGCTCTAGCTGGCGGTAAAGTACCATCAAACCACTTGTCCCAAACTGCATTCATTGCTTGAAAATCGGTCATACTTTTCAACCATACCGTTGCTGACAATATTTTCGATTTGTCACTACCCATTTCTTCTAATAGCGCTTGTATTTTTTTCAAACAAGTTAATGTTTGTTCTGACACATCCTCATCAATAGCACCAACTTGACCTGATAAATATATCGTATGATTATGGGTCACTATTTGGCTCATACGCTGATTGCTATGAAACTTTTGCATTATTCTTCCTCTAGGTAGTAAAAAATCATTCTATTTTAGAAAATCGCTGAGCATTAAATGGACTAACGTCAACTATTGTCGGTTTATTATGAATTAACTCTTCAATAATACGACCTGTAATCGGCCCTAATGTGAAGCCTTGGTGGCCATGTCCAAATGCGAGCCATAAATTAGCATGCTTACCAGCAGCACCAATTACAGGTTTCATATCTGGCATACAAGGTCTAGAGCCACACCATGGTTCATTTTCAACGCTATCATTTAAAGGTAAGATTTTTTTTGCGAAAGCCACTACATCAGACAGTTGTCCTACATTTTTTTTCGCGTCTATTAAGGTCATCTCAGCCCCAGTAGTAATACGAATGCCTTGTTGCATAGGCCCCATAACAAATCCTTTGTCGACTTCGACCAAGCTGTGATTAATTGTGTTTTCGTTTTGAACTTTAAAGTGTTGGTGATAACCACGCATTGGAAATAAAGGAAAATCATACCCTAAAGGCTTTATCAGCTGATTCGACCAAGGCCCGGCAGCAACAACTATGTGATTACAGTAAAAAATACCGTCATCCGTTATTATCTGCCACCCATCGCCATCTGGAAGAATTTTTTTAACATCACTATCTCTTATCTCTCCTCCCATGTTTTGGAAGCTTTTAGCATAGGCTTTAACCAATGCTCCAGGGTTTGAAACCTGCCAAGAATTTAACCAATGTATTGCTCCAACTACCCCTTTAAAGTTGCAATGAGGCTCTAATTTTTGCAATTCTTTCAAAGAAAGAATCTGATGATTAACACCTTGATCACAACTTTTTTTAGCAACTTCAACAGCCGCTTTAAATTTAGTCTCGGTTCTATGGATCTCAATCCAACCATCACGCCGAATGAGGTTTTCAACATTGGCGGCTGTAATCATCTTTTGATGTTCACATGTGCAATGCTCAATTAGAGTCTGCCATTCTTTTTCTATTTTTTGGACTAAATGTTGAGATGAAAATTGCCAGTACTGGAGTAGAGCTTGTCGATAATGTAGAAGTGCAGGCCAACGATAACGAATACTGGTATTGTTGTTAGGCACTATTTTCAACAGTTCAAATAGCTGTCTTGGAAAAGGATGTATGTGGATCGCCTCTCGCTGAATCAGACCGGCGTTACCATATGATGTTTCTGATCCTGGTGACTTTCTATCTATTAATAGAACCTTAGTTTTTTTTTCCTGAAGGTGCCAAGCTATAGACGTTCCAACCATACCTGCACCAACAACAATAACCTCATAGCGCATAACATATCCTTTTCCCAATCTGTGTATAAATTCACATATACCTAGACATAAAAATGCAAAGTGTTATTCATCTAAGGTGAAACCAGATATAAATGCTTGAAGGTTTTCATTCAGCTTTTCAATACAGTAACCACCTTCTACCAAAATAATAATGGGCTTATTAAGTGCCTTTAGTTTTTTTGACAATCTAAAAAAACCATTTGTACTAACATTACATTTAGCTTGCGGATCATCTTTATAAACATCAAAACCTAGAACGTGAATAACAACGTCTGGATTAAATAATTTTACTTTATCAATTGCTTTATCAACATAGTTGAAAAATCCGTCTTCATCTGTTCCATGAGGCATTGGAAAGTTATTGTTATACCCATAACCCTCTCCTTCTCCTTTTTCGTGCTCATGCCCAGAAACTATCGGATAAAAATTGATAGGGCTACCATGTACTGAAGCATATAAAACGTCTTTACGGTTATAAAAAATCTCCTGTATTCCCTGTCCATGGTGCATATCTGTATCTATGATGGCAATTTTTTTAAATTTTGGTTTTAAATACTCAGCAATAATTGCAGCATTATTCAAATAACAAAAACCACCTGCTGCACTTTTTCGCGCATGATGTCCAGCAGGCCTTGTTAGACATATCTGTACTTTATTTGACGGCTCTCCCTCTTTTAATAATGCATCAGCTGCATTTAATGCAGTTTGAGCAGACCAATAAATAGATGTCCATGTGTATTTTCCTATAGGAGCACTACCATCCGCTTGATATTTAGCCGCTTTAGCTAAAATACCAAGCCCAAAGTTATTATGTGGCATATAGATTGATGTCTGAACCTCTTCTCCTACCTCATCCTCTAAAGCAATCCATTCATCATAGCCATTTTTTAGAAACTCCACATAACCAAAGTCATGTACTGCTAGAATTGGATCAATGCCAATTTCTTTAGCATCTATTACGTTTAAACCCATGGCTTCAGGAGCTCTTAATAAAGCAGTTAATCTCTCTGGCTTTTCTTGAGGTTGATGTATTTTACCCCGAGAATAAAAGCTTTTAGGCTTATGTAACTTTTGATTTTCATGACTGTATATTTTCATATTACGCACTCTTATTTAACGCTTAAATTCTCGGTTAAAGACATTTTTACATTTGATCGATCAAATGTATTTCCCACAGAATGAAAGGTCAAATTATATAAAATAATATAAGGTATAAGTACAGCTAATATATTTTCAGATAAATGGCAAAATAATCCAAAATCAAACAAATTAACTAATATATTTCATTGAAATAAATTTTTACTTGTACATATAATGAATTCAGTCGAAAAACACCGTCATGCACCTGACAATAGGAAATGTAATGACTAATAACGCTTTATTCTACTTGACCAATAACGATATGCCGGTTGTCAGTCATGCAAATGGTATTTATATCTGGGATACACAAGGACATCGCTACATAGATGGTTGCTCAGGTGCTATTACTTGTAATATTGGACACAACCATCCGACCGTAATACAGGCAATGTCTGAACAACTAAATAAAATTGCTTTTAGCTATCGAACTCAATTCGAAAGTCAAGTTGCTGTAGATTTAGCAGATCAACTTGTCAATATAACTGAAGGTGACTTGGATAAAGTTTTCTTTGTTGGTAGTGGTTCAGAAGCTGTCGAAAGCGCAATAAAGCTAGCAGTACAGTATTTTGTCGCTAGTAGCCAACCAAAACGCTGCAAGTTTATATCCTTAAGTCCTTCGTATCACGGTAGCACTCTTGGAGCCTTAGGTTTAACTGGGTACGAACCATTAGAGGCACCATATCGCTCAATTTCTATTAGTTCTATAAAAGTGCCCTCTCCAGATTTATACCGCTACAAAGAAGCCAACATTGAAGAACACATCACAACAGTACTGATACAGACTGAGAACGCTATTTTAACAGCAGGTGCAGACACAATAGCTGGCATTGTCTTAGAGCCAGTTGGCGGAGCCAGTACTGGTGGACGCATGGTCACCAAACGTTATATGGAAGGGTTGCGTGCTTTGTGTGATCGATATGGTTGTCTATTAATTATGGACGAAGTACTCAGTGGTATGGGACGCACAGGAAAATGGTTTGCTTATCAACATTTCGGCATAGCACCTGATATTTTAACATTGGCCAAAGGCTTAGGTTCTGGTTATTACCCTATAGCGGCTATGATGGCGCGAAAAGAGTTAGTCGATGTTGTAGACCTTAGTGGTGGTTTCATGCATGGTCATACATACGCAGGAAACCCTCTAGCATGCGCCACCGGCCTTGCTGTTATTGATGTAATGAATACTGAACAACTGATCAGTAATTCTTCAAAACAAGGCACCTATCTTCATCAGCAACTTGAACTACTGGCCCTTAAGCATAATTGTATTGGTGATATACGTGGCATTGGCTTGCTTCAAGGTCTAGAACTCGTACAAAACAAGATAACCAAAGAACCTTATCCACCATCGTTTAATGCCTTTGAAAAAATCACAACTCTAGCCAAGAAACGCGGCTTACTTATTTACCCAAGACGTTGTTTAAATGGTTTAGCAGGAGACCATGTATTAATTACACCGCCACTAACCGTAACCAGTGAAGATATTGATGAAATAATTACCTTATTGGACGAAAGTTTTACTGCTTTCGAGCAAATAAAATAGAATAAATAATACTCCATATAAGAGCAGGTATTGATATTAGAAATATTAAAAACGAATAAAAAGAGAGTTAAAAGATAAAATAATAATAAATCAGTATAAAAATTGCGATGCACAATAATGTGCGCCGTCTATCATAATAAACTGAAAAGAAAGGAACAAAATATGAAAAAATTCACAAAAAAAATATCACAAACTTTTATGCTTGCAGCCGTCATCTCTGGTGCTACCGCTATGGTTTCCACGTCAACATACGCACGTGACCTAGATGAAATCCGTGGTGATGTACTTCAAGTGGTCAATTCAGGTGCTTATCCTCCGTTTAGTTTTGTCAATACTCAAGGTGAGTTAGTCGGCTTTGATGTAGATATTGCCGAGGCTCTAGCTGAAAAGATGGGAGTTAAAGTTAATGTTCAGTCATCTCCTTGGAATGGCATTATTGCAGCTCTAGCCGGTGGTCGTTTTGACGCCTGTATTTGTAGTATGAGTGATACCGAAGAACGTAGAAAAGCCGTCGCTTTCACAGACTCTTACTATAGTGCTGGCTTAGCAGTCTGGGTAAAAAGTAATACTAATGATGTGAGTAGTCTTGCAGATTTTTCTGGTAAGCGTGTTGGCTCTACTTTAGGTGAAACAGGTAACCAGTGGGCAGTAGAAAAAGCCGATGGTAAATGGCGTAACCAAACCTTTCAAGGCTTACCTGATATGATGAATGCTCTTAATACAGGCCGCATTGATATAATGATTGCTGATGACGTACCTGTCATGGTGGCCATTAGAGAAAACAAAAGCGATATTAAAATAGTCGATGTAGGTCCTTTACCTCGCTTTCCAGCCGCAATTTCTATTCAAAAAAATAAGCCTCAGTTACTTGCTGCTTTAAATTCTGCTTTAAAAGAGATCAAGTCCGATGGTACTTACCAGGCAATTGTAGATCAATGGATTGGTAAAGGTGCCAATATCCAGTAAAGACCATGGGAAAGATCATCGCATTTAATGCGCTGATCTTTTTTCACGCTAATACTTCTCATTAAGAAGTTACATTGTACGTAGCAGCTTAATAACGAAAAACAAAGGTAAGCTCATGGATTTCAATTTGATGATCGAGGTTACTCCGTTGCTAGTCAAAGCAGCGTGGATCACGATCGATATTTCTATCCGCTCATTATTTTTTGGCTTCTTTATTGCGTGCGGACTGGTTTTTTTACAGTCTTTTCAATTTGCACCTATACGCTGGTTTGCTCGTGGCTATATTAGTGTCATCCGAGGAACGCCATATTTCGTGCAGCTATTATTAGTGTTTTATGGTGGACCAAGTATTGGCTTAAGGCTTGACCCCATTACGTGCGGAGTTGTCGTCGGTGCATTCAATATTGCGGCCTATATGAGCGAAGCTATTAGGGGCTCTATTGAGTCTGTTGATAGCGGCCAAGTAGAAGCCTCAAGGTCTCTAGGTTTTGGGAAAGTTCAAACTTTAGTATCTATTATACTACCGCAATCAGCTGCACTGATGATCCGCTCTATCGGGATATTAGCCATCGTGTTGATCAAAAACTCTTCATTGGTTTCTATAATATCGGTGGTTGAATTAACTTATCAAGCACAACGTTTGATTGGTTCTACCTATAAACCCTTAGAGATATTTACGCTTAGTGCGTTTATGTATGTCATCATAATTTATGCGGTAATGGGAATTATTGAATTAGCCTATCGTCGTGCAATGCGTTATACAACCCTATAGGAGGTTCCAGAAATGGAATTTGATTTCACTCCGGTAATAACTTATTTTCCTACCTTATTAAAAGGGGTTGGAGTGGGTTCTCTTGTTGCTGTTATCGTTGCTTTTATGTCAATTGTAGGTGGTTTATTAGTAGCGGTGATATCTATTTATATTAATAAAATAGTGAGTTGGCCCCTACGCTTTTTTATCTGGCTATTCATGACAACGCCCTTATTACTCCAGCTCTATTTTTTATATTTTGGTCTTGGCGAATGGATTCTGATTCCCGCCATATTAGTTGGCATACTCGGACTAGGTTTTCATTATATGGCATATAATGCTGACATCTTCGTAGCGACTATAAAGTCAGTATCAAATGGACAATATGAAGCATCACGATCTCTCGGATTCGGACATGCAGCTACTATTTTTTATATTATCGTCCCACAAGCTTTTATTCGCTCTATCCCTCAATTAGGAAACAATATGATCTTGATGGTAAAAGACACGTCGGTTTTATCAGCAATTGGGGTTGCTGAATTAGTGTATGCCTCTCAGTATGCAATAAGTGTGTCTTTCAGACCATTTGAATTCTTTATTGTCATCGCTGCAATGTATTATCTAATCAATATATTTATGGAACTAGGACAAGTTTGGCTTGAACGTGAAACAGCGTATCGTCGTTAAAACTTCACCAATTTTATAATTAAGGTAGAACGGAAATGAATACAGAACGAAATAAAGACGAACCGATGATTGAAATTCGTGATGTTCACAAAAGTTTTGGCGACTTGGAAGTTCTAAAAGGCATCAACTTAACGGTTAATAGAGGAAAAATAGTCTCTATTATTGGCCCTTCTGGATCTGGTAAAAGTACATTATTGCGCTCTGTGAATCACCTTGAAGTAATTGATCAAGGTAATATTCTTCTTGATGGAGTGCAAGTTAATCGGCCCGATATGAAAGGTTTGCAATTTGAGCGGCATATTAACCATATACGCCAGAATATGGGTATGGTTTTCCAACACTTTAACCTTTTCCCCCATTTATCTACAATTGATAACATCACTTTAGCACCTAGAAAACTTAAAAAAATGCCCCCAAAAATAGCTAGAGAACTTGGTATGGAGTTGCTTAATAGAGTAGGTCTTGCCAGTAAAGCTGATGTATTTCCAAATTGGTTATCAGGTGGTCAAAAGCAACGAGTCGCTATTGCTCGAGCTTTAGCAATGGAGCCTAAAGTAATGCTATTTGATGAAGCGACTTCTGCTTTAGACCCAGAGCTTGTTGAAGAAGTTAATCAGGTAATGCAAAGCCTAGCTGAAGAGCAAATGACCATGTTGATCGTGACACACGAAATGGGATTTGCACGTGATGTTTCAGATTGGGCTATGTTCATGGATGGTGGTGTCGTTGTTGAAGAATGCGCTCCTCAGAAGTTATTTAGTAACCCTGATCAGGAACGGACTCAAAATTTTCTGCGTAAGCATCTTAACTCCTGATTATCCTAAAACATTTTTTAAAATTTTTATTAATAAAAAACCGTATAAAAAATACGGTTTTCTATTTTATTAGATATGCAAAGGATATGAAAACATGAGAACTAAAAAAATATGGCGCAGATCAAATTTAGAGAAACCTTAGAGGCTTATTGTTTTTCGACTGATTTTTTCTGTCATGATGGCCATGTGAGTATCACATTAGGTGTTACACTTAGTTTAACATAAAGACCTAAAATTCGCATAAAGACCTAAAATGGCCGTGCCATTTTGTTATTTTAATCGGCAGGAAAAACAGGTTTTGGTGCTGAATTACTGTTAGAAATAATTGATTAAACACTTGTTCATCATATTGAATAGCAAAGCTTTTAAATAATGTCATCTGCCCTATTATCAATAATAAACTTTATGGAGAAATACTCTGAAAGCCTTCTATCATAAAAACCAAAAAAAACACAGCCCTAAATTTTATATTAAACATGGCAAACCAACACCTGCAAAAGAAATCCCAGAGCGAGAAGACGTTTTTATAAAGGTAATAAATGAGCTTAATATCCCCTTGGAAGAAGCTAATGATTTTGGCATGTCATTTATCTCTGCAGTTCATACACCAAATTATTTATTTTTTTTAAAAACTATCTATCCTAAATGGGCTTTATTATCTGAGCCTAGCTCCGAGATTTTTCCTGAAAGTCACCCAGTAAAACACACTCCTTCATATCCCAAAGATACTATTGGTCAAATCGGATGGCATATTATGGATTTATCTTGTCCAATTGGGGAAGAAAGCTGGTTGGGAGCTTACGCATCAGCACAAACAGCCATTAGTGCTGCAGACTGCATAGCAACAGGAAAATCCAGTACTGCGTATGCTGCTTGCCGCCCACCTGGCCATCATGCCCATTCGGATGGTGCCGCAGGTTTTTGCATATTAAACAATTCTGCTATTGCCGCTGAAAGATTATTAAAAGACTTTGATAGAGTTGCCATTTTAGATGTGGATCTACATCACGGAAATGGAACCCAGGCAATATTTTGGAATCGTCGCGATGTTATGACAATCTCAATACATGCTGACCCTGCTATTTGCTATCCACATTATTGGGGATATGAGCATGAAAAGGGTGAAGGCCAAGGTTATGGTTTCAATATCAACTTTCCGATTCCAGAGGGTACATCAGATAATGATTATATGTCTGTCCTTGAAAAAGCAATTGACCAACTTAAAACCTACTCTCCAGATGTCATCATCCTAGCCTTAGGCCTCGATGCCTCTGAACAAGATCCAATTGACATGTTAGGTTTAACAACCGCAGGCTTTTCAGAAATTGGACAGCGCGTGAAAGCACTTAATCTACCAACATTAATCGTACAAGAAGGTGGTTATATTTCTCCAATTCTAGGAGATAATTTAGCGGCTTTATTGAAGGCTTTTATTAATGAATAATTTAATCTGAACAATAAGTATAGGCACCTATTTGGTGCCTGACTCTAACGGTAGTAAATGTCTGGAAAAACATGCTGCATTGCCCAATAAAACTACCTTCCTAACGTTTCGAAAAATAAGAGAGTTTTAAGAAGCAGTATAAAAATTTTATACTTTACAGATCGTTTTAAATCACAAAAAGCCCCGACTCTTTGAATGATTACTAACAGTAAAGGCTTTTTATTGTTACTTTGGATAAGTAAAAAATATCGACTATTTTTAATCATATCCCCCCTAACTAAATAATCCAACTTTATGATTACTTACTAAGAAACGACATGTATTTTTCATTAGATATGACTTCTATCTGAGAGTTATTCAGCCATGTTTCAATTTCAATTGAATTAAGCGCCTTAGAAAACAAAAAACCTTGTGCAATACCGTAGCCTAGCTCTTTTAAAATGCTGCATTGCTCTTGACTTTCAACACCTTCAGCCACGACATCTAACTTTAAGCTATGCCCTATATGCAGCACTGCCAGGCTTAAGGCTCGACTAATATCATCTGTTTCAAGTTCAGAAACAAAACTCTTGTCTAATTTTAACTCTTTAAAAGGAATTTTTCTTAAGTAGCTGAGACTAGAGTATCCTGTTCCAAAATCATCAATTGAAAGACTAATGCCTTTATTATGAATATCATTTAGAACTTGGATTGTTCTTGGATTTGTATCAAGTAAGACACTTTCTGTTATCTCTAGAGTAAGATCTAATACTTTTAGGTTATGATATTCCAATTCACTTATTATTAAATTGCAAAGATCAACGTCATGAAAGTTAAGTGGGGATAAATTCACAGAGATAGTAGGAATAAATATACCTTTTTTTCGCCAAACTGACATTTGACGGCATGCCTCTCTCAATACCCAACGACTAAGATCAGTAATCAATCCGCATTCTTCTGCAATTTTTATAAAACGTGTAGGTGGAACAGCACCAAACTTAGGATGATTCCATCTAGCCAGCGCTTCAACTCCATACAAACTGCCTGTATTCATTTTAATTTGAGGCTGATAATTTAGCTCTAACTGGTTATTTGATATTGCTTTTTGAAGTTCAACTTCGAGCTCTTGCCTTTCGATTGCCAATTGATTTAATTCATGACTAAAAAAAGAAAATCGTCCTTTCCCCTGTTTTTTAGCTTGATACATTGCCATATCTGCACGATGAATTAGAGTACTAATATCATGACCATCTTCAGGAAAAATGCTTATACCGATGCTAGCAGAGGGTATGATTTTAGAACCATTAATCTCTATTGGATGAGAAAATGACAACCTTAAATCTTCAATAAAATAATTTAGATCACTGGAGCTTTTCCCCAAAACAACTAATAAAAATTCATCTCCTGCTAAACGTCCACAAATATCTGAGTTTAAACATTTTTTATTTATTCTTGCAGCGATCTCAATAAGTAATTTATCGCCTACATGATGCCCAAAAGAATCATTAACTAACTTAAAACGATCTAAATCTATAAAGAGCACAGCAAGAACATCATTATTTTTTTCAACATTCTTTAGAGCCTGTTCTGCACGAGCATGCAAAACACTTCTATTTGGCAACTTTGTTAAACTATCATAATAGGCAAGATGTCTTATATTTTCACGCTGTTTCTCCCTATCGAAAGCTAAAGAACATAACGGAGCAAGTACCTTTACTAGTTGCCGTTCAAATAATGATGGAGGATGATTGTCTTTTCTATAAAAAGCAATTACACCTACAGATTCATCTTGACTACCTATAATGGGAGAGGACCAACAACCTTTATAACCGCAAGGTAAGGGTAAGATAGGTCCCCTAAAATTATCCCATAATGGAGCGCTTTCACTATCAGTAACAAGTACTGGCAGACTGAGATATGCCTCAGTGCCTGAAGAAGCAACATCACTACCCAATGGAGTTTTTTGTAAAAACTTCTTGTATTCACTCGGTAATTTTGGAGAGGATAAAAGTTGCAGATAATTACCATTGACTAATAAAATTGCAGGAGTAATGTCGTCGACTAACCGACTAATTTCATGACAAACAGATTCCATAATCATCTCTAAAGGCTCATCTCTAGCTAGAGAGCCAACAATTTTGGAGTGCAATACTTCATGAATTTTTGTTTGAGTAATATCGGATAAAATTGCGACAATGTTAGTGAGCTCTCCAGCTTCATTAAAAGCAGGATCAATCATCACAGAACACCAGATTTTTTTTCCACATTTACTCTTAATAAGTTCATCAATCTTAACCTCAACGCCGTTTACCAATGTCTCTCTTAATTCTATAATTCGGTCTTCACTAAAGTGCGGAGCAATAACAGAAGTGGGCGTATGACCCAAAAGATCGTCATTTTCATATCCTAAAAGAGTCGAAAAGCCCTCATTAATGTAAACAACTTTCCAAGAAGCGTCAGTAATCAATATTGCGTTACCAGTTTTATCCGTTACTAAAGAAAGCATTTCAACACGCTTACGTTCAATAACAGAAGATGTTACATCTTGAATAAAAGCAGTGTACAAAAAAACACCGTCAACATTAACTTTTGATATGGACATTGATCCCCATTTTTTCGAACCATCTTTGCAAACTATCTCAACATCTCGGTTGGTACCGACAATTTTATTCGCACCGGCATTTCGATTAGCATTAACATAATTATCATGATTAGGTTTAATGCTATCAGGGACAAGAATTTTTACATTTTTTCCGATGACTTCTTTTCTTTTGTACCCCCAAAATTTTTCTGCTGAATAATTGTAAAAAACGATATCATTTTCAGGATTAATTACAACCACACTATCTATTGCTTGCTCAAGTGTTTCTACAAACAAATCAGATAACAAATTTTTAGCCGGCATCAAAAAATCCTTAAAAACTATAAATTTAAATAATATATAGACTTACAATCATCTATAAATACTTCAAAATAAATATTGTTTAACATTAAAACAATAAAATATAAATAATAAACCGAAATTTCAGAATAATTACATAAATACACCATAAAAATACATAAACACACAATTATAAATAGATTTTATATTTAATAAATAATTAAATATAAACATTAAAACTTACATTTAAAACACATACAAATTTATAAATATAATTTATTTTTTTAACACCTTTCTTAATATAAAAAAACACATATTCAACTCTATTTAAATCATCTCAACCGGAAATTTAAGACTAATTAAAAAAACTGACTTACATGGTGATATTACCTATAAAAATTATAATTTTGTTAAAACCCTTGGCTAAAAAAATATAATTTAATGGGTCAAAATAACAATCTTATTTGAATTTTAGATATAAAAAAACAGGCGTTTGATAATTTATTGTAAAAGAAAAAATATGGAAAACTTTGAAGAGGAATGGTCAAAAAATGTAAGGGGGGTTCATTTTATTTGGTTGATTTCTACATAACTCTAATTTTTTATCACAGTGGAAAAATGATTGAGCACTAATCCGTTTATAGCTTACCTTAGGTCGAATAAAAAACGAAAAAGACCACAATGCGAGCTAAAAAACCATTAGTTTCGCGAGAAAATCTTCTTTTTATTCCAATAGATTTTTACAGCTCGAATCTAGCAAGTGACGGAGTATTTAAAACCTGTCTGACATTTAGTATGGTTAGTATTATTTAAGCAAAGGCATGCTCATCACCTTTAAGAAAGCTAATAATAGAAAATAATTCAAAATCTAGATATTTAATTTCAACTTATCTTTTAACAGGAAGGAATGATGAGTTGGGTAAAATAGATACGATGTTAACTAGTCAACAAGCTGAAGTGCAAGCAATTATAGCGAGGTTAGATAACACTTGCCTTTATATAAGGGGAGCTAAAAATCGCTCTAATTCTTGTGTTAGCGATGCAAATTTAGCGGTGTAACGTCAAAGTAGAAACGTCACTAACAGTGAAAAAATGACTGATACCCAGTAAACTCTGGGAGAATCCACGCAGCGTTTACTTCATATATATTTTCAGAGATCTTTACGAATTCAATTCGATCACCAAGCTCAAAATACAAATCATTTCGTACACTGTCATGAATTACAGTTTAGTGTTTAAACAACACTTTCCTCCTAGCCTTGCGAAGACAAAAGCATGGTACGATGTCTCATATAAACACTTTGAGTAATGGACAACTATAACTAACATTTCATCGCAAGCAATAAAACCGCATTTGGATGATATTATGAAAAAAGCCGAAGGTTTTTCGGTCTGATATCTTTGGCCACTCTCCAATGAATGAAGAGTATAAGCACCAACCGAGAGAACATTGACTAAGGCTTAGAAGTGTCTAGAAAAGTCCAGTTAAGTCACTACATTCGAACTTACCCAAAATTCGATCCAAAATGGAATAGAGGTCTATAGAGTAAATATATGACTAATAAATCAACAAACCCACGCCGACTTACTCCATCTATGCCTTGGCTATTAGCTTTTGAATCTGCAGCAAGAAATCTTAGCTTTACATTAGCAGCTAAAGAGCTTTCTCTCACACAAAGCGTTATAAGCAGACACATACAATCTTTGGAAGACTTACTGGAAGTTGAACTCTTTCACCGAAATGGCAAGCAGTTACAATTGAACGAAGCTGGCGCGATGTACATGAGAGAAGTAAGCAGCGGACTTCAACGAATACGTAATGCATCACAAAATTTAAACACATATAAATCCACAGCAACATCAATTAACCTCGCCTGCTTACCAACTTTCGCAGCAAAATGGTTAATGCCGCGTTTGGCAGATTTCTATGTTAAACATCCCAACATTCTTGTACACATACATGCAAAAATCCGCCAATTTAATATGGAATTAGAGGGAATGGACTGCGCTATAAGTGGTGGTGGACGAGCTTGGCCTGGAATGGCATCCTATCCTCTAGTCAAGGGCTATCTAGTTCCAGTAATTAGCCCAGCATTGCATGAAAGAGTTCCTTTCAACACGCCATCTGATGCCGGATTACATACGCTTTTACAAGTATCTACAAGGCCTGACGATTGGTTCCAATGGTTTTCTGTCCATGATCTTTCAACAACTAATATACGTCTTGGCCCTCAATTCGAAATGACTTCTCATGTACTCCAAGCCGCTATCGCTGGAATTGGAATTGCATTGGTGCCTTCTTGTCTCGTTGAAGATGAACTTACAAACGGATCATTAATTATGCCTTTCAGTCCGTCAAAAGTAGATGCACTGAAATATGACTACTCTCTACACATCACTCCTCATCAAGACCAATCTCCTACTGTTTCGGCTTTACGGGAGTGGCTTCTAGAACTGTCAACCCAATAATTAATCCCATCAGTTGTACTGGCCAACAAAATTAAAAGCGCCTCCGAGAATCGGTCCGAATTTATGCATCGATGCTCCAAAATTGCGGGAGCGAAACAGTTCATCATAAGCCCAACTAGACTTAAATTTGTCACTGAAGCTATTCAGTACAGAGCCGCTTTCATTCCCCTCAGCGATTGCTTCAAACATAGCTTCACCAGCCAACATGCCCGATTTCATGGCTGTGTGAGTCTCTTTAATCTTACTGAAATTGAGAATGCCGGCGTTGCAACCGATCAATACCCCACCAGGAAATGTCATCTTTGGCAGAGAATTAAACCCATCCCTAGTAATAGCTCGAGCACCGTATGCCACATTTGATCCTAAAGCGTGTGATTAGAAATTCTGACGGCAGTTTTAGAGCTTTGCTTCCAGTTCAGGTAGAATCTCAAACAAATCACCTACCAAGCCATAATCAGCCACTTGGAAAATTGGCGCTTCTCCATCCTTATTGATAGCTACAATCACTTTAGATTCTTTCATTCCAGCTAAATGCTGAATCGCACCAGAAATCCCCACTGCAATATATAACTCTGGTGCCACAATTTTTCCGGTCTGACCAACTTGCAGATCATTGCTTACAAAACCCGCATCCACCGCTGCACGGGATGCACCGACCGCGGCTCCTAGTTTGTCAGCAACCTTTTCAAGCAAGCTAAAGTTCTCAGCAGAGCCCAGCCCCCTTCCACCGGAAATTACTGCACTTGCTGCGGTCAACTCTGGGCGGCCTGATTTAACCAACTCTTCACTAACGAAACGCGAGCCCCCTATATCGAAGACAACATCTACAACCTCAGTATTTGCATTTCCACCTTCCGCCTTAGCCTTCTCAAAAGCTGAAGCCCGAACGGTTATAACCTTGACCGCATCTAGAGATTGCACTGTTGCGATAGCATTACCAGCGTAAATCGGGCGCTTAAATGTATCTGCAGATTCCACAGCAACAATCTCTGAGAGCTGACCAACATCAAGTAGGGCTGCAACGCGTGGCATCGTATCCTTAATGGTACTGCTCGCTGCTGCAATAATATGGTTATAGTCAGCCGCCAGCTCAACAATCAAGACACTTAGATTTTCAGCTAGCCCCTTCTCATAACAAGCATTATCAGCCAACAAAACCTTACTAATACCCATAACTTTTGCAGCTTCATCAGCAACACTCTGGCAACCGCTACCTGCGACCAGTATTGAAATATCACAGCCAAGCTGACTCGCGGCCGTCACAGCACTAAGAGTTGCTGGATTGAGTGTGCTATTATCGTGTTCAGCAATAAGTAAAATACTCATCCCATTCTCCTTAAATGACTTTGGCTTCGTTTTTCAACTTGTCGATCAACGCGTCTACACTGTCCAGCATAATACCTGCTTGTCGCTGAGCTGGCGTTTCCACTTTTAATTGTGAAATATGCTGCTTGAGCTCCACACCATAATCGGCTGGAGTCTTT
Organism: Marinomonas sp. BSi20584; assembly: GCF_002792415.1. Taxonomy (NCBI): domain Bacteria; kingdom Pseudomonadati; phylum Pseudomonadota; class Gammaproteobacteria; order Oceanospirillales; family Oceanospirillaceae; genus Marinomonas; species Marinomonas sp. BSi20584. Next base: position 127,951 of record NZ_KZ454877.1, read on the forward strand.
AATTCTAGAGGCTTTCGCTTAGCTTTCATGATGTCTGGTAATTTGGCATAACGTGGTTCATTCAGACGCAGGTCTGTCGTAACAATCGCTGGTAGTGTCAATGATAAGGTACGTAAACCACCATCAACTTCTCGAGTAACCAGAACATCGCCTCCTTCAACCGTTACTTTCGAGGCAAAAGTGCCCTGAGGACGACGAGTTAAAGCGGCAAGCATCTGGCCAACTTGATTATTATCGGAATCGATCGATTGCTTGCCTAGTATCACCAATCCTGGCGCCTCAACTTCCATTACTTTGGCAAGCAGCTTAGCGACATTTAATGGCTCAGGTTGGCTGTCAGTTTCGATATGAATAGCGCGATCCGCACCAAGCGCCATGGCAGTACGTAGCTGTTCCTGAACGGCATTAGGACCAATTGAAACCACCACTATTTCAGAAGCTATGCCAGCTTCTTTTAGACGTATTGCCTCTTCAACGGCAATTTCACAAAAGGGATTAAGAGCCATTTTTACATTGCTCAAATCTACGTCTGAATTATCAGACTTCACGCGTACTTTTACGTTGTAATCAATAACACGCTTGACGCTAACAATTATTTTCATAAATAGGTCTCGATATTATTTATTAAGTAATTTAGTTTTTATTCGGCAAAACTTTTCCACGATTCAATAAACCTTTTGGGTCCATCGCTTCTTTTAGCCTCATCATTAGTGCTAATTCACCAGGGTTTCTAGATATGCTTAGGTGATCTTTTTTCTTTAATCCTATTCCATGTTCAGCTGAAATGGATCCACCTATTTCCTGCAGTGGCTTATAAACTAAACTCTCAATTTTAATACGCGTTTCTTCATTGGAATCCCCTGTCGAAATTGAGACATGCAAATTACCATCACCTAAATGCCCAAATACAACGACTTTGGCATCTGGCCAGATTTCTCTCACTGACACCTCTAGTTCATTAACATAAGTATCCATGTCTACAATCGGTAGGCTAATATCAAAAACAAAGCGTGGAGCAATTAATTCAGAAAGCCCTTCGATATCCTCCCGAATAGCCCAAAGACGGTCACGTTGTGTATCGGAGTTTGCAACTACGGCGTCGCTTAAAAGCTCTTTTTCAAAAGCCAATGTAATAGCCTGCTCAAATCGTTGAGCTGTCTCAGATTGGTCATTCCCCAAACTCTCTATCAACACATAAAAAGGCGCATCCGTATCTAGAGGGGCATTATGACGACCGCTTTCTTTCGTCAATAATGCATAATAACTGCGCCACATCACTTCAAATGCACCGAGCTCTCCTCCTAATGTTTGTCTCATGTGCTGCAGTAACCCAACAAGACTTTCAAAGCTGTCGCAAGCGACTAGCGCCGTTTGTGACGCAGACTGCTGTGGTTGCAATTTGAGAACCGCACGGGTAACAATTCCAAGTGTTCCCTCACTTCCGATGAACATATGTTTTAAGTCATAACCAGCGTTATTCTTCAGCATGTTGTTCATTGAACTGACCACTGAACCGTCAGCCAGTACCACTTCAAGACCTAGCACTTGATCACGCATCATGCCGTAACGAATAACTCTTATACCACCTGCATTCGTCGCAATATTGCCACCGATAGTACAAGACCCTCGTGCCCCTAAATCCAAAGCAAATTGCATCCCGATTTGCTCCGCAGCCTCTTGAACGATTTGAAGTGGCACCCCAGCCTGAACGGTCAAAGTGCCGCCCACAGGGTCGACCGATTCAATTTCAGTCATACGCTCAAGCGAGATAACTAACTCATTCGATGCAGCTACAGCACCGCGCACCAACCCAGTCAAACCACCATGTGTTACAACTGGCTGATCCGCTTCGTAACACAAAGCCATTACTTGCGATAACTGCTCAGCATTAGCGGGTCTAACAAGCGCTAACGCCAAACACGGCTCTTTTGTAATCCAATCTGCAGGTCGAGCACGGACATCCTCACCACGAAGGATATTTTTTGCTCCCACCACTTTTTCTATGAAATCCAACAAAGTATCCATACGAACCCTCAACCTTATAATAAGTTTGAATATAAAAATCTTTATAAACAGGCAGGGTTAACCCTTACCTAAAAAAGGAAATAAATAATTTTTCAATTTAGAATTAAGTCTTTAAATAAGAATAATGGCTTTCTATTTATTCCTATAAGCAAGCCATCGTTTAAAAGAAAAGAAAATTGACCCAAGTGTCAGCACGATAAAGAACCATGTAATCGGTCCTCTAAAGAAAATAGACATATCATAGTTACCAATTAACAATGATCTCCTAAGGTTATCTTCGAACATGGGGCCTAATATGAATCCAATTAAAAAAGGTGCAGAAGCAATCCCTGTTTTATTGAATATATAACCTAGAACACCAAAGCCCATCATTAACCAAATATCAAACGTATTGTTATTGACGGCATAAGCACCATAGACACAAAACATCACAATGATTGGGAATAATATTTCCTTTGGAACATCTGCGATTTTTGAGAAATATTTTATAGCGCCAAGCCCAACTACTAATAAAAATAAGGAACTGACCATGATTCCTATGAAGAGCGCGTAGATGAGCGAGAGATTATCTTGGAACATTAAAGGACCCGGCGTCAGTCCATGAATCATGAATGCCCCCAGAATAATAGCCGTCACCACATCGCCAGGAATACCAAGAGAAAGCAAAGGAATCATAGTCGCCCCTGCTACACCGTTGTTTCCAGCTTCGGCTGCTGCAACGCCCTCTATTTCACCTTTACCAAAATTTTCTCTATTAGGAGATTTTCTTCTCGCCTCACTGTAAGAAATAAAGGCTGCTGCGGTCGCACCACTACCTGGAATAGCACCAATGATGACGCCAATGAAACTGCCTCGAACAATCGTTTTAAGACATCTTTTGAACTCACTCCAAGAAACCTCTTTGCCATTTGCATTGATAACAATTTTTGATGCGACTTTTCGTTGGTAAAAACCAATCACCTCAGGGATAGCGAAAAGGCCAATTAGCAAGGGAATAAACGAAATCCCATCCATCAAATTGTAGTCATCAAAAGTAAGTCGTTGAGATCCATAAACAGGGTCTAAACCTACTAAGGAAATCATGAGCCCTAATGCAGCCGCTAAAAAGCCTTTGAGAACGGAAGCCCCTGATAAAGACACGATGATGGTCAGGGAGAAACAGATAAGCCAAAAGAATTCCGGAGCACCAAAATTTAAAGCTATTTTCGCAAGGTACGCAGCAAAAAATATCAGTGAAATATTAGATATGATATCGGCTATCACTGAAGAATATAGGGACATTTTTAGTGCTTTCTTCGCCTCGCCATTTTGCGCCATAGGATAGCCATCCAATAGCGTACAAGCTGAAGCAGGTGTGCCTGGTGTACGGATCAATATTGCTGTTATCGACCCACCATACATACCACCTTTATATATCCCCACTAGTAGAAGTATCGCTGAGACAGGCTCCATAGAGAATGTAAAAGGCAATGCTAACGCCACAGCCATGGTTGTTGTAAGCCCAGGAATAGCACCAATTACAACACCTAAAAAGACACCGATAGCAATTGCAATGAAGTTATCCCACACAAAAAAGAGCGATAAAACTTCTGAAAAATTTTCCATAAAACAATCCTAAATATACTCAAGAATCTTATTTAATAAGGCATTACAGGTAATGGCACACCTAGAACCTTGGTAAACAATAAAGTGATAACAACAGGAATAATAAATGCGAGGCTATATACCCATTTTTTTCGAATTGGGTGAGCAGCAAAGAGTATAAGAGTGGCTAGGACGCCACTAAATATGGCGCCAATTAACTCAAAAAAAGACAAATAGACTACCAACGCCAGAGCCATTAACAAAAACCGTAAAACGGGGCCTCGTTCAGAACCAGCGGATTCCTTATTGTCTTTATCATTACGGAATAAACCTTGGATAATGAGCAAAATCGCTATTAGAAAAATCAACCACCCCATATAACGAGGTAGCCAGCTTGGAGACATCATAGGATTCTGAACCAGTGCAGGCTCAGTCACATATTGAGGGATAAGATAAAACAATAACAGGCAAGCGAAGGCCAGCATCACACCGCCAACCAAGACTGTCGAAATATCAGCAGATGATTGCTTAAAACCTTTGAACATTTTAGGTACCTTATTAAGCTTACTAGTATTGAGAGAGGTAAGAAAAAACCTACCTCTCTCGCTCGGTAACCACATTAGTTCTGACGAACACCAGCTTCTTCAGCAACCATTTTCCAACGCTCAACTTCTGAGGCAATAAACGACTTAAAGTCCTCACCAGAAACAGAGCTCTTCTCAGCGCCCATTTTGTCGATGAATTCAGTAAACTCTTTTCTTTCTTTCACACGTTGCAATGCTGCTTGTAATACCTCAACGCCTTCATCCGGGAAGCCATTTCCTGCAATTACGCCATTCCACACGGTTGTCACAAATCCACCCAAATCATAACCTTCAGTTTCTATAACCGTTGGCACATTAGGTAATGCCTTGAAACGAGTTTTTGAAGTGACGGCAAGAGCTTTCAACCCACCAGACTGAATATGAGGAAGAACGGTAGAAGCGTTTTCAAATGAAACATCAACATCACCACTTAAAAGAGCAGGAAGTGCTGCACCACTACCAGGGAATGGAACAGCAGTGAGTTTTGTTTTAGTCAGTGTTTTAAATAACTCCCCAGACATATGTATGGAGCTGCCAACGCCTGGATGACTGAAGGTCATAGGCTTAGATTTAGCCGCTGTAATAAATTCAGCAACGGTGTTGTACGGACTACTAGAAGGCACAACCATAATATTTGGAGCATCAAGCAGCTTTTCTATAAATTTAAAATCGTTTACAGCGTCATAAGGAAGGTTAGGATAGATGGAGGCTCCAATTACATGCCCAGGTGATGCCATCAAAATAGTGTGATCAGCATCGCGACCACCACGAGCAAGTCGCCCCGTCGCTACTGTTGAACCGGCACCAGGTCGGTTCTCTACTATGATGTTTACGTCCAGTTCTTTTTGCAGTAAATCCGCCACTTGACGCGACAGTACATCCGTATTGCCGCCCGCAGAATACGGCACTACTAAGTGGATGTCCTTGGTTGGCCAATCAGCATAAGCAGAACTTGCCCCCAATCCCATCACAACACTTGAAGTAACAAGAGAAATCGCGATAACTGCATTTTTAATCTTCATTTTTTGCCTCTTTTATTTTTATTTCGGCTTTGGGTTTTTATTTGTATGTTCAATACGCATACACATACTCTTAAAAAGAAAAGCACAAGACAACATCAAAATATGAACACCTTTCATTCATTTTATGAATGCATAATTTTTTATGCTTTACTCTCCTCTAAAAAAATACATTTAGAAAAATTAAAAAAAACCAACCAAAACAAAAACCTCATCAAAAAATCCCCTTCCCAAACCTTAAACAACTTCAGGATCAATGCCCTTATCGTGCTAAAAAATTTTGAACTCCAAGTCTTCCATTCAAATTTGGAATGATGTTATGCATATAAATCGCTTTATGTTTTAAGCTAACCTAAACCAAACTGATTCGTGTTAAAGGTATAAATGAGCGTACTAGTCCGCAGATTAAAAAAATCCAATTAAATAATTCCAAAAGGTTTTTAACCATGCAGCCAAAGAATGAGAATTTTGTTAACCCATCTGAAATCCGCGCGCAGTTTTCTAAGCACATGTCTGATATGTATCGAGAAGAAGTACCTCTTTATGGTGACCTACTCTCTTTGGTGGAGGACATCAATCAAGAAGTACTAGAAAAATCACCAAATACTAAAGCTCATTTAGAACGAACTGGCGAGTTGAAACGCCTATCCATGGAACGTCATGGAGCTATTCGTGTAGGCACACCATCTGAGCTTTCAACGATTCGTCGTCTTTTTGCCGTCATGGGAATGGAACCAGTTGGATACTACGATTTAACACCAGCGGGTGTACCAGTGCACTCCACAGCGTTTCGCGCAGTACATGAGGAAGACTTACAAATCAGTCCTTTTCGAGTTTTCACATCGTTACTTAGACTCGAATTGATAGATAACGGAGAGACACAGCAACTCGCAGCAAACACGCTGGCTAAACGACAAATATTCACTTCGAGAGTATTAGAACTAATCGAGCAGTGTGAACTCAACGGTGGACTGAGCCAAGTTGATTCTGAGACTTTCATTAATGAAGCGTTAGAGACGTTTCGCTGGCACAAGACTGCAACCGTCACAAGTGACGAATATAAAAAGCTACATGATCAGCACAGATTAATTGCGGATGTGGTTGCCTTCAAGGGACCTCACATCAACCACCTGACTCCCCGCACACTAGATATCGACCAAGTTCAAACTCAAATGCCAACTCGAAACATTACGCCAAAAGCCGTTGTTGAAGGCCCACCACGTCGTAATTGTCCTATTTTACTACGTCAAACTAGCTTCAAAGCCTTACAAGAAAAAGTGGCGTTCAGCGATCAAGACAGTGAAGCAGGCAGTCACACTGCTCGTTTCGGTGAGATTGAACAACGCGGTGCGGCTTTAACTCCAAAGGGTAGAACACTATATGATGAATTGCTGAATGCTAGTCGGTCTGAATTGAAAGAGTTTCCTAATGAGGAAAACGCACAACGCTACACAGAAATACTAGAAAAACACTTCTCTCAGTTCCCCGATAATCATAAGGAAATGCACGATCAGAACCTCGCCTACTTCCGCTATTTTGTAACGGATAAAGGCTATGAAGCATTAAACAATACGACTATTCCAACTAACTTAAAGGACTTAATTGATGCCGGCTACATCGAGTATGAACCGTTAGTATATGAAGACTTCTTACCAGTTAGTGCTGCCGGAATCTTCCAGTCAAATCTCGGAGATAACGCTCAAACAGACTACAAAATTTCATCCAATCAGACAGAATTTCAAAATTTTCTTGGAGCAGAAGTACTTAACGAGCTAGCTCTTTACGCTAATACGCAAAAGCGATCAATAATCAAATGTGGCGAAGCACTCAATATTGCACAGCTTAAAGCTTAATATCAAATAGTGAAGCCAACTCCAAACAAGCTGTTTGCAATGCGCTTGTGAACATTGCAAACAGTCTAACGGCATGTAAGTACACCACTAACTAAGTGATATATTTCGCTCATTGGCGATAAAAATTGGCTAGAAAATCTGACTAAAAAAGTATCTTTAGGATTAATCGCAACTCAGCACTAATCGACGAAGAAGAGAGCTAACTGCTCTCTTTTTTATGCCTGTACGAAAATGACAGCAATATAGGCAACTTTTCAATTACACCAAACAAGCCAAACAGCCCGTAAACACCAAGAAAAAACAGAGATGTTTGGAAAATTTAAGGAAAATAGACCTCTACCATGTCAAGGTTACTCTGAACATTCCCTTACATGACAATGAACTACTTTATATAACGTATTCAACGCCTTAGTAAACACACATCCTTTGAATCAAAGCAATATAAGGCAATAAAGCTCTATATCAGGGGATTTTGGCCCATTTTGGCTCATGACCTCTACCCTTCGAATCAAAGCATCTCAAATTACCCCATACTTTAAAGGCAAAAATACCCATAAATGCATGGTTTAAATTGCTTTGAATCAAAGCATAATTTTGGACATATTTGTTACTTTGATTCGTAATAAAATTGAATTTCAGTGGGATTAAAGCCTTCTCAGCACTATAAAAGGTCTACAAAAAATAACCTATAACGTATTATTTTGTAGACCAATTCATAAAATAATTTGCTCAAGACCACCCTGCTTTCACGCTCAATTTTCCTCTATAGCAACTTTCACCAACTTAGTCTTCATAAAGGTGATGATGAGATTATCCGCAATATTCAAATCACACCATGATTTGAATAGGTAGGCTATTTGAATTATCAACGGCTATCTCTATGCCACTTACACTAATCATTAAGCCCGAAAAAAGAAACTCTTTAGTTGCCTTAAACCAAAATAGCAACTAATATGTTTCTATACATTAAAAAGCAACTTATTAGTTTCCTTATGATAAATCTACTACAGCAAATCAAAAATCGCCGTTTAGCACTGAAACTCAAGCAGAATGACATGCTAATGCGTATTGGTATTTCTAGGCAGCAATACCAGCGGCTTGAAGCAAAAGGCAACCCAAGACTCGATACGCTTGAACTGATTGCCCAAGGTCTAAATAGCGACGTCATGCTGATTCCAAAAGAAAAGCTCACAGCCGTTTTAACCGTACTTGAAAGTGATGACCACAACGCATCTTTACCAAATAAACAGCCAACTCATGCTGACGAACAAAAAAAACTATCGGATGATCCATGGAAAGGACTATTAGAAGATGGAGACGAATATGACAACGGAAATTAGTGTTCTTAAGTTGACGTTACATGGCCATCTAGTGGGATATTTGGCGGGGGCAAAAAATGGACGTAATCTTCTTTATTTTGCTGAAAGCTATCAATCAAGCACAACACGCCCTACTTTTAGCTTAACCACCCATCCAAATTTTCCACGTGCCAACAAAATGCTATCTGAGCCATGGGCGACAAACCAACGCCTGCACCCTATTTTGTCTAATCTATTGCCTGAAGGCTCATTACGAGAACTGATCGCTCAAGGGCTCAAAACTCATGTTGATAATGAGTTCCATATTTTGTCTTATCTGGGTATGGATTTACCGGGTGCATTAGTCGCTGAACCGATGGAGCCTGAAGATGTTCCTGTCCATTTATTCTCATCTCATGGTCAAGTAAAAGCGGTTAAATTCGACAAACTCAGCCAAGAGAACAAGTTCTCCTTGGCAGGCGTTCAGATGAAGTTTTCCATGAAAGAAAAAGACGGTCGATATAATCTTTCGAAAGACAATGTGCTTGGCGATTGGATTGTGAAAACACCCTCTACTAAACACAAAGAAGTGCCCGCAAACGAGTTCACAGCCATGACTCTCGCCTCTCTCATTGGCGTTGATATTCCTGAAATAAAATTGGTCGAGATAGACCAATTAGACAACCTTCCTCAAATCAATCTTCCTGATGAAAAATTAGCTTTCGCCATAAAACGATTTGATCGACGTGACGATCAACGCATTCATATGGAAGACTTTGCTCAAGTTCTTGTGAAGTACCCACATGAAAAATACAGTTCAGGCAACTACGAACAAATAGCAAAAATCTTGTATCAGTTTTCTGGTGATGGTCTAAATGACGCCCAACAACTTGCCCGTCGTTTACTCGCCAACATCCTATTAGCAAACGGCGACGCCCATTTGAAAAACTGGAGCTTACTGTATTTAGATCAAGTAACTCCCAGACTCTCGCCTGCTTACGACATAGTCACCACCAGTGTTTATATTGAAAACGAACAACACTTCGCTCTTAACCTTGCAAAGACGAAGGCTTGGTATGATGTCTCATATAAACACTTTGAACATTGGGCAATTAAATCAGATATTCCATGGCGAGCGATCAAACCACATTTAGACGATACGATGGAAAAAGCCAGAAGCCTTTGGCCTGAGGCTTTAAAAAACCTACCGATGAATGAAGAGCATAAAAAACGACTGAAAGAACATTTGCAGAGACTTCATGAGGATTTTCGAGTTTGATGGTGTCTAGTAAAGTCTGATAAGTCCATTACTCTTAGGTTAGTTGATCTCTGATAGCTTCTCAACCACTTCAGCAACCTCTTCATAGCTACTTACAACCCAATGGGCTCCAGCCTCAATAAGTCGTTGTTTGTGATTTGGATGCTTTGCATGAGAGCCAGCAGTCAGGCCTATACAAAGCATCCCGGCACGTCGAGCGGCTTCGACACCAGCAGGACTGTCTTCAATAACTAGAGCACAGTCCGCAGGAACAGACATATTTTTTGCTGCAAATAAAAACAAATCCGGTGCTGGCTTGCCACTTTGAACCATAGTGGAAGAGAAAATATTGCCAGCAAAATACGACTTAAGCTTTGTAGCAGTTAGACTCACATCAATTCGTTCTGGATGAGAGGATGAAGCAACGCAAACAGGCAAATCGAGTGATTCAATGAAGCTCCTTACACCTTGAACGGGCTGTAGCTCTTCTTTAAAACACGTAAACAACTGTTTGTTCATTTCATCCAACGATTCCTGCGATAGCATTACGCCTTGTTTAGCAAACAATTCATCCCGTGCCGATTTCATACTGCGACCTTGGAATTGTTGAATTACCTCTTCTTCACTCAGTATTCCACCTTGTTTAAGAATCACATCATGCAAAGCCGCAATAGACAAATTTTCACTGTCAACTAACACGCCATCGCAATCAAAGATAATTAACTTGAGCTTTCCAAGTTCAGATGCCACTGCTATTTCAGTATCGAATGTCACGGTTACAACTCCCTAGCAACAGATTGAAGTCTACAAAACGCTAAGAATCGAGCATCATGCTGTTTGCAGATATCAGTCTCGGCCGGTAAATACTTTTTCCCAAAAGAAGACATGGCTTTCATCGCACTTTCTAAGTTGGAATATCTGCCAGCAGCAACCGCGGCTAGCATAGCGGTTCCAAGCATGACGGGTTCATCCGAGCTTGGCGCAATAACCTCTTTACCAGTTGCGTCAGAAATGAGCTGACGCACCAATGGGTCTTGTCCAGCACCGCCACTGATAATAACCCTTGAGATGGTCAACCCTTGTTCTGCCTGAGCTTCGATAATTTGTCGCAACCCATAAGCAAGTCCGCAAATACCAGCGATATAAAGTGTTACTAGGCTATCAATAGATTTATCCATATTTAGCCCCGCTATGATTGCTCTGGCTTTTGGATCAGCAAAAGGTGCCCTATTACCCAAAAACTCAGGGACAACGTGAACACCCTTGGCTAGATTGATCGCTTCACTCAAATTATGAATGTTTGATTTAGCACGATTAGACAGCCATACACTCAAAGGAAGTTTGGCTTCCTTTGCTAACTGCTGCGCTTCGGCCGAAGAAGGATGCATCATTACCAAGTGATCAATTGCTGCCCCTGCCGCAGACTGGCCAGCTTCGTTAAGCCACATTTCTGGGAGCATTGCTGAGAAATAAGGCCCCCAAACACCGGGAACTTTTATCTCAATTGATGAGGTCGTTAAGGTACAAGCCGAGGTGCCAAAAACATAAGCCATACATTCAGAGGGCGCAGAAATTCCGTCTTCTGTTAGCGCTCCAACAGATCCAATAGCGCCAGCATGAGCGTCAATTAACCCAGCCGCCACAGCGGTTCCTGCGTTTAACCCAAGTTGCATTGCAGCACTATCCGTTAAGCCTTGAGCTAACGATATTCCTGGAGAAACAACCTCAGAGCCGATTTTTGAAAACTGAGTATGAGATAAATCTTCTAACCCAATGGCTTCGAAATAAGAGGCGTCCCAACGGCTTTCATGGGCAAGATAAGTCCATTTGCACACAAGCGTACAAATAGACCGTGCCAATGAACCTGAAGCCCTAAAGGTAAGGTAATCCGTTAGATCAAAGAAATGCGCAGCTTTGTGATAAGTCTCTGGCAAGTATTTTTTAAGCCACAATAATTTCGGTGTTTGCATCTCTGGTGAGATGCGATTCCCAACGTAGTTTAAAACACTATGACCGAGTGCATTAATATCATGAGCTTGGTCCGTTGCTCGTTGATCCATCCAAACAATAACATTGCGTTCCGCAATGTTATGCTCGCCAACGGGTAAAGGGGCAAAGCTCTCATCTACGACCACTAAAGAGCAGGTGGCGTCGAATGATAAGCCAACAATAGCATCAGCAGACAATTTCGATGCACTGACGACGGACTTCACACAGGCACAGATGACTTGCCAAATATTGTCGGACGATTGTTCGTATCGAGCATCGACATCTTGAAACGTTGTGATCTCATGCTTCGCAACATGTAGCATATTACCTTGTAGATCAAATAAGCCAGCTCTAGCGCTTCCTGTTCCAACATCGACCCCAATCACATAAGACTTGGAGGTTTTATTCATTAAGCTGTTCATTTATAAATCCACACTATTGGGTAAAATCACGAGGTCACGAATCGTAATATTGGCAGGTCTTGTGAGCATAAAGACAACACCATCAGCGACTGCCTCTGGTTGCATTAAGCTACCATTAGCAAGCGCCTCTTCCATTTTGGCTTTTGGCCAATCGTCTAATAAAGCAGTTACTACAGGGCCTGGAGCGATAGCGCCAACACGAATGGAATGCACGCTTAGCTGGCGACGTAGTGTGTGAACAAACGCCTGAATCGCATGCTTAGATGCAGTATAAATTGGCTCCCAAACCACAGGAACAATCCCCGCGATAGAGCTAGTAACAATAATGTCGCCACTTTTTTGAGCGATCATATGTGGCAAGACAGCATGAACGGACCTAAAGACAGAATTAATGTTTAAATTCAGCATACGGTCCCACTCATTAGGGTTCCCTTCAGCAAAAACACCACCGACATAGCCCCCCGCGTTTGCATGGAAAGCATCTAAACGACCATCTGTTAAAGACAAAATACCTTCTAACATATGATCCACTTCTTCGTTTTTCAAAAGATCGATAACTAAAGGCAGCGCTTTACTGCCAAGCTCCTTACACGCTTTTTCTAGTGCGGTTGCGGAACGGTCAATTAACACAACGCTAGCACCTTGTTCTATAAAGGCTTTTGTACACGCCAAACCAATACCGGATGCCGCGCCAGTTATCGCAATTACTTTTCCATTTAAATTTGTAGTCATACACTTTACTCCTTAACGATAGCGTTACGCTTTACCATGAGAAACACGACTTTGACGGGCTAAACTGTCTACAATTACGGCAATGGCTAATACTGCGCCAGTAATCATGTAACGATGAGAAGAAGACAGGTTTAGAAGAGTTAATCCATTTGCAATGGACTGGATAACAATAATTCCTAACAGTGCAGACCACGCGGAACCTCGGCCACCGAATAGACTTGTACCACCAATAACGGCAGCGGCAATTGCATTCAAGTTTACATCGCCTGTGCCTGCTTGCTGACTTGCTGAGGCCAAACGAGAGGCAGCTAATACGCCTCCTAAGGTCGCTAACGAAGAGCACAGTACAAAGGCACTGATATAAATTGCTTTAACATTAATACCGGCACGGCGAGCGGCTTCAGCGTTGCCGCCAACAGCAAACATGGAACGTCCCCATTTAGTTCGAGTTAACGCATAGTCCATACTGATAACCAATAAAACAAACAGGGCAAACATCCATGGCACGCCACGGGATTGATTTAAGTACATTACTACTGCTTCTAGGGCAAAAGTAACGATCAGCGCTTTGAAGACAATACTGTTCACACTCTTGGCAGATAGGTTTACAGCCTGACGTTTAATGCGAACACGCAACCCCATAACCACAATTACAACCCCTGGAATAAAGGCAAAAGTATAGGCCGCCCAAGCAGGCATAATCATCAATTGTCCAAAGTCCACCATTGACGAACCATACGGAAGGTTAATGGAGCCTGTAGAGCCCAATACGAAAAGTTGGAACCCCAGTAGCGCTAACAATCCAGCCAACGTAGAAACAAAGCTTGGCATGCCGAATTTAGTGCGTAGGAAGGCGTACCCAAAGCCCATCATGGCACCCATACAAAGACTTGCACCAATAGCCAAAGGCAGTGGCCATCCTTGATTTATCCACAACATGCCCAACAGCGCAGAACCAACACCACTCATAGAACCAACGGATAAATCAATTTCCCCAAGCATCAAGACGCAGACAATCCCCAGTGCGATAACGCCCACCGTTGAACAATCAAACAGCAGATTTACAAGGTTGTTTGCAGACAAGAAAATAGGATTAATCGCAGTAAAAATACCCCAAATTAGCACAAGCCCGATGACAACAGGCAAAGACCCTAAATCACCTGATTTAACACGATCAATAAAGGCGCTAAGGCCGCCGGAAAAATCATTTGCATGGGTTACTCGTTCATCGCTGCGATCTAGAAGACCTACGTTGTTAATGTTTTCTTTTGTTTGATCACTCATAGTACTTCTCCAACGTTTTTATCCGCTTCAGCTAAACGTTTTGCTCTTCGAGAAACGGCATTGTCTGTTGCTCCAGTGATGGCACCTATTAGCTCTTCGTTGGAGGCATCAGCGCTAAACACTCCGTTATTTTTACCTAATCGTAATACCACCACACGATCAGCAACCGCTCGTACATCTTGCATATTGTGGGAAATCATAATGACGCCAAGACCTTTTGCTTTGACGCGTTCGACTAGGTTCAATACCTCAGCGGTTTGAGCCACACCAAGTGCAGCAGTAGGCTCATCAAGCATGATTATTTTTGGATTGGTTAATAGCGAACGTGCAATCGCCACTGTTTGTCGCTGTCCGCCCGAAAGTGATGCCACAACATCACGAACGCTAGGAATACGGGCAGCAAGCTCGTTTAATAATTTCCAAGACGTCACCTCCATTTGCGTTTCATCAAGGTGCAAAGGGTTTTGTTCTTGCCCAAGGAAAATGTTCGCAACAACATCTAGGTTTTCACACAATGCTAAATCTTGAAAAACTGTGGCAATGCCAAGACTCAAAGCATCGCTTGGCCCATCCATTACCACTTCTTTGCCTTCAAAATGAATCGTTCCAGACGAAGGTGAATGCGCGCCTGCTAAGGTTTTAATGAGTGTTGATTTGCCTGCGCCATTGTCTCCAACTAAAGCAACCACTTCGCCAGGATAGACATCAAGATCGATGTCAGTAAGGGCTGCTACGGCACCGAAATTTTTAGACACTTTGCGCAAACTCAGGATAGGCTGAAGCCCTTCCGAGCGTGCAGAAGTATTGGAAGACATGGTCTGCTCCACTAAATATAAGTTAGGAAAGACGCCACTCAGAGGAGCTGAGTGGCGGAGCGTATAATAATCAATGCTAAATTAGCGCCAGATACCAAGCTCAATACAGCCAGCCAAATATCGGCCAGTACACACATCACCAGCGAAGGTAACGCCACTATCAAAGACAATTTCTTTGATATTTTCACGAGTCACAACCTCTGGAACAAACAACTCAGATGGTGTGTTATACAGCGTTGTTTTTGCCATTGGCTTAACACCATTTAACATTTGCACGGCCACGTTCGCCGCAGCGGCAGCAACGATTTCAGAAGGCTTCGAAATAGTATTATATTGGTCGCCCGCAATAATCAGCTGTAATGCTGCGATAGTGGCATCATTCCCAGTAACAGGAGGAAGAGGGTTCACACCTGCCGCCTTCAATGCGGCAATAGCACCACCGCCAGTACCGTCATTAGCAGCAACAACACCTAAAATATTCGAACCAAATCGTGCGATTTGTCCATTTGCCCATGTTTGAGCCTTTGGTGGCGCCCAATCTGGCGTATCGTATTCTGCTATTGTGGTGTATCCGCTATTATCCAAACCTTCGTCAATACCATCTCGGATCAAACCAGCTGCTGCATCAGTCGGAGAGCCATTAATCTGTAGAATGCCACCTTTATCCTTTGGCACCCCCATCTTCTCTAAATGCTTAACTAGGCTTTCTGCAATGGCTTTGCCTATACCTTTGTTGTCAAAAGACACATAAAAATCAGCAGCTTTACCTGGAATAGGACGGTCATAGGCAATGACTTTCACGCCTTGGCTTTGTGCTAAATTCACTAGAGAAGCAGCTGCACTGGAATCTACTGGGTCCAACACAATAACTTTTGCGCCTTGTGTAATGACTGAGTTAAATTGTTGCTGTTGCAAAGACACGTCACCATTTGCATTTTGATAGATCAATTTACAATCAGCACATAGCTTATTCATTGCGGCCTTAAAGCCCGGGAAGTCATGTTCTTCGTATCGAGTAGATGCCTGATCTGGCATCAAAAACGCTACTGTCGATGCCGCTTGAGATTGCGCTGCAAACGTTCCGAAAGTAACGGCAAGCGTAGTAAAACCGATTATTTTTGTTGCTATAGATTTCATTACTTACACTCCGATCAATAATTTTAGGCGAAAATCACCCACATCAGCCAAATAGTGGCTAATGCTTTGCTCCTCACTCTTACTCTATTGGTTAAACAAACTCAGATGTAATACACTAAACCCGTCTTGCATCACTGCTCCAACAGTCATGTAAGTCGGTTAGACATCGTAATTGATCGCTAACCTTAGCTAAGATGTAGGGTTAATTTGTTTTGGTAAAACGTCAGTATTACCGGCTCTATTTCTCTCAGATTAATTCTGCATCTTGGCCTCCTCATTCAAGTTTCAGTGGTTATATTTAAAATGATCGGAACCCGATCACTCTCTTTCTTTAGATATCTTAAATCTGCTTCATAATGCTTTTTACTGAATGACGCTCAATCAGGGTTGCATCAAGAACAGTAGCATTTGGATCAATGTTTTTTCTGTCCGAATCAATGCGCTCGAGTAATTTACTCCAAGCACTTGCAGCGACTTCTTCTACAGGCTGACGTATTGCCGTAAGGCTAGTGCTTCGTGCAGACATCCAAGCGTAATCATCGAAAGCCACCAACGATATGTCTTGACCTACTTTAATATTGCATTCAGCAAGGGCTGTGAGCGTGCTAAGCGTGGTCACGTTGGTTAATGCAAATATTGCGGTAGGTTGAGGATTATGTTTTAACCAATTGGTAATCTTTACTGCTCCTTCTTCTAATTCAGACCCTAATTCAATCACGTTAGGCTTTGTTAGCTGGGATCTTCCCATTGCTAAAAAAGCGCCTTCGACACGTTCACGGATCGGCGGAAAGGATAAATTGGAAGCAGCAATAAGGATGTTTTCATGTCCAGCATTTGCCAAATGTTGACAAGCTAGATCGCCAGCGGCTCGATTATCAATCGTTACTGTATCGAAAGGCGTGGCATGGACAGAAACACGGTCAATTAATACGGTTGGACAAATATTCTTTAGGTTTAGTAGTGATTCGGACAACTGCCCAGAACATGGAATAGCGATCATGCCAGCAGGCCGCCAGCTCATCAGCGCTTTAATGCGTGATGTTTCTACATCGATACGGTCGTGGGAACTCGCAACAATAACGTCGTAACCATGTTCAAAAGCAAGGTTTTCAAGGTGGGAGACAATGGTAGCAAAAAACGTATCTGTGATATTTGGCACCAAAACCGTTACAACTTTATTTCGTTGTGAACGTAATTGGGAAGCAGCGCGGTCGACTTCATAGCCAAGCTGAGTCGCGGCTAAGCGCACTCTCTTTTTAAGGTCGTCATTAACTGGTTTCTTGCCTGAAAAGACATTAGAAACGGTAGCTGTCGACACTTCAGCTAATTTAGCGACTTCACGGATGGAAGGCTTTCTCATTGCAAACGTACCTTTTTTGTATTTATAGTTAAACGTTTAACAGCAATAAGACTAGCAAAGAAATATAATAATAGGCAAGTATTTTGTTAAACGTTTAACAGTGGAAAATTTTATCCATATTAAACAAGATAAAACCAAGTTTTTACGGGGATTTTTTGTGTTCGAAATACAGTTGAAAATTGCTTTCTGACATTTTTAACAGAAAAATCTCAATGATTAGTTTGCTCTGAGCATACGAGATAAAATTATTCTAACCTGTCGATTGGGGCTAAGCGTGAGACGACTGTTGATAAAAGATGAAGAAAAATATAAAACGCACATTAAAGGCATTAGGGTTTAACGTAGAGGTTACTGCAGTTGCTCTAGATGAGCTATGTAATGGATAAAAGCTATGTTGAAATAGTCAAAACCATTATAGATAAAAGAAATTCTGCGAGTAAGCTTTCTAGTGCTAAGATTGCAGAATGGGCGAAAACATCTAACGTTGAATGCCATGAACACATTCGGGCATAGGGACTACCGAGCGATAAAAAAAGATTGGTTTATCAAACACGTCACCAATAGGTATTGCCAACCTATCTATGAAAGCCTCGACTTAAATAGAAAGTCTAAGCTGTTTAAATAATGATCGAGGTGCATTCTTATGGATCGTAAAGCTCAACAAGATATTTTAGTGGAATTAAAAATGCTAAATTATACAGAAGAAACTGGCAATATATCGAAGACATGTCGTCATTTTGGGATTTGCAGAGAAACCGTTTATACATGGCGAAGAGCGTATATAGTTCTACTTTAAATCCGGTTATCCAAAAAATACATCATGGCACTGGCTGGCCATGCTACCGAAGACATGACAAACCACTACATAGACGGCCACGAACAAAAAGAAGCCCTACAAGTGGCCGCAGGGTTAGATGTGACTAAAATAGACATGACAAACATCAACTGGAAAGACCAACGAATACCGCGAGAACTCGCCAAACTAATCGACGAAGAAGAGAGCTAACCGCTCTCTTTTTTTATGCCTGCACGAAAATGACAGCAATAACGACAACTTTTCAAGCACACAAAACAAGCCAAAAGCCCCATAAAAGCCAAGAAAAAAAGAAAGGTTTAGAAAATTTAAGGAAAATATACGGAAAAAGAATACAAAAAAAGGGCTTACGAATTAACGTAAGCCCTTGATTTTTTTTACTAAATTAGGTGGTAGGACTAAGCAGATTCGAACTGCTGACCTCTACCATGTCAAGGTAGCGCTCTAACCAACTGAGCTATAGTCCTAAAAAGTGTTGGCTATTATACGCAGAGGTTTGCTTTTGACAAGCCCTCGTTGGTATTTTTTGAAGTCTTTGTTTTAAAACTATTATTCACTGACAGGAACAAGCAGTTCGTGGCCAATCACTTCGTCAATTAAGCCATAAGGCACTTTGTATTTTTTGTCTTTAAATCGCACAAGCGCATAGTCGTAGCACATCTCAATTACGGTGCAGTTGACTATGACGCCGTTGTCGATAACGCGGATAATATTGTAATTTCTAAGAGTTATGGCCATTTAAGACTCCTCTGTTATTTTATGATTCGCCAACGTCTTTTAATTTTCGTTGAAGCTGGCGAATCTGATCCCGGTAACCCGCCGCTAATTCGAATTTCAACTCTTCCGAAGCTAGCATCATTTCTTTTTGCAGTTGGATCATAGCTTTACGCACTTGTGCCACGTCTTCCATGCTTTCCACTTGATAATCTTTTGCTGTCTCAGCCACTTTCTTGGTTTTGTTGCCACGTTTACCAGCACCAGGGTTATAAGCACCTTCCATGATGTCTTCCACGGATTTGGTAATACCTACAGGCGTAATGCCATGCTCTTCGTTATGGGCTTTTTGCTTTTCACGGCGACGATCCGTTTCGCTGATCGCCCTCTCCATGGATCCAGTAATACGATCGGCGTACAAAATCGCTTTGCCATTAACGTTACGAGCAGCACGACCAATAGTTTGAATAAGCGATTTTTCCGAGCGCAAGAAGCCTTCTTTATCGGCGTCAAGAATCGCCACAAGGCTAACTTCTGGAATGTCCAAACCTTCTCGCAGCAAGTTGATCCCAACTAACACATCAAACTCACCCAAACGTAAATCTCGAATGATCTCTACTCGTTCGACGGTGTCGATATCAGAATGCAGATAACGCACACGGACACCATGATCACTTAAATAGTCACTTAAATCTTCCGCCATCCGCTTGGTTAAAGTGGTTACCAAAATACGCTCACCAATCGGCGTTCTTAGATTAATTTCAGACAACAAATCGTCCACCTGAGTTGCCACAGGTCGAACTTCTAGAATAGGGTCTATCAAGCCTGTAGGGCGAACAATTTGCTCTACCACCCAGTCTTGATGCTCTGCTTCGTATTTTCCCGGTGTTGCTGACACAAAAATAGTCTGCGGTTTAATCTGTTCCCATTCTTCAAATCTCATAGGACGATTATCAAGAGCAGAAGGCAAACGGAAGCCATACTCGACAAGGTTCTCTTTACGAGACCTATCGCCTTTGTACATGGCGCCGATCTGCGACACTGTAACGTGAGATTCGTCGATAACTAACAAAGCATTGGCTGGCAGGTAATCGAATAAAGTTGGCGGTGGTGAGCCCTCTTCACGACCAGACAAATAACGCGAGTAGTTTTCTATGCCGTTGCAGTAGCCCAGCTCCTGCATCATTTCTAAATCATATCGCGTACGCTGATCAAGGCGTTGCATTTCTACCAACTTATTAAGCGATTTAAGCTGCTCAAGACGCTGATCCAATTCCACTTTAATACGTTCAATTGCTGCTTGTACGGTTTCTTTTGGTGTCACATAGTGAGTTTTCGGATAAATCGTCACACGGGGAACTTTGCGAATGGTTTTGTTAGTTAACGGGTCAATCATCGATAAGGTTTCGACTTCGTCATCAAATAGTTCGATGCGAATCGCGGTGTCTTCAGAGTCCGCAGGAAACACTTCGATAACATCGCCACGAACACGGAAATTACCGCGCTCTAATACCAAATCGTTGCGGCTATATTGCAGCTCAGCCAAACGACGCAACACATCACGCTGATCAATGCGATCACCACGATCAAGGTGCAACATCATTTTTAAATAAGATTGCGGATCGCCCAGACCATATATCGCCGAAACCGTAGCAACAATAATAACGTCTTCACGCTCTAGCAAGGCTTTAGTCGCCGACAGTCGCATTTGCTCTATGTGTTCGTTGACTGATGCGTCTTTCTCAATAAAGGTATCAGACGCAGCCACATACGCTTCTGGCTGGTAATAATCGTAGTAAGAAACAAAATATTCAACGGCGTTATTGGGAAAGAATTCTTTGAATTCGCCGTAAAGCTGTGCCGCCAAGGTCTTGTTGTGAGCCATGACAATGGTTGGGCGTTTCACTTGTGAGATGACATTGGCAATAGTGTACGTTTTACCTGAGCCTGTTACCCCAAGTAATGTTTGGTGAGCCAAGCCCGCTTCGACACCACGAACAAGTTTCTCTATGGCTTTTGGCTGATCGCCTGCGGGTGAATAAGATGAAACAACCTGAAACTCTTGCGACACGGATATTTTCCCTTAGCTTTACAATCGACTTAATAGATTACCAAATTTTGCTAGAGACGTCTGGTATTTCAATCACTCATAACAGTTTGATTCCAGCAATATCTATCTCAAAGAAGAAAACTATCAAGATTAGACTTTACCAATTTCGCCACCATATATAACATAATGAAATATTCTTATAACCTAAACCAATTCATTCAAAAATATTAGCACTAGGGAATTAGGCATGCATTTTTATGTGTCATGATTACAAAGCACTCAACCAAAATATTTTTAAGCGAGTAAAATGACTAAATTGGAAAAATACTTTCCAGCAATGGCTTGGCTTAAAGGCTATTCACGAGAAGACATGCAAACAGATGCGATGGCCAGTTTGATAGCCACCATTTTGTTAATTCCACAAAGCATGGGTTACGCCTTGCTTGCAGGGCTACCCGCCGTGGTTGGCCTCTACGCAGGAATCATTCCTGCTATTTTGTACTCCCTTTTTGGAACTAGCCGCACACTTGCTGTTGGCCCAGTCGCCATTACCTCAATGATGACCGCGACCATCGCAATGCCATTCGCACTACCTGGAAGTGAAAATTATGCAGCTATCGCAATGATGTTGGCGTTTCTATCCGGTGTTTTTTTGATTTTGATGAGCCTGTTAAAAATGGGCTTTCTATCTAACTTATTAAGTCATCCGGTTATTTCCGGTTTTATTAGTGCTTCTGCAATTTTAATTGCTGTTGGCCAGTTCAAGCACTTAATTGGTGTTCAAGCCCATGGCAACAATCTAATCGAGCTAGCGAAAAGTATGATGCTGCATAGCAAAGACATCAATCTACCCACTGTCATTTTAAGTGCGATTTCCATCACTCTTTTAATACTACTAAAACGCTATTTAACACCTGTTCTTAGCAAACTTGGGTTAGCGAAAAATACCGCTAGCATGTTGGGCAAAGCAGGCCCTGTAATCGTTGTCCTTGCAACAACAAGCTGCGTTGCAGTATTTTCTCTAGACTCAATCGGTATCAAAATCGTTGGCGATATAAGCAATAGTTTACCCACGATACCTTTTGAAAATTTTACTTTAGATACCATGATTGATCTGTTACCGGGGGCTTTTCTAATCAGCATTGTGGGCTTCGTTGGGTCTGTTTCTGTTGCTCAATCTTTTGCGGCAAAGCGTAAACAAGATATTAATCCAAACCAAGAGCTGGTCGGATTGGGGTTGGCGAACTTAGCCGCAGCATTTAGTGCCTCTTTCCCAGTAACAGGTGGGTTTTCAAGGTCGGTGGTCAATGTCAGTGCCGGAGCGAAAACCCCAATGACAGGCATATTAACCGGATTATTAATGCTTATAACTTTGCTATTTTTTACACCGCTTTTTTACTATCTTCCAACAGCGGTATTAGCAAGCAGCATTACTATCTCTATTTTGCAGCTTATCGATTTTAAAGACTTCTTAAGACTCTATCGTTTCTCTAAACAAGAAGCACTCGGCTTGTTAGCAACCTTCTTTGTCGTACTATTTATTGGTATGGAAACAGGAATAATCGTTGGGGTTTCGTTATCACTCTTGTTCTTTCTTTGGCACACTAGCCATCCACATATTGCCGTGGTTGGTCGCCTTCCAGGAACAGAACACTTTCGTAATGTGAATCGCTTTGATGTCGAAACAGACCCAGAAATAGTCACCATTCGAATTGATGAAAACCTCTTCTTTGCCAACGCCCGAGTGCTAGAAGATTACGTGTTGACGCTAATATCAAGACATAAAGACACCAAACATCTCATTCTGATGTGCAACGCAGTCAATATGATAGATGCCAGTGCATTAGATAGTTTAGAAACCATTGACGATAGATTGAAATCCGCTGGCGTCATGCTGCATTTTTCAGAAATTAAAGGCCCCGTAATGGATAAGCTAACGGACTCTAGCCTAATAGAAAACCTGAGTGGACAAGTCTTTTTAACCCAACATCAAGCCATTAAAGCCTTAACAATAAAACAAGCGGACGCATAATCCGCTTGTTTTCAGTTATCTAAATAAAGCTAATTTTTCGAATTTTCACCGGTTGCCACGACTTGAAGTAAATCCCTATTGCGGGCCAAAAGCGCATCACCAATACCTTTAACCTGAGCTAATTGATCAACGGAATCAAAGCCGCCATTAGCCTCACGATAAGCAATAATTGCCTCCGCTTTTTTAATCCCAACACCAGACATCACCGCAGAAAACTGGGTAGCAGTTGCGGTATTTATATCCAAAGGGGTTGCAGCGAAAAGCGAGAAAGGCATAAAAGCCAGAGAGATAACAAGAAGTGAGCGAGCAGCACAAACACACAAAATACGTTTGAAATTCGTCATAGAAAAATCCTTTTCAAATTCTTTTAAAAACAGAAGATGGCATCTTGCCAATAAAAAACCACTTACTGCGTCAACAAGAGCTGAAACAAGTAAGTGGTTTTAGAGTAAAAGGTTTTTAACCAGACTTCAAGGCTCAAGGCGAGCAATTTATGTCATCAAGCCCAAATCAGCATTTGCCTGAGTTAATACCGCAATAGGATCATTCGCCTGTGTAATAGGACGCCCCATTACAAGGTAATGACTACCAGCTGCCATTGCTTCAGCTGGTGTCATGATCCGTTTCTGATCGCCTTGATCAGAACCAGCAGGACGAATACCTGGAGTTACTAAAACAAAGTCTTTACCTAGATCTGCTGACAACATACTGGATTCTTGTGCAGAGCAAACCACACCATCCATTCCTGATGATTTTGCTAATGCAGCAAGACGTTTTACATGTTGCTCAGGGGTTGCATCTATACCTATTTCTATAAGGTCGCTTTGATCCATACTGGTCAGTACCGTCACCGCGATCAGCAAGGTTTTATTATCAGGCAGTTGTTGTAACGCATTAGCAGAGGCCTCCATCATTCGGCGACCACCAGAGGCATGTACGTTTACCATCCAAACACCAGCCCTTGCCGCCACACTAACAGCATTGGCAACCGTATTGGGAATATCATGAAATTTAAGATCTAGAAAAATCTCGAATCCTAATTTATGCAGTTCATCCAAAATCACAGGACCAGCTGTTGTAAATAGCTCTTTGCCGACTTTAACTCGACATTGTTCAGGGTCAAGTCGTTTGGCCATCTCAATAGATTGCGCCATGGTTGGATAATCTAGGGCAACCACTATAGGGGATTGGCAGCTCATTCAGTGTCCTCTTTCTTTCAGTTTCTATCGTTTATAAGTGTCACAATGCTCTGGTGGTTTTATTCGCCTTCCAATCCATGAATCGGCTTCACCACACCCCAATTTTTACAACTTGGACACTGCCAATGCAATTGATGGCCTGGAAAGCCGCACTGACGGCATTGATATTTGTGTTTCGCTTGAACCAGCTGATCAATAAGCTCAAATAGAACCACCAGATGTTGCTGGTTGTATCCTTGAGAATCAGCAAGCTGCAAGCTAATTAGCTCTTTGAAGCCTTTAATTGTTGGGTGCTGCCTTAACTGCTCAACCAAAAACATTTCGGCGTAGTCTTTATCGGTTTCCATATAATGCTGAACAAGTGCCATAATTAACGCTGTAGAAGGTTTTTTCTGGTTCTGTTCTTGTAGAAATTTAATATATCCACCACTACCCCATACCTTTTGATAACACTCTTTTAACTTGGGGATAATGATTGAAATGAATTCTGGATCTTGCTCCGCAGCATGCTTTAGCTCTTTAATCGCATCACGATAACGGCCCTGACTATTTAATACATCGGCAGCGCCAATACTCGCTCGAACACAACTAGAATCTACATCTAAAGCATCTTTATAATGCTGGAAGGCCTGCTTCCATTGCTCTTTCTTTTGGAGTTCTTGCGCCATTTCACAATGAAAATGTGCCAAGCGCTTAATCTCTTTTTTGGTTGGCGTTTCTTTTATCAATTCAGAACCGATTTGAATAGCCTTATCCCAGCTTTGCTCAAATTCATAAAGATCCACGAGCAAGGTAAGTATTTTAGGTTGAAACTCACTTTTTCGTGATGTGGACGCCATATTTAATAACAGGCGACCCGCTCTATCCAACAAACCTGCCGACATAAAGTCACTGGCCAATTCCAATTGCACCATACGCATTTCACGCTGGGATATTTCGGGGCGAGCGAGTAAGTTTTGATGGATGTTAATCGCTTTTTGTATTTCGCCTTTTTTACGAAATAAATTGCCTAGTGTGAGATGAATATCAAAAGTATCAGAGTTAACTTCTAAGGAATCAACAAAAGCATCAATAGCCTCTGAGTGTTGATCGTTAAGTAAATGATTGAGGCCACGAAAATAATCCGTCGGAATATTTTTCTTAACCTGCTTATTTTTCTTGGTCGGATTTTTACGCCCCATTGCCCAGCCAACGAAGAGCGCGACAAAAAGAACCAAAAACAACCCAATTTCGGTCAACTCAATTACTCCTTCCCAACAGAAAGCTCTTTAGCAATAGAGGCTTTACGCAAGGCATCCACTTCATCTCGTGCTTTTTCGTATTTACGAGTCAACACCCTAATCTGGCGTTCACTACGCAAATACGCAATAGAGCTGACTAAAAGAGCCACACAAGCTCCTACGGTAAAAGATAAAATGACATAAAGAGCGACGCTTAGTTCGGGACCTTGCCAAAAAACAAGATCAAGGGGAATAAGTTGTGGATTACGGATGGCAAAAAACACACCCACGGCGAGAAAGAAAACAATGAGTACTGTATAAGTAACTCTTTTCAGCCATTTAAGCATAAAACAACCTACCAAAAATAGAATGGCGTTATTATGCCGTGATAGCTCATAGATTTCGAGGCATAAGACGTAAATTAGTTAAGTTCGTTGATCTCATTGTCTTCAGGTAGGTTGACTAACTCTCTCAACTCTTTACCTGGTTTAAAATGAGGTACATATTTCGCGCTTAACTCAACAGACTCCCCAGTTTTAGGGTTTCGGCCTATTCTAGGTGCTCGATAATGTAGAGAAAAACTACCAAAGCCTCGTATCTCAATGCGCTCACCATTTGCCAAAGAATCAGACATATGTTCAAGCATTGCTTTGATTGCTTGCTCAACATCTTTTACTGGTAAATGGGATTGCTGATCGATTAGCAGCTCTATCAGCTCAGATTTTGTCATTACTGTCCTCGCGACTATAATTTGATCACTGTGTAAGACTAGCTAAATTCAGAAAGAAAGCAATAAGTTAACGCATTTTAAGGCTATTTTTACTCATTTAATTCGATCTGAATAGCGAATATTACGAAAGGATGCGTTCCACAACTAGCATAGAAGCTGTCTAGCTTTTATAATATCGCCCATATTTAATACATTGGAAGAAATAATAATGAGCTATAGCAAAATACCTGCCGGCAAAGATGCACCAAACGACATCAACGTTATCATCGAAATTCCAGCACAAGCGAACCCAGTAAAATACGAAGTTGATAAAGACATGGACGCGCTTGTTGTTGACCGCTTCATGACGGCTCCTATGTTTTACCCTGCAAACTACGGTTACGTAAACAACACTTTAGCTGATGACGGTGACCCAGTTGACGTATTGGTTATTACGCCTTACCCAGTTGTACCAGGTTCTGTTATTCGCTGCCGTCCGGTTGGCGTACTGAACATGTCTGACGAAGCGGGTATGGACGCTAAATTGGTTGCCGTTCCTCACGAAAAACTAAGTAAAGAATACGGTCATATCCAAGATGTGAACGACATTCCACAATTGCTACGTGATCAAATCGAACATTTCTTCGAAAACTACAAAACTCTTGAAAAAGGTAAGTGGGTAAAAGTAGAAGGCTGGGCGAACGCAGAAGAAGCGAAAAAAGCCATCGTTGAAGGCATCGAAGCTTACAACGCTCAGTAATTCGTTTAACACGAATTACCATAGGCATAAAAAAACCGATCCTAGAATCGGTTTTTTTTGTTTATGACACTAATTCAACAAAGTTTAAGGCTTATGTACAACGTATTGAACATACCACCTCATTCCTAACTTGCTCACTCTTGAGAATCAAGAAAACGTTCCGCATCCAACGCCGCCATACAACCAGTACCCGCTGATGTGATTGCTTGACGGTAAATATGGTCAGACACATCACCCGCAGCAAAAACACCTTCAACGCTAGTTTGCGTCGCGTTACCGTGCGTACCAGATTGCACTTTTAAGTAGCCATCTTTCATTTCAAGCTGACCTTGGAAGATATCTGTATTTGGCTTATGACCAATCGCAACAAACAAACCAGCAACAGCCAATTCTTTTGTCTCGCCTGTTTGACTATTTTTGATACGAACACCAGTTACACCTGCACTATCGCCTAGCACTTCGTCTAGCTCAGAATGCCATTCGATTTTCACATTGCCGTTTTTCGCTTTTTCCATCAATTTGTCCGCTAGAATTTTTTCAGAGCGGAACTTGTCACGACGGTGAATAACGGTAACCGTTTTTGCAATGTTAGAAAGGTAAAGCGCTTCTTCAACAGCTGTATTACCACCACCGATTACAGCAACATCTTGGTTGCGGTAGAAGAAACCATCACAAGTTGCGCAAGCAGATACGCCTTGGCCCATGAATTTCGTTTCGCTCTCTAGACCCAAGTACTGAGCACTCGCACCAGTTGAAATAATCAACGCATCGCAAGTGTAAACACCACTGTCACCTTCCAAACGAAATGGACGGTTTTTTAAATCTACTTTATTGACATGGTCAAAAATGATTTCTGTTTCAAAACGCTCTGCATGCTTACGCATACGCTCCATCAATTCTGGACCTTGTACGCCTTGATCATCACCTGGCCAGTTATCAACTTCGGTAGTCGTCGTCAACTGACCACCCATTTGCATACCTGTAATCATCACAGGATTAAGGTTCGCACGAGCCGCATAAACAGCCGCGGTATAACCCGCTGGGCCAGAACCTAAAATCATTAATTTAGCGTGTTTAACATCGCTCATGTTATTGCTCCTGTAAATGAATGCTTGCCTGACACAAAAATGGTCGGCGAAAAAGTCTGTGGTGGATTCTAACGAAAATCAGCTGAAATTCTTAGAGAAAAATATTAATTACTAAAATAGGGACTATCTATGAGTTTTCAAGCGTAGGGCTAATTTTAACCATCACACCAGCTTCCTGCGAACAAGCCAAACACTCTGGATCTTGAGTTAAACGCATCTCACGCCACTCCCCTTCAAAACCATCGAACAGCCTTAATACACCATGTTTGACCTTTCCGCAGCCACTTGCCAGCTTTAAGGCTTCAAGTGCCTGATAGACGCCTAACAAGCCAACAACAGGTGCGACAATTCCACTCTCATTACAACTTAACTGCTGATCCGACAAAGACGGATATAAACATTCGTAACAAGGTGCTGAGTGCTGATGATATAAAAAGCTCACCAACTGCCCTTCCCAACGAATTGCTGCCGCACTAACTAATGGTTTTTTTAATGACAAACAAGCTCGGTTGATGGCTTGTCTAGCAGTAAAGTTGTCGGTACAGTCCAACACCACATCCGCTTGCTCTACGGCGTTTAATAGAGAATCGCCGGATAATTTTTGCGCGATAACCTCCACTTTGACAGCTTGATTTTTAAGAGCGATTTGTTTCGCCGCTGCATCAACCTTGTTTAAACCAATCTGACTTTCATCATAAAGCACTTGGCGAGGCAAATTACTGCTTTCTAATTGATCGCCGTCAGCCAAAATCAAATAGCCAACTCCGGAAGTTGCCAAATACGTGGCAGCAATATTTCCCAATCCACCCAAGCCAATGACCAAGACTTTCGCTTGAGCAAGGTTGAGTTGCCCTTGAATATCAAAATTGGTTAATAATAACTGACGACTATAACGATCTAACTCTGATTCGTTCATTTTCACCTTACTTTCTTACAACTCATCCTGCCCGACCGGTCAATTCTTTGCTAAACTCGCTTAATTATTTTACCCACGAGCACCAATATGAAGTTTCCCGGCAGACGCAAACTTAAACATTACTTTCCTGTTTCACAACCAAAGCCCGTTTTGCCGACATCGGAAGTTCGACCCGATAAAGACACCTACATTGTTGGTTTGGATGAAACTATTGTCGACGTAGTCGCTAATGTCTCTGATCAATTTTTAGAGACCTTTAAAATCCAAAAAGGCTTATCTAATCTTGTAGATGCTGATACAGCCTCCGCTATTTACAGCGAATTAACAGCACAAAATAGTATCTCTGATCATTTTGCCGGTGGCACCATTGGCAACACCATTCATAACTATTCTGTATTAGCCGATGACAAATCTGTACTACTTGGTGTTATGTCAGCCAACATCACTTTAGGGTCACCAGCTTACCATTATATCTGCCATACCAGCAGCAAAGTCGATATGAATCACTTACAAGGCGTACCTGGTGATATTGGCCGAGGTATTACCTTGATCACACCGGATGGTGAACGCACTTTTGCTATCGCCCCCGGTGACATGGATGAACTAGACGTCGATCACATACCCGAACATATCATCGCAGGAAGTGCAGCATTGGTAACATGCGCCTATCCATTGCGCCACCAAGGCAAACCGATTAAACAAGCTATGTTAAAAGCCTTGGAATACGCTCGCCTGCACCATGTTCCAACCGTATTAACATTAGGCACCAAGCACCTTGTAGAAGATAATCGCGAAGAGTTACTCGAACTGATTAAAAAATACGTCAACGTACTAGCGATGAATGAACTAGAAGCCGAAGCATTAACGGGCTTCTCAGATCCATTACAAGCCGCCAGTGCAATTCTAGACCATGTAGACATTGTGCTGCTTACCGCTGGCCCTGATGGCATGTATTTATGCGGACATACTGATGATGAACTAAGACGTGAAACCACACACCCAATAAAATCTGGTAGTTTGGCAGATTTTAACCGCTGGGAATTTAGTCGCCCAATGTTGCGCAAAGCGTGCAAACAACCGGTGAAAGTTTTTTCTCATATAGACCCGTATATGGGTGGTCCAGAGAAAATCCGCAACACCAATGGCGCTGGTGATGGCGCGCTATCGGCTTTACTGCATGATATTTCTGCCAATCATTTTCACAAAGAAGTTATTCCAAATTCCAGCAAACACTTAGCGCCATTTCTAGCCTATTCTTCTTTCGCACAGATCTGCAAATATTCAAACCGCGTGAGTTATGAAATACTCGCCCAAAACGCGTCTCGTTTATCCAGAGGGTTACCGGAACGAGAAGACAGCTTAGAGGAAGCTTATTGGGAAAGATAAGCTTCAAGACCACTGCCTATAAAATATAATTTTAGGCATAAAAAAACCATGCTCGGCGGCATGGTTTTTTCTATATTCACTCAATAAAAGAGCAGCTCAAAAAGAATCTGTTGGTTTAATTCATCGCTTCGATGCCAAGTGCATCATTGCGTTCAAACATACGGTTAAGCTCAAGTAAAATAACCAACTCTTCTTCTTTCTGATAAACACCTTGAATGAACTTCAATGCTTCATCATTACCAACGCTAGGACTTTGCTCAATCTCACCCTGGTATAAATAGAATACTTCTTGGACTGCATCAACAAGCAAACCAACTTGCTCGCCATCGTGTTCGATAATAATGATCCGAGTATCATCAGTAATAGTGCACTCTGGCAAACTAAAACGTACTCGAGTATCCACTACCGTCACGACATTACCACGTAAATTAACAATGCCTAATACATAAGAAGGCGCACCTGGAACTGGGGCGATTTCACTATACCGTAGCACTTCTTTAATCTGCATGACGTTAATACCATAGGTCTCGTCAATCAGCTTAAAAGTTAGATACTGTAACAACTCGCCTTTTTTCGATTCAGATAAGGCTTTCCCATTTTCTTTAATAGGCGCTAATTCAGACATGGCTCACATCCATATTCAGTTTAATAAGAGTAATGTAGAACTCATCACAAGCTTTGTCTAGTTTAAACAAATCATGATGAGTCTACGAGCAAAGTTAAGTAACAATTAGTTGTCTTGTTGTATCCCAACTATTGTCCAATTTCCATTTGCATCAGACATATTCTTTTCCAAATGCCAAATTTCATTTGTATCGGAAGTCTGATCACCTTCTTTGATCCAGCCTGAAAACTGCAAAGAGATAGAAGCTATTGAACCAATATATTCACCACGAACAAGCTCAGCCATCAAAGAGATAACTTCGGTACGCGGTTTGTTATCACCATGAGTCGCACGTTCTGCAACCAAAAGGTTGTAAAGCTCAGGGCTAACATAATCAAGAATTTCATCAAAATTATTGTCATCCCACGCTTTTTGCAGCGTGATGTAATGATTTTTTGCTTCGGCAACAAACGCCTGCTCATTAAATCCTGGTGGAAGCTTAATCTCTGGTTGTGCACCAAAGCCACTTATTCCAGACATTGGAGAAGGCTGAACATTATCGCGAGTTGAGTTTGGCACTTCGCGGAACATACCATTCGTACCTGCACCACTGGCTTGAGCCTGAGCAGCACGGCGTTTTGGTGCGATAAAGAACTTGTAGATCAAGAAACCGATCACAGCAAATAGCAAAATATCACCGAAAGAAATGCCATCAAAAGCACCACTTCCTAGCAAGGCAGCAAAAATACCACCAGCTAACAAACCACCTAACAAACCGCCGCCTAAACCACCCAAAAATCCAGGTTTTTTAGCGCCAGCTGCAGCGTTCGTCGTACTGCTTGTATTAGCTGCAGTGCTTTTAGGTTTAGAAACAGAAAAGCTTTTACCAAAACTTTTACCACCACCAAACTTTTTAGCCTGAACATCCGCACTATAACCGCCAGCGCCGATTGCCAAAACAAACGCCATTAACATGGCAAATACTGTTGTTTTCACAAAACTCTCCTTTATTTAAAGTTGACCAAACCAACGGCATTGCGTAAGTCTGAAATCATTCCACGTGCACGAGCTCGCGCTTTCTCTGCCCCTGCTTGTAACACTTCTTCTACATGAGCAGGATTGGCAATTAACTCAAGGTACTTTTCACGCGGCTCAGATAGTTGACCATTAACCAAAGTAAAAAGTTCCTTCTTCGCTTCGCCCCATGCAATACCTTCTGCATAATTCTGACGCATTTGTGCTGTTTGCTCAGGTGTTGCGAACGCTTTATAAATATCAAACACGGTAGAGTCTTCAGGGTCTTTAGCTTCACCTGGCTCTAACAAATTTGTTTTAATTTTATTGATACCTTTTTGTAGCTTTTTCTCAGTATCAAATAATGGAATCGTATTATTGTAGCTCTTACTCATCTTACGACCGTCTAGGCCTTTAAGTATTGAACCCTCTTCGCCAACAACGGCTTCAGGTAATACAAAATGCTCACCAAATAAATGATTAAAACGACCTGCAATGTCTCGCGCCATTTCTATATGCTGTATTTGGTCACGACCAACAGGCACTTTATGCGCGTTAAACGCCAAAATATCTGCAGCCATCAACACTGGATAGCAGAACAAGCCCATGGTAATACCAAAATCTGGGTCTTGGCCGTTCGCAAGATTTTCATCGACAGCGCCTTTATAAGCATGCGCGCGGTTCATCAAACCTTTAGCGGTCACACAAGTCAGTAGCCAATTCAATTCGGCAATTTCAGGAATATCAGACTGACGGTAAAAAGTTGCTTTATCAGTATCTAAGCCACACGCTAGCCAGGTCGCCGCGATTTCTAAACGAGACTGTTTCACGCGCTCTGGATCCTGACATTTGATCAACGCATGATAGTCTGCAAGGAAGAAGTAAGATTCCGTGTTTTCTTGACGGCTCGCTTCGATCGCAGGACGAATTGCACCCACATAGTTGCCTAGGTGTGGAGTGCCTGTGGTGGTAACACCGGTTAAAACAATTTCTTTTGCCATTGTTGCTACTCTTTCCTACTTTACATAATGTCGAAATTTTAAATTTTTACAGTGTTGAAATGCCGCTTACCCTAACATAAAAAAATCACATCAAGAATCGCGTAACAAGATTATTTAGCTTGAGCTTTTATTCGCTTTTTAAAGGTTTTAAGAATAATGGAGTCGAATACCTCAATATCAATGCCAAAGCTCGCCAATAAGTCCAGAATAACGCTGAATACGAGTAGTGGTCGCTGCCCGAATCAATCCGTCTGATCCCCACAAAGCAAACACCTTCTTTGCACGAGTGATGCCCGTATAAAGCAATTCTTTAGTTAACACTGGGGAAGGTGTCATAGGCAATAACAAGGCAACCTGATCGAATTCAGAGCCTTGGGATTTATGTACCGTCATCGCAAAGACCACTTCAAACTCACTCAAACGACTCGGTAACAAGCCGGTAAAGGAGCCATCCGGCTGCATAAACCACACGCGAAGACGCTGAAACTCATCTGGCATACAAAGGCCAATATCACCGTTAAACAAGCCCAATGCTGCATCATTTCGGGTTAGCATTACGGCTTTTCCGGGATACCAAACATGGGGGTCTTTTACTCGTCCTCGCTGATAAAAATACTGTTCCAGCTGGGCATTCACCTTCTCGACACCAAACTCACCTTGGCGAACCGCTGTCAAAATTTGATAACGTGAAAACACTTCGTACAACTTGGCAATATCTAGATTCTGACGCACCGCTTCCCAATAATCGTCATAACCTTTAGCCAATGTCGCGATATCGGCTTTGGTTTGCCCTTCTTCTGGTGCTCGCCACTCAACATCAGCGTAATTAGACTGCAGACAACGCAAAACAGCCTGACTGTCGCCTGCGTTCATGGCTTTTGCCAAGTGTCCGATGCCACTATTAGCGTCAAAGCGATAACTGGTGCGTAACAAAGTAAGCGCTCGGCTAATTGGCGGAGCCGATGGATTACCAAACGGAGCAAGATTTTCCCCAGTAAGATTACCAAGGCGTTCAGCCCATTCTGGTTGGAAGTAAACCTCTTCGATGCCATAGGAAAAATCTCCTAACACACTGCCCGCTTCTACCGAGGCAAGCTGGTCTTTGTCTCCAAGTAAGATCAATCGCGCATGGGTTGGCATCGCATCGATCAATTTCGCCATCATTGGCAAATCCACCATGGACACTTCGTCCACCAGCAACACATCCAAATGCAGAGGGTTTTCTTTATTGTGCTTAAAACGGCTGCGTCCAAATTCGCTGCCTAATAAACGATGCAAGGTACTGGCTTGTTCTGGAATAGCAAGTTTAACCTCATCACTTAATGGCAAATCTGCTTTGGCTTTTGAAATAGACTCTGTCAAACGTGCTGCAGCCTTACCTGTTGGTGCAGCCAACTCAATACGCAACAACTTACCTTCAGCAAGCGACTGAGCCACCAGCAACGCCAACAAGCGTGTCACAGTTGTTGTCTTTCCAGTTCCGGGGCCACCGCTAATAACAGAGAAAGGCAAACTAGCCGCATTGGCAACCGCCACTTTTTGCCAATCTACAACGTCCGCTTTGTTAGGAAAAAGTTGCGCTAATAAACCCGCATTCACAGTAAAAGGCGCAACAGAAAATTGCCCTTTGAGATAGTTAAGTACCTGTTGCTCATATTGGAAATAACGATACAAATACAAACGCGTGCCTGCCAATACCATCGGACGTTCAGTGACACTCTCTGCTAACGAAACCAAACGACTCGCCTGCAATGCTTCACACCAAGCAGCAACACTATTCACGCCGCTACTTCCTAACGCCGTTCGTAACTCGTCTAGGTCAATGCCTTCTGGCGGCATTTGCCAAATGGCCGCCAGATCAATACAAATATGACCTGCACCAAGATAAGCGCTGCACAAAGCACCGGCGATATGAACAGCATTATTACCTTGGTCTGGATTGCCTTCGTTGGCGTGTTGAGCCAATTGTTCAATCCACTGACAATCAATCGCTCGCAATATGCCTTTGGCCTGCCAATCCAACAAACTGAATGATGTTACTACCTGAGAATTTTCCTCAAGCGTTTTTTCATTAAGAGAGTCAAGCAAACCTAGCTGGTTAGAAAAGTCCATATTGCACGGCTCCTTCATTTGATGAGTCATTCTGCGCTTTATCTAAGTTGTCGCCGCTAAACAAGGCATCCAGTGCATTAACATGCTCAAGTGTTAAACGACTTTGGAAAATACCCGTTTGCTGTTCTGGCTGCATACCGCGGAGGAATAAATACACCACGCCGCCAACATGTTTGTCGTAATCATAATTTGGCAAACGCTGCTTCAATAAGCGATGCAGAGCCAAGGTATAAAGTTGATATTGCAAGTCGTATCTGTGCTCGGCGATGGCATGAACCAGCTTGTCTGGCTCGTAATCGGCAAAGTCGTCACCCAAATAATTAGACTTATAATCCAACACGTAATAACGACCTTGATATTCGAACAGTAAATCGATAAAACCTTTTAACATGCCTTTTAAGGGGCGATCCTGAATCATCGGTGCGACTCGCGACACGTCATCGTACTCACGAGAAATCCGATCCAGCTGCAAGGCGTTCATGCCAGTCACAGGAATAAAAAACTCCATTTCTTTGCGACAGGCCGATGGCGCCAAACTCCCCAGACTCATTCCCGCAATTAACTCGGTATTAACGATATCGGGCAGCCATTCGCTCAATACATCTTGCCATTCATCAAAACCCTGACGTTCGTAAAAATCAGCCATCAGCTTATGGTGACTGGTTTTTAATAAGTCTTTAAAGCTCGGATTAGCTGACACATCATGCAATGCTTTACCTTCCAGCGTGTCATGCAAGAACGTTCCAGGCTTTGCGCCTTTGGGAAAGGTAAAACGATTCTTTTCCGGTTCCTTTTGCTGTAGCTCCAATGGCGACTCAGGCACTTCCATATTGTCCAGCAAAGGATCGACGAAACGCGTCATTTCATCCAAACCGGGTACACTTTCATCGTGATACTCTTTATCTTCCACCACCAGCGAGGAATAACTGCCGACCCACCAATCTCGTTCCACACGTCCGGTAAAGTCTCGTGCATGAGGTTCGATCAA
The DNA here is from genome assembly GCF_002792415.1 of Marinomonas sp. BSi20584. Taxonomy (NCBI): domain Bacteria; kingdom Pseudomonadati; phylum Pseudomonadota; class Gammaproteobacteria; order Oceanospirillales; family Oceanospirillaceae; genus Marinomonas; species Marinomonas sp. BSi20584. Next base: position 163,918 of record NZ_KZ454877.1, read on the forward strand.
TTCGTCCTGCACCTTATTAAAAGCCGCCATTTTGAATCGTGGTAAACGCTGTGGTTCTTCAGGCAAATCCAATAACTGCATTTGACCATCTTGATAACGCTCACAAAGGCGTTTAATACTTGGATACAAATCGCCAGCCTCAAGCGACTCGCCTTCACCAATCAAAGCACCAACACCACTAAGATGAACATCCGATACGGCGCCACGCGTCTTATTAGACTTTTTGCCCACTTCCATTGAACCAATAAAACACGCCTCTTTGGAACGAGTTAACGCCACATAAGCCAAACGAATTTCCGCCGCGTACAGTTCCTCTTTGTGCAACTCGGTTTGCGCTTCATCAGGATCAATAGCGATCCACAATTGCTGCTGAGCATCGTGATACAAAGCGGAACTGTCCTGATCGCGATACGGCGTAAGCGCGAAAGGCAAATAGACTATTGGATATTCCAAGCCCTTACTTTTATGAATGGTGACGATTCGAACCAGTTCCGCGTCGGTTTCAAGGCGAATCTTTTGCTCGTCACTGTTGCCGTTTGGATTTTGAATCGCCAATCTGAGATAACGTAAAACACCTTCTTTAGAGTCCAACTCAAGAGACTTCTGCTGGAGCTTTTCGGTCAAATGCAAAAAATCAGTTAAGCGACGTTCGCCACCAGTATGACTGAGCATATTCGCCGCCAAGGCAACGTCCTGCATAAACTCGCGCAACATAGGCAACAAGCCTTGCTTGTCCCAGAGCTCTAAATAATCTCGGAACGCTTGTCCCCATTTCTCATACACCACGTCGTCGTGATTTAACGTGTCCAAGTCTTCCAATGACCAATCAACCAGGCTGGTTGCCAACGCCGAACGCAGTTTGCTTTCTTGCCCATTGGATAAAATCGCCGTCAGCACGATCAATAATTCTCGCGCTTCGACGGTTTCGAACACGGAACCTTTATCGCTCAAATACACACTGGCGATGCCACGCTGGCGCAATGCATCTTTCAAGGCATTGGCCTGGCTAAAGTTGGTTACCAATAAGGCAACATCTTTTGGTCGCACGCCTTTGCCATCAATGAGAGCTTCGCCTTGCTGTCCTTCCAACAACAACTCATGAAGATGCGCTGCGCACGACTCCGCCATAGTTTGACGATATTCTTTGACAGAAACTGGCTCGTCACTGCGTTGATACAAAAATTGCAACGCGGCTTGCGTTTGACCTTGTCGAGAAAAACCACCTACAACGCCCCGATCTTGCACTTCAACAAAGGGAATCCCGGTGACGCGAAAGGGTTCAGCTTGCGTAGTAAAAAGTCCATTCACCGACTGGATCATTGCCGCAGAAGAACGATAATTGGTTGCCAAAGAATACACACTGTCGACACGTTTCTTTGCTGCCAAATAGGTGTAAATGTCCGCGCCACGAAAGGCATAAATTGCCTGTTTTGGATCACCAATCATGATCAAACCAAGCGTATTTTGATCCACTTGCGCTGGCGCATAAATGGTGGAGAAAATTCGATATTGCACCGCATCTGTGTCTTGGAATTCGTCGATCAGAGCAATGGGATAAAGGTGACGAATACGTTCGGCTAATTTGCCCGCTTCGTCTTTCGTTAACGCCACATCGAGAGAGGTTAGCAAATCGGTAAAGGTCAGCGATTGCGTACTGCGCTTCCAGCGTTTCATGCGTTCTTGCGTTTGCTGCCAAAGCTGAGTTAGCAATACGGCTTTTAATCGCCCTGCATCAGGAAAGCTTTCACGCAGCGCTTGCACCAAGCCAAAGAATTCGTGAGCCGGCAGGTCGCCACCTTTGCTCAATCGGCTGGCGTGCTCATTGGTATCAAATTTCTCGAGACTTTTGTCTAGTTCAAAACGCGTCGAGTTCGCCCATTGCGTGATGGCTTGAATGTCTTTCGACGGATCTTTACGCCAAAAGGTACGTTTAATACCGCTGCGCTCAAGGGCGTCAATGATGTCTTGCGATTGATCAAGCCACATAGCACGAACCGTTGTCATGGTTTGTTGAGCCTGACTTAACGCGCTTTCCCAATCGTAATCAGGTACAGCAATTTTGGCGTCAGGCTGGTTATTCAATAAATATAAGTCTTTCAGCAAAGCATCTGGGTTCGACCAAATAGGTTGAATCAAAGCGGCCTTGGTGTCGTCCATCGGATAAAACACACTGCGCCAAACGTCTTTCACCGCCATAGACAATGGCGCGAGCTCGTCGGTCTCAATGGTTTGTTGAAATAGCATGCGACTTTCAAAGGCGTTCTGGCTCAACATGCGCTGACAAAAACCATGAATGGTAAATACTGCAGCTTCGTCCATTTGCTTTTCGGCATACAGTAGCTTTTCAATGGCGCCAGCGCGTTGTTCGTCTGACATTTGCGCTAGCCAATCAGCCAGAAACACATCACTACTTTCGCCTTGCAACAAGGCTTTTCGCGCTGTCCGTATGCGTCCACGAATCCGCGCTTTTAGCTCGGCGGTAGCGACTTCGGTAAAGGTCACCACCAAGATTTGATCCACTGTCAGCGGTTTATCTAAATCTCCGTTATTTCCAGATAAAGACTGCCCAGTCGGCACCAGCAAGCGCAAATACAAGTTGGCTATCGTGTAGGTTTTCCCTGTGCCCGCGCTGGCTTCAATTAAGCGTTTGCCAAATAATGGAAAGGTTAAGGCATCGAGCGGCTCAGGTATCATATTTAAGGTTTCTGCATTGGCTGAAGACTCATTAGCAAAAGCTAGGTCGTTAGAAAGACTCATTCCATCACCTCCAAATGACGATGCATGGGCAACCAAATTTGCTCACACAAGGCGACAAACTGCGCTTTTTGGCGATTTAAATCAGGGAAATAACGCTGCCAATAAGCATCGTCCACTTCACTGCGAGTAAAGGCGCTGCTGTTGTCTTGATACAGTTTCAACGCCTGCTCCCAAGCGATATCCGCGTCTTCTTGCGTTTTACTCGAACAATAGCTTTTGCACCATGCATCGGCGCTTTTGGCTGGCAAAGCAATCGGCTGACATAAGCCTTGCTGCAACAAAGCCAGCATATTATTCAAATGTTCTTGGGCATCGTTTGGCGGAATGATAATAAAACTGTGCTGAAGCAACTTGCCGGTTTTGGTCAGATTAATAAGATGATGCTGTTTTGGCGTTCCTTGGGCGCATAAGGCCAAATGCTCGATCCACGCCTGCATTTTTTGATGAGCGGATAAATCACCGATGCGATAAGACAAACGCGTGGTCGCCGTCGGTAAATCCAACCACGCTTGCAGTACAATACTGCCAAGCGCCAAATTGACTTCAATCGGTTCACACTCTTCCAACGCATAACCTTGCAATACAGACAACAACTGACGGCATTGTCCACGGCTCTGCTGCAAAGACAAACGCCCTAACGCGCCATAAGGCAATGCGCCCATCAAAGACAAACGCTCGACGAATTGATCTTCATCGCCTTTTAGCATGGCTTGCAGCAAGCCTTCGCGTAATTGATAGCCCGTTAAACCATCCAAAGCGAACGGCTCGTCTTCTTTTTCTTCCTCTTCTTGCAGGCTCAAATAGGCTTTTAATCGACGCTGAGTAAAGTAACGCGTCGGATGCCCAATAAAGCGCGACAGCTCGTCAAGAGCAAGGTCTAATCTTGGTTGCTCTAAGCCATCGAGTGGAGAAAAATCTTGGAACTCATCTTCAACGGGTACACTAAGCAAGGCTGGCAGCCATTGCTCGTCATAACTGTATAAGCGTTTATCGAACCGAGCTGCCTGTTCGTGCGACGAGCCTTGCGGTTGAAAGTAATAGGCCGCGTTAAAAGGCTGCAACGGATGCTCGAGAATCAGTCGCTCTAACAAGGCTTTCAGCGCTTCGTCTGGCGCTAATGCTTGATCGCCTTCAAACACGCAACTCTGGCCGATATATTCCAACAACTCGCTTACTAATATCGACGGATTCTTTTCGCTGTTGTCTTGAATGCTGCGACCAACATAACTGATATAGAAACAATCTCGGGCTGACATTAAGGCTTCAAGGAACAAATATTTATCGTCTTCACGTCGGCTTCGGTCGCCGCTGCGATATTGTCCGACCATCAGGTCAAAACCCATCGGTGCAACGCTACGTGGATAATCGCCCTCGTTTAAACCCAACACACAAATAACTTTAAAAGGCACCGAGCGCATTGGCATCAAGGTACAAAAGTTCACTCGTCCTGCAAGGAATCGTTGACCGCCTTGGGATTCTTGCAATAACGGCGACAGCAACTGACGTAACACTTGCTGATCCAATGGTGCATCAAAATGCGCTTGCTGCCATTGCAGCGTTAACGCGTCTAGCTGCTTACTCAACAAGGCAGGAAACGCATCGTCTTCGTCGACCAAAAAAAATCGTTCCGCCAAATAATACAAGGTTGAAATCCATTCTTTCGGGGCGAGAGATTCCATCAATTTCGCTTGAGTATCATTAATGGCGACCAAAAACTCAGCGAGTTTACCGGCCACAGACGCTTCTAAACCTTCCACATCGCCGTAACTTAACGTGCCTTCCCAAATATGGTCATGTCCCATGGCGTAACCCAATAACATGCGGCGCACGCCATTCAGCCAAGTATGAGACTCTTGCATCGGTAAATCGTGCTGTTGAGCGGTTTTGCCATCCAACCCCCAGCGAATACCCACTTCTGTTGACCACTGGCGAATACGTTCTAATTCATCGGCGGTTAACTCAAAACGCGCCAACACGGCGGGAACTTCTAATACGCTGATCAATTCTGACAAGGTAAAACGGCTTTCACCCAAACCAAGCAAATACAAATAGGCATCAACAATTGGGTTTTCCATGCCACCAGATTGGTCAATCAAAGCAAATGGAATGTGTTTTCTGCCCTGTGCGCCACCTTTAATATTACCGAAGACGGCTTTAACAAACGGGCTGTAGGTGTTTACGTCGGGCAACATGACGATAACGTCTTTTGGCGTCAAGCTCGGATCGCTCTCGAACATTTGCAAAAGTTGGTCGTGTAACACTTCCACTTCCCGCAATGGACTATGACAGAGGTGTACACGAATACTTTGATCATCAACAGCAATGGGATGTCGATAATCGGCATTGGCGATGCTGGCGTCTCTTTCTTGTTTAGAGCCGTGATTTTCTAAAGTCAGTACATCTTGCTGAATCCATTGCAACAAGCCACTTGAATGCTCACTCAGATAGTCTTCAAAGACTTCTAACTCGTTGTCAGCCATCTCTTGCAGCTGAGCAATATAATCTCGACCTAAGCGCCCCCAGCTTGCCAACAGAGGATTAGCATCAAGATGCAAGGTATCGGTACTCAATCCAGGCTTTAGGGTTTGGCGTTTTATCTCACGACCTAAGTAATGTTTATCAACCACATCACCCCAATAAAAACGACAAGGATTCTGTAAAAACAAGTGCACATCAATCCAGCCAGAAGCGGCCAATACACGAAGAGATTCGAGAGTATTTGGCGGCAAGGAAGACACGCCAAAAATAAAGATTCGTTCAGGCACACCAATAGGTCGCATAGAGGATTGAGTCTTGTCATGCAAGGCTTCAATAAGATTGCTGCGATGATAAAGCGACGTGCCCTGCTGGCTGACATCAGCGACCAGATCTCGCCACAAAATGGCTTGCCAAGGTTGCTGCTCAAAGATAGCTTTCAACTTGGGGTCTTGTGCTTCGCCACCTTCCCAAGATTTGATCCAATCAGGGCGATACACCAGATATTGGTCATAAATATCGGCAATGCTACTACATAACTGGAAGCGGCGGATTTGGGTATCGTCTTCTTCAAGATACCAACTCAACGCCTGAAATTCTGGGTCACCAAGACGAGAGTTCAGCAAACGCATTAAGCGCCATACTAAGAAAGGCTTGTTAAATTCACTTTGCGCCGGAATATCGTCTAGGCTTTGCGCAAAAGTTTGCCAAACAAAGGTAGAAGGCAAAGGAAACACCAAACCCGCGGCAATAGAATGAGACTCGGCCAGAAACATCTTCAGCCATTGCGCCATACCGGGGTTCTGCACCAAGATAGATTCATCATCAAACGGATTTTCTGGCGGTGAAATAGCCAAAATCTTCGCAAGCAACACGGCCAAATCCTCTAGACGGTTACTTGTGTAAAGTTGAAACATGCACGAATCCTAGGCTTCAGAAAAAGAATCAATAAAGTTAAAAGACAAAGTGAAATAAACCTCAACCAATAGTTTAAGCTGTGAATAAGCCTAACCTTGGAAGCGACAAAAAAGAAGGACTGAATGCTTTAAATGAAACAGAAGTTGAGTGATTAAATTGGTGGAGCTAAGCGGGATCGAACCGCTGACCTCTTGCATGCCATGCAAGCGCTCTCCCAGCTGAGCTATAGCCCCACAAAACGCTTAGCGTAAGTGGACAGAATATCCTAGGAATGTTGTTTTCCAATTACTAATGAGTTAACGGTAATTGGTGGAGCTATGCGGGATCGAACCGCAGACCTCTTGCATGCCATGCAAGCGCTCTCCCAGCTGAGCTATAGCCCCAAAAACAGGCGTGAATTTTATGGGCGCTTCTACATGCTGTCAACCTTTTTGCAAAGCACTAGCAGAATATTTAAGTAGTAAAAACAACAAAACCTAACACGTAGAACATTGTTATGATCAACATACTTATGTTCTGATAGGCCTTTATTTTATCAATATTAAAAAAGCCTTATTAAATAAGAGAAGCTCAATGATCGAATTTCCAACGGTATTAGATGATCTAATGATGGCTCAGCAACCAATACTCAAAAAGACAAAAGAGATTTTTGGTTATGAACTTTTATTCCGTGGAAAAGATTCCTTGAACGCTAACATTGCAGATGGTGAAACTGCCACCAGCCAAGTATTAGTTAATTTATGCATTGGCATTACCAAGCTAGAATCCCAATTAAGAAAACCTTTTTTTATTAATATGACAACCGACCTTATGTTGTCAGATGCTTTTTTTCCCATTGATCCAGACACTGTCTATATCGAAATTCTCGAAAAGCAAAAGCTGACGCCGGAGTTTTTTGCTGCATTAAAAAAATGGCGTTCCGCTGGTTACCGATTTGCCCTAGACGATTATCAATTTGATATCGATTACCAAGCCCTTTTACCTTGGGTATCTATCGTGAAAATAGATGTTCTGGCGACACCACCAGAACAACATCTAGCACAAATAGCAGAACTTAAGTCTAGAGGCTTGATCTTACTCGCAGAAAAAGTCGAAGACTTAGCCATGTTTGAGCTATGCAAAAAACTCGGCTTCGATTTATTTCAAGGCTATTTTTTGCAGCGCCCCGAACTCATCAAGGGCAAAAGAATCGACTCAGCAATACATGGCGCCATTGAACTAGTTAATGCTTTGCAGAATAAAGACATTAGTATTGAAGCAATCGCGGACTTAGTGACCAAAAACCCTAAACTTTCTTATCAATTACTACGAATACTAAATAGTCCAATATGCGGAGTTTATAAAACCGTTGTATCTATCAAAGAAGCAGTCATCTTTTTGGGATTGGTACAATTAAAGAAATGGGCGTTACTCATCACCCTCACTTCATCAACAAACCAACCTAAAGCACTACTTAAAGTGCTATTGACTCGTGCACGCTGTTGTCAACTACTTGCCGAGAGCAAAAAATCGCCTCTCGCAGACTCTGCATTTATGGTTGGACTGATGTCTGGCATAGATGCAGTTTTCAATGTCGAAAAGACAGTCGCATTAGAACAAATTGCTCTAGATAAAAATGCCTTAGACGCCATTATGAACCAGACAGGGGAACTTGGATCTTACCTAACGCAAACATTAAGCTGTGAAGAGCAGGACTGGGATAATATTCATTCCTTGAGTCCTGCGGAAAGAACGATTCTAAATAGAGCATTTTTAGACGCTATGTTGTGGTCTGAAGAGGTCATGCAGTCGATTAATTAAATTAAATGTATTTTTTTTCGTTAAACGATTGACACCTATACAAAAAAATATAGAATGCGTTTCACCTTTTTCAAGGCCAGTGTGGTGGAATTGGTAGACACGACGGATTCAAAATCCGTTGCCTTCGGGTGTGGCGGTTCGAGTCCGCCTACTGGTACCAACAATAAAAAAGCGCTTACTTCGGTAAGCGCTTTTTTTTGCTCTCAACTTTTAGCCAACGGATTACATTTAGTCAATCAAGTACCTTCAATCAATTAAGGTAACTCATTCCGAACTAAACCAATGCTCACTAAAAATCTATTTTTAATAAGCACAGGCAAGTCGAGCAATGGAACGACGATCAATGATCGTCAAAACCATGCAATACATAATCTGGTAAATCTTCTTCTTTAGGTATTGGCGTCGACGATCCTGATTCATCAATCGCAACAAACTTAAACATACCTTCTGTTACTTTTTCGCGCTGACCAATACGGCCACGACGAACCCAGGCTTCCACTAGAATATTCATTGAAGTACGGCCAACCGACTCAACCCTAGTATAAACACCTAAAATATCACCGACTTTTACTGGTCGAATAAAACTCATGCCATCCAAAGCAACCGTCACCACACGAGATTGAGCACGCTGACCCGCACATATACCAGCCGCGATGTCCATTTGCGATACAACCCAACCACCAAAAATATCGCCTGCTGGATTAGTATCTCCCGGCATAGCAACCGTCCTAGTCGTAAGACGACCTTTTGCCTTTTCTTCAAACTCTGACATAACTTTCTCTCAATCAATTTGCTCTGTTCACTAAGAGCAAGTGTATCTGTTTATATAGACTGAGAGTAACAACAAAATACTATCTCAAGCATTTAAAAAAATTATAACAACACTTTTAAACAAGAGACTTATTTCACCGAGTCAGTCTCATAAAAAATAGCCGTTCCTTTCGCTTCTGTTGTCGGGAACGAGAAGCTCGAACCAATAGACGTTCCTATCCCGCCACCGCTACCAGCACTAATACCAACGCCGGTTCCTAAACGTCTAAAAGACAGCTGCGTGACTTCATCTAAAATCACCCCATTCGCACCTATTTTAGCCGCCTGTTCTTTTAACTCTTGAGTGGCCTTCTCTTTTCTAGAATCTTCCGTAAAACCGTTATCACTAGAAGCCCTCACAGTGCCAATAACTTTATAATCAAACGCTGGCACTTCTTCAAATACAGTCACTTGTTCCACCTCAAGCTCTGGCAACTGCTGCCCAGTCACAACATGAGACCCAGAAGAACAACCAAACAACAACACAGGTAACGCTAAAACGGATAAGTATTTAATAGAATTAATCATAACAGCACCCCACCTTAGAAGCTCAAATCATAGCAGTGTTGCACAAAGAGCGTGAAAGCAGATCGATAAAAGTGTGGATTTTCGTATAAAAGCTATAAAACAAACCGAATAACCTGCAAGCTAACAGACAAATTATTACCTATGATTAAAGTACAAATAACTTTATACGCGCAAAGCCAGATGAGAGGTGCAAATGAGCGAATTACTAGAAACAGACATTTCATGCCCCTACTGCGGCGAAAGCATCGACGTCGTGATAGAAGTGCTAGATGAAAGCCAAGAATACATAGAAGACTGCCAAGTCTGCTGCCGCCCGATCACCTTCAACATCGACACCGCCTTCGACGGCTCAACCTCAGTTTCAGTTCACTCGGAAAATGAGACGTATTGAGAAGAAGAAACACCAGCTAGCGCTGGGTCGCCAGCGACGTAATGTCCTGGGCACTGGCTCAAAAAATGACGCATTGAGTTGATTTGCAACAGACATAAAAAACCGCCAAAGTGAAGTGACCCCCAATAGTTGGACTATCCAATTACTGGGGGTCTTTTTATGTCTTTTAACATTAAATATATTTTTCAGCAATTAATGGACTAAATTATCTTCAATAATAGCCATATCATCATCATCAAAATCAATTTTATTTTCTTTTTTTGTTGATAGCCTTTCAATATCGTCTATCGTTATAGTAGATTTATTTAGTGTTTCTAAAAGCATTTCAAAATGGGCATTTTTAGTAATTAAGTTTATTGCTTTTTCTGCTTCCTCTTCTTCGTTTTCATTCCCACTCTCAACTTCAGTTGACATTATATTAGATGCATAAACAAAGCATTGTTTTATAACCTTCTTATTATCCTCGTTAAACGACTTTACAATATAATTTGATAAATTAACTTCATTACCAAACTTTTCTTTAAGATATTTTTCCAATATCACTTTAGACATTGATAATATATGAAATCCATTTGTAAAATGAATACTATCTAATTCAAATGAGCTTGAATCAGTTAATATATCCAACATACAAAATGAAGCAAAAACATCAACCTCTTTGGTTTCTTTATTAAAAATTGTTTCATAAAGTCCGTCAGGATTTTCTTTATGAGATACAAAAATCAAGTCTTCTCCTGTATTTTCTCTATTCAAAGCGGCGCTAAATACCAGCACAGGTTTAGACAAATAAAATGCTAAATGTGCTGATGCAACTATATTATTAGGAACTTTAAAAATTCCTTTAGGGGTCTTCCTAAATTCACCTGAACGCTTCTCATACCAGTAATCTGTACTATAAAAATAATTTTGAATTTTAATTTGAACACTATCTGAAGACCAAAAATCTCTTTCCGATACAGGGTTTTGTGAATTGGTAAATTTAGTAACCTTTAAATCAAAATCTTTGCCTCCTGATTTTAATAACCGTAAAGTCACTCTTGCTTCAGCATCGATTATTTTACGTTCATCAGGCGATGCTTCTAAATAAGCTGTATATATTGAATATGCAGTTTGAGCACCATTAATAATTTGTAGCCCTGTAACCTCAAAATTTTGAGCCTGACTTCCTATCGGCGGAATAAACCTACTAATCGCTGTTATACCATTATTATAATACCAAAAATATGAAGGATCATTTCTTAAAGAGTTAATGATTTCTTTATTAATTGATGATGAAACAAGAGGATTCCTTACATTTTTATCAAAAAGAGAAACACCGTATCTTTCAACCAAATCAAAAATGGTTTTTGGCACGATATTAAAAACATGAGCTTCAAATGGTTTATTTATTTTTAAAAAATTACGTTCATCATCACTAACAATATTCAATTTTATTTTTTCATATTCTGGATTATAAATTTTCTCTAACGGGTTAGGCGGGAAACTTTTTTTGAAGTTAAAATCAATATAATCAAGCTTTATTCTATTTATATCAAATGAGTCTACAGAAACCTTACCACCAAAAAGTTTTTCAAATGATTTAATATTATTATCGGCTATGCCACAACTATTTTTAAGTGTAAGATAGAGGACTTTAACTTCTCCATTTGATTTTATATGACTGAGTAAATCATCATATCGAGAATTAAATCTATCATTTTCAGTTTTTTCTTTTTCACCACGTAATATACTTTGCACATCAGATAGGTAGGATTTTAAAACTTCCGACTCAAAATCTTTATCGCAATTTTTTTTCGTATTCCATTTAGATTGAACCAAATAAAAAATGGTATCACCTTGAGAGTTTTTTTTATCTAAAATAATATCACACGAATTATCACCGCTCCCATCTGTAATATAGCCTTCAATATTTGAAATGCCAGAATAAAAATTTAAAAACCAAATCAAAAAAGCATAAGATTTTTTTTGTTGATCTTGCTTGAATTTTTTATTAAGTGCTACACTATAACCTTCAGATATTTTAGATAATTCACCATCTAAGATATCATAAAAATCTATATTTTTCATTAAACCCCCTTATTATTAACGACTTCATAATCTTTCATTTTATCTAAATTACTATTTTTTAAAAAATCTAAAAAAAATAGATCTGGATAAAATTAAGTTTCTCACTTTTTCTCATGTTCACTTTCAATTTTTTTTAAAGTGTCACTTCTTAGCCATTGATAATGGACTAAATAAACCTAACCCACTCTTGTTCCGTTAGGATGATAAGCGGATGCCCGCTTTCTCTTAGTTCTATCGCTTTTTGTATCTTGCGGCCAAAGCTGGTGTGCTTCCAATCTGGCGATACTTGAGAACCAATCACCACGTAATGAATAGACTTGCTCGGGTCTTTGCGAGGCGTAGCGCCCAGCTTGATGGCAATCGCTTCTACTTCTTTGCGGGTGCGTGTGTTGAATACACCGGTAAAACAAATGGCCGCACGCTCGTGGTTCATGGAATCAATGATCCAATGCCGCCTGAATATTTACATTTAGCTTTTATGGACTCTTACTAGTTGCAAAGAATAATTAACAATCGACGCTGATCAACGTGATAGCGTAGCCATTCTTTTGAAAGTAGGTCTGCTCATAGATTTTTCCATCAAAGTCATCGGGTAAAGACTTAAACCAGCTATCATTGGTTAGTTGTTTCTCAGTGACAAGTTCTTCTGAAAATTCTGTCAAGGAGTTGAAGATGCTTTTTTCTGGCAGCAACTCTTTTTTCCAAAAACTAAATTCGCCAGGTAGAGCATCCCAATTAGCCCAGATATAGCTACATTGTCCAAAATTATAGCTGTGCACGACAGCAAGTGCTTTTTCAGGCAGGCTTTTCACACAATTATTTGCAAGAGGAGCGACACTAAACTCAGTTAGTTCAGACAGTTCTTTGATGAATTGCAGTGTTATTTCTTTACCTTCTATTGCTTTCATAAACAGATGCTTTGGTAGCAACAGCTCATTAGCAAAGTCGTTGGCTTCTCTTTCTCTCTCCGGAGTTGATGCATTTTTCCCAACAGATCCCGCTTCTAAGTCTGCGTGAGTTAGGTGGTTTCGATGGTGAGGGAAAAGAAAATGCGCGAGCTCATGGGCGATTGTAAAACGCTTACGATAGGGAGCATCTGGGAAATCTTTATAAAAGATAAAGCCACGCTCCTTGTTTTCATCAATTAGAAAACCCGGAGGGAATTTTGCAGATGGCTCTTCTTCAACGTCTGGAAGAGTCGCAATATCTACTATTGCTTCTATTCCACAGGATTTCGCTATTTTGTGAAGAGGAATCGGAAATGATAGTTTTGGAAGCTGCCTGAAGAGCTCTTTTATAAGTTCTTCAGGTGTATAGCAGTCGGCCCACTCCATCGGATCAAGCTTGTACATTCATTTCCTTATTTTGTTTGTTGTTTCCCCTGCTTGATTAGAGCCATTGCCATGTTTACGGCTTGTTTAATCGTCGCCTTGTCTGAATCGGTGAGATCTGAAGTATCAAACTCACGAAACATCAAACTCAGTTCATTTTGTTCATCTTTGCTTTCTAAGCCAACAAGGGAGTCCAGTGTTACGCTGTAGTATATGCTAAGTTCCTTTAGCAATTCTAGTGAGGGGTTCTTTGTTTTCCCCTTCTCTAGCTCCCATATATGAGGCTTAGATACACCAACAGCATCAGCAACAGCCTGAAGTGAGGCTTTTTTGCCTACCCGTAATTCTGTTAGTCGTTCAGCTAATGTCATTTTACACCTCCATGGTTTAATTGGTCGCGGATATTACTACAACACTTTTCGTATGTATATAGCAAACATATTTGTATGCCTATACATAACATACTAGAACACGCCGTTAGATAAATCTAACAAATTCGTACATTTTTAGTTGACGTTATTCAATATTGATCATATCATCTATGTTAGATGAGAAATCATCTATTCGTTAAACTAAATCTAACAAAATAGGAGATAGCATGGCTACTAACGGAAAATCAGGCGACAACCGACGACATGGAGCAGTAAAACAACGCTCCCAAACTCAAACCCCAAGTGGGCATTGGGTTAAAAGAGACGCAGAAACAGGACAGTTCATGGATGTGAAGACGTCAGATAAAACACCATTCAAAGGAGTGAGAAAGGAAAAAAAATAGGCTTTCATCACTAAAATGAAAGCCTATTTTTCTATTTGAGTTGAAAAGTAAGAATCGCCAAATTTTTACTTTCAGGCATATACCGGAGGTCTCTCCTGCAGGCAATGCGATATATCTAACAATATTAATCATAGCCGTAGTCAACTCATAATTCAATAGAGATCCCTCCTCTTCCTTTTTTAGTGGAGGTATTGATCATGAAAACGGTAAAAGACGTTCATGTTTCAGCTTACGCTAGGTTCAAGAATGGTCAATGGGAACATGTAATCTCTCATTGGCGCTCTTCTCCTAGATAAATACAAAGGGCATAGAGCAATCTATGCCCTTTTTTTCATCTCACTAATCCAACATCAAGGCTATGTCACCCATATCTGGTGCGTAGTACACCCTTTGTAAGATCCTTAGATCAGTATGGCCTGATATTTTCGCTAGGTTAAGTACGTCCACTTTAGTGGCTAGTCGTGTCAGTGCTTCTCGCCTTAGGTCATGAAAGTGAAGATCATCTATCAGGCACTTGTTGCGTATCTTTCTAAAATTCACATCAAGCGAATCAGACTTTAGGTTAAAGGCTTTCAGCTTGCAGTCATCTAGTGTTTTGAGCTTTTCCAACACTTTCACCGCTGTGGTGGATAACGGCACGGTACGAGGGTTACCGTTTTTTGTTTTGGGTAGATGAACGGTTCGTCTTTCTAAATTAACGTCTTCCCATGTTATGCCGCAAATCTCACCAGCACGCATGGCGGTTTCTATGGCAAAGACGATGGCCGCGCCGATACGTTCGCTCTTGGATTCTGGCGGTATGTCTATGTCGTATTGTGTGGCGATCATCAGCTGTTCAAATTCACCAGGCAACAGCCGTCTTGTTCTCGCTTCTGGTTCTTTGGGACGCTTCACCCTTGTCATTGGGTTTTCTTTCAACCAACCCCATTCCTTCGCACATTGGCTACAAATAGAAGAAAGCACAGTCCATTCACGTAACACTGTACCAACGGCCACTTTTTGTAGGCGTCTGTCTCGCCATTCGGCAAAGTGTTTTGATTGAAGATCTTGGAGGGAAATAAAACAAAGTGGGTCTGCAGGTTCGTCGGCGCTTTTGCCCAACCAGCGTTCGATTCTTCGGATTTCGAATTTTTGACCACGCTTGGTCACACTGACCGTATCACGGTAGCGTTCTAGCGCTTCACTAAAAGGACGATCTGGAATATCAGAAGAGGTGCTTTCTTTTGCTTCGCGTTCTAAATCAGACGCCCACGCTTGTGCGTCGCGCTTTGTAGAGAAGCCACGCTTCGTCTTACGCTTACCTTTCACGCTCACTTGAGCGCGCCATGATCCATCATCGGTTTTAAAAATAGACGCCACTGAATATTCTCCGGTGCAATGTGCGGTGCAGTTTCGGTGCAGAATTTCAGAAAAGATAGCATATAAGCGGAAAAGCTTACAATTTGAAGCAACACTAAGAAAATGCTGGAGAGTAGATATTTAAAGGGATTGAGCAAGATAAGAAAGTGCAGGCATAAAAAAAGGCACCATAAATGGTGCCCGGGACCGGAATCGAACCGGTACGCTTATTCAGCGCAAGATTTTAAGTCTTGTGTGTCTACCAATTTCACCACCCGGGCATATCTGATTTTGGAGGCCGGAGTCGGAATCGAACCGGCGTTCACGGAGTTGCAGTCCGCTGCATGACCACTCTGCCATCCGGCCTTCTATCAGATACATCTTTTGATTGGAGCGGGAAACGAGGCTCGAACTCGCGACCCCAACCTTGGCAAGGTTGTGCTCTACCACTGAGCTATTCCCGCGTCTCAAAAGACGGTGCCTATTCTATGTATTTGAGCTTTCACGTCAAGGGAAAAATCCAAATAAATAACTAACTTAGGCACTTTTTTTAAATCTGATTAGTTTTTGTTCGACTCTTTGGACTTTAGCTCAGGCCAAGCCGCTTTTAAGTAAATATACATAGACCAAAGGGTTAACAAGGCTGCTGCAATGAGTACCATCTCTCCCACATGGGCAGCCATGGTATCTGGTCGACTTCCTAGCAAGATGAAAATAGCCAACATCTGCATGGTGGTTTTCAGTTTGCCAATATAGGAAACGGCCACGCTGGCGCGCTTGCCCATTTCTGCCATCCATTCACGTAATGCTGAAATAACGATCTCACGGCCGACAATGACGGCGCTAGCTAACGTCAGCAATGGATTAGAGTAGCTAGCCACTAACAAGACTAAGGCAATCGAAACCATAAGCTTGTCGGCTACTGGGTCAAAAAAAGCCCCAAACGGAGTCGTTTGGTTAAGCTTTCTTGCCAAATAACCATCTAGCCAATCAGTAATGGCAGCCAAGGCAAAAATAATCGCGCAGGTGTAATAGCGCCCTTCCCACGGCAAGTAGTAAATAACCACCAAAATCGGGATCATAAAGATCCGTACGGAAGTTAATATATTTGGTATGTTCATCTTATTCCTAATTATTACGCTAAATGCACCAACACTCAGCCAAACTTAACTTTTATGAAGGTAGAGATAAATTTCTTCCGCTTTTTTGGCGCTAATCCCTTTCACCTTTGAAATATCTTCCTGGCTCGCTGAGAGTAGCTCTTGGTATCCACCAAAGGCCGTCAGCAACTCTTTACGTCGATTTGGCCCGATACCTGGAATATCTTCCAATACCGAGTGCCGACGTTTCTTGTCTCGTCTACGACGGTGAGTCTTTATCGCAAATCTGTGTGCTTCATCGCGAATATGTTGAATCAAGTGCAATGCAGCCGAATCTGGAGGCAACACAACTTCATCTTCTTTGGAGCCGATATATAAGGTTTCAAGACCCGGCTTACGAGTATCGCCTTTTGCGACCCCCAATAAGAAGATATTCACCAATCCCAATTCTTTTAATACAGTTTCAGCTTGAGTTAACTGACCTTTACCACCATCAATAAGCAACACATCTGGCGCTTCTAGCTCACCACTTTTGACGCGTTTATAGCGTCGAGTGAGTGCTTGCTTCATGGCACCGTAATCATCACCCGGTTCAACACCTTCGATGTTAAAGGAGCGATAGCGCTTTTTATCCGGTCCGTCAGGCCCAAACACCACACAAGACGCTACAGTTGCTTCGCCACTAGAATGACTAATATCAAAACATTCCATGTGCATTGGAGGTTCAGAGAAGCCTAACAACTTTTGCAATGCGGTTATACGGCTAAAATGATTACGCTTATCCGATAATCGCGCCTGTAAGCCTTGTTCTGCGTTGAGTTTCGCCAGCTCAAGCCAACGCGCACGCTGACCTCTTACATTGCTCAGGACTTCAATTTTTTTCTGGGTGGTTTCGAAAATACCTTCCACCAGCGCATCACCATCTTCTAGCTCGTGACTAATGATAAGCGTCTTAGGTAACTCTTGAATACCACCAAGATAAAATTGAGCGATAAAAGACGATAATAGTTCGCCTTCTGTGATTTCGATGGGCATTTTGGGGTAGTAGCTTTTGCTGCCAACAACTTTGCCTTTGCGCACCATCATTACATGAACACACAAACCACCAGGCTGAATAATAGAGGCAATAACATCTGCTTCGCCCGTTTGCCCATAAACATGCTGTTGCTCTTGGATGTGCTTGAGCTGAATGATTTGATCGCGTAACTCGGCGGCTCGTTCAAATTCCATATCCGCAGCAGCAGCGCTCATTTGCGTGGTAATTTCAGCTGTGAGCTCTTGATCTTTGCCTTGTAAAAACATGCGTGCGTGACGAACATCTAGCTCGTACTCTTCATCACTAATCAAGTTCACACAAGGCCCAGAACAACGCTTAATTTGATATTGCAAACAAGGCCGAGATCGATTCGAGTACGTACTGTCTTCGCACTGGCGCACCTTGAAGACCTTTTGCATGGTATTCAAACTTTCTTTTACAGCGCTGCCACTTGGAAAGGGACCGAACAAGGTACCTTTATCGGTTTTATCACCGCGACGAAACAGCAAAGCTGGATGAGGGTGATTCGATAATAAAATATAAGGATAAGATTTATCGTCCCGTAGCAAAATATTGTACGGTGGACGATGTTGTTTAATAAGCGTTTGTTCGAGAAGTAAAGCTTCCGTTTCGCTTTTAGTAACAGCAATTTCAATGGTGTGAATACGACTAACCAAGGCCATGGTTTTAGTCGTTAATCCGGTCACACGGAAATAGCTCGCGACACGATTTTTTAGATTTTTTGCTTTTCCAACATAAAGTAACTCACCTTTCACGTCGTACATGCGATAAACGCCCGGACGTGTGGTTAAGTTGCTGACAAAATGCTTCGGATCAAATTCTGAATGGCTCAAACAAACCTCGTTTTTCGCCTAGCCCATACCAAGCACATTGTAACGTACCGCTAAGTGAATCAGCTCGACATCGCTTTCAATGTTCAATTTTGTAAAAATACGAGTACGGTAAGTACTCACGGTTTTAGGACTCACACATAGGTGCTCTGCAATTTCGTTGGATTTTTTGCAATCCACGATCATTTGAGCCACTTGCAATTCTCTGTCTGATAATTGCCCCAATGGCGAACCTTGTCCATCGATAGAAAACTTAGACAGCGCCATTTTCTGAGCAATGCTTTTAGAAATATAATGCTCGCCTTTAGACACCATTTGAATAGCTTCTAATAGCTCTGACGTATTGGTGCCTTTAGTAAGATAACCGGATGCACCCGCTTCTAATAACTTCACTGGGTATAAATTATCATCAAGCGCAGACAAAGCAATGATCTTGGTTTTCGGCAAAATCCGCTTTATTTCTTTCGTTGCACCTAAACCGCCAATTCCCGGCATATGCACGTCCATCAAAATGATATCAGGCAATAATATCTTGGACTGAATAATGGCCTCTTCACCGCTATGCACAACACCTACTACCTCAACACCTTTTACATCCTGTAATACACGACTAATACCTTGGCTAACCACGTCATGGTCGTCAACAATCAATACTTTTAACATAACAACCTCACCAAAACTTTCCTACGCCTCGTGTCGATTTCTGCCTTACCTAGCATGAAATCGCCTATAGCATCCTGCTAATAAAAAATTATGTTATATAACAAATAGAAAAAGCGCACCGTTATTCAGGCAGCTTTTCTTTATATCCCATTTCTAAGAGCTTTTTTTGACTAATTTCGCGATAACGAGCTCGCACGCCAGACCCGTGTGTTTTTTGGGTGTAATAAAGTAAAGGCGCGATCTGTTCTTCATCAACCGATAAGTCACTAGCAATTTTACTAGATAAATCTTTCACGCTTAGTGTTTGCTTATCTTCGATCATAATCACTTTTGGAATCACTAAGCGTTCACCAGCAATCACTCGATCGACGATTTTTAAATAACTTTGCTCAAATAAAGGCCAGGTCACTCGCTCTTCTTCAGACTTTAATTTGTACCAACCAGCCTGAGACCCAGCAAAGAATACCGCATTATGACTCCATTTATATTGCAAAGGATCCGTTCGACAAGTACAAGCTTCAAGATATGCTGCACGCGGATCAGGCAAACCATAAGCTTTATAAGCGGTATTAATTAGTTTCAAAAAGTCTGCAATAGTTGGCGGCCATGTATGCTCTTCTTTTGTACGCTCTACTGCGTATGCCAACAACGGCTCTTGGAAACCTTTCAATGCAATCGCCCATTCACGCTTGGCTAGCTTAACTTCATCCGTTGTACTGTAAGCCGAGGCAAATTTATGGGTATAAATGGCTTTAAAACGCGCGAACAACATATTAACCAAAATACGTGTTTGCTGCTCAGCCTCTGTCGGACCCGATTCACGACTAGCATTACCAGCATTAGCATATCCTGAGTTATTGTACCCTGAATTATTGTACCCTGGATTGCCAGAGCCATACTCACCAGTCTGTGTCGTGGATGTTGTTGAGGGCGTCGCTAACCTGCTCTCTAGAGGTTTTAGTAAATTTTGTACTGCCTGAGGTTCCTTCATATGAAGACCTATCCGATTGTTTGTATTGCCACTGACGTTTTACGTATTTAAAAAATTCGCTGTTCCAAGTTCTGACATTTTTTCGCTGCTCTTTAATTCTCAGCAAAAACTCCGTTTGCAAAGACAAGGCAAAATCACGGGCGATGCCAGCTTGGCCAATTTGCTCTAACGTCGCTTCTTCAGGTTGCCACTGATCAGGTTGTCGAGCACGCTCTTTTTGCTCCAAATACAAGTCAAAATCAGTGATGCCTCGACGGTCATTCACCACTGGCGGAGATGGCGCTTGGTATTGTCGAACGGGCTGCTTCGCAGGATAGCTTTTAGGCTGCGGCGTAAATTCCTCAGTTTTCTCCCGAGACGCTTTGTGCAACCGATCCATTTTGCTCATCAAGGAATCGTCTTTAGCAGACGCTTCAGCAGCTGGTTTAATGGTTTGTGCCGCTTTTTGGGATGACACTAAATGAATCTCGAGTATTTCTTCTTGCCGCTGAAAGCTCAATAGTTGGCTAATTTGTAAGTTGGCCAACAATCGCATCAACATAGGCACAGTCCAAAATGGTAGCTGAACACTAAGTCGACTCATTTCAACTCGTAAAGCATTGGAGCCAATAAGATAAGCCTGCTGCTTCAAAAAGGTCAATAATACGGTTTCTTCTAACCCGATCTGGGCTGCCATTGAAAATGATATCGGTAATGAATAGTCGTTATCCAACATAAATCTCGCTTCGCATATTTAGCACCACAGTCTATCAAAAGCCGTTCCTATTAGCACGAGAACCTTAAAGTAACCTTGCTATCGATACAGAATGACGCTTGCCATTTTCATTGACCATTAGACTTTAGCAATAGAAGGATTTTATTCACTAACAAAACAACTGCTAAGCAATTTTGACAGCACTCAAAAACACTCCTATGCTCAAGTTGCGGCAATGCTTTTTATTCAACTCTCTCTAATACAGAACAACAGGGTAACGATAGATTTATAAAAGACAAATTAATAGAGAGTGTTTGGCATTGCCAGTTCCAAAAACATCATTCAGGAGGAAAGTAGTATGCACACTACCAAAATTTCTGGTCACCATATCGATGTAACCCCAGCCATAAAAGATCATATCAATGAAAAACTCAGCAAAATTTCGAAGCTTACAGACCAAATAACCTCGGTAAATGTCACTTTACTTAAGGACAACAAAAGTCAAAAAGCGGAAGCGATCGTACATATTCCAGGCAAAGAAATATTTGCCGCGGCCTCCTCTGAAGATAGATTATTTCACGCGATTGATGACATGGTTGACAAGTTAGCCAAGCAAATAGACAAATATAAAACCAAACAATCCAGTGCGCATCACAAACCTGTGACGACCCACTAGTTACCTAAAACCACTTAACTCTTCCTTCATTATTTTGAAAAAACACCGCGATTCTGCGGTGTTTTTCTGTATTTATACTTTAGATAAACAATCAAGCTTGAAGTTTGGAACTTTCAGCCGCATATTAAGTCTATTGATAGTCTTAAACCCTAAAGGAGTAATCTCATGCGTTACACAGAAGCCCTTTCGACACATTCGTCACAAGCGGCAAACAAAACGCTCCGCAATACTTACGGACTGTTGTCGCTTACCCTATTGTTCAGCGCCTTCACTGCGGGCATGAGCATGGCTTTCAACTTACCCCATCCTGGCCTAATTATTACTCTAGTAGGCTTTTATGGTTTGCTTTTCCTAACACACAAATTTAAGAACAGCTCTGCGGGTCTTCTTTGTGTGTTTGCGTTAACTGGATTTATGGGCATTACCCTTGGGCCTATATTAAGCATGTACATGAATATGCCTGGCGGCGGCAGCTTGATCATGAGTGCATTAGGCATCACAGGCCTATCCTTCCTAGGCTTATCTGCTTATGCACTTATTTCGAAGAAAGACTTCAGCTTCCTTAACGGATTCATCACTGTTGGTTTCTTTGTTTTATTGTTCGCGGTGATTGCTGGTATTTTCATTAAAATGCCTGCGCTACAAATTTTCATCTCTGCTGGTTTTGCGCTTTTCTCTGCGGCGGTTATTTTGTTGCAAACAAGCCAAATCGTACGTGGCGGTGAAACCAACTACATAGTTGCAACAGTGACTCTGTATGTTTCCATATATAACATGTTCCTAAGCGTATTGTCCCTTCTTGGTATGGCTCGCGATTAATAATCCGTCACACCAATACGAAAAGGCCGCTGACTGCGGCCTTTTTTATGTGTAAAATTTACTGCATCTCATACCAAGGTCATTTTTGATGCAATACACTCTGCTCATCACTGGTTCCCCATATCAAAGCAAGGCTTGCCACACAGCGCTTCGCTTTATCCATGCAGCTCTAAATAAATACCCTGACAGTATAAAAGGCGTATTTTTTTATGAAGACGCCGTGCTTATTGGCAACCAGACAGCACAGCCACCAAGAGATGAAATCAACCTAACCAAAGCTTGGCAAGAAATAGCAGAACAACACAAAGTCCCTTTGTATTTGTGCATTGCTGCTGCGGTAAGACGCGGCATCATTAACGAAAGTGAAAGCCGTCGTTATGAGTTAGAGCAACACACTCTTGCAGAGCACTTCCAGCTAGAAGGCTTGGGCACACTCGTTGATTTAATGAATACCACGAATAAAATCATTCAGTTTAGGTAACCTTATGAAACACACATTAATTCACCTAAACTCCAGCCCTTATTCCAGCTTAGCTTGCAAAGAAGGCTTAGATCTTGCTCTGGTTCTGGCCACCTTTGAACAGCCTGTCGATTTGTGTCTGTCTGGCGCCGCTCTCGCGATTTTGACGGATAATCAAGATCCAACAGCAGAGCAAGGTAAAAACCTACATAAGCTGCTAGCTGGGCTAGAATTTTATGATATTGAAAACATCTATATAGAAAAAGCTAATACATGGATTGAAGACAATCCAACGTGGCAAGGTGTTCAGTCTCTTGATGGTGCCGAATGGCAAACATTGTTCTCACAATACCAACAGGTTTTCCGGTTTTAATTATGCGACTTCACCAAATAAATCAACTCGATTACCCAGCAACGTTAGAAACAACTTGGCAAAATAGCGTGCAGGCTGGCGACCAAATATTGCTGATTGAAGAAGGCTTTTTAAGACTGATTCAGCACGCCAACACAATGCAAACGCTGGCCGAAGAAAAACACGCCGAAATCTACTATCTACAAAGCGATGCAACGGCTTATGGCTTATCACCACAATTAGGCACCGCTCTCTCAGAAGAAGAATGGGTCGATTTAACCTTTACTGCCGAAGCGAACATTAGTTGGTAATCAATATGACAAACAATACAGTAGTTCTAGACGAAGAAGGTTACTTGCTCAATCTACAAGACTGGACACCAGAGCTTGCCAATCAACTGGCGCAAGATGTTGACGTTGAACTAAGCGATGCTCATTGGGAAATTATTCATTTGTTGCGCGACTTCTATGAAGAGTTTGAAGTATCTCCTGCCATGCGACCACTGGTAAAAGCGGTATCAAAAAAACTAGGCGCAGAAAAAGGACGAAGCATTTATCTAATGACACTATTCCCCGGCAGCCCGCCTAAGTTAGCAGCAAAGATTGCTGGCCTTCCCAAACCAGCAAATTGCTTGTAGATCAGACAAAAAAACATGTAGGTCAGCCTTCAGGCCGTCAAAAGCCGGATCACACCAAACCAAAACCCTTGACGCGCTAAAGCA
>NZ_KZ454878.1:0-186137 GCF_002792415.1 Marinomonas sp. BSi20584
GGGTTTTGGTTTGGTTTAACTAGGCTTTTGACGGCCTAAAGACCGACCTACAATTCATGATTAACCTTCTGATCTGGTGGGTTAACAAGGCTCTTCACTTACTACTTGGTAGATGGCTTTAGCCAATGTTTGCACCTGTTGTTGGCTAATAACATAAGGTGGCATTAAGTAAATAAGCTTACCAAAAGGTCTCACCCAAACACCTAGTTCGACGAACTTAGGTTGAATTTCATGTAGGTTAATCGCGTTTTTTAACTCTACAACTCCAATGCCGCCAAGGCAGCGGACTTCTTTTACTTGTTCGAGTTGTTCACATGGCTCCAGCGCTTCCTTCATCCATGTTTCTAGCTGAGATATTTTTTCTGGAATATTGTATTCGCTTAGAATGGATAAGCTGGCGTTGGCAGCGGAGCAGGCGAGAGGATTTCCCATGAAGGTTGGGCCATGCATGAATACGCCACCATTGTCGCTGATACCAAGTGCCACTTTATCATTTGTTAAAGTTGCGGCCAGCGTCATATAGCCGCCTGTTAACGCTTTGCCAACGCACATAATGTCGGGACAGATATTGGTGTGATCTGTGGCGAAAAGCTTGCCTGTACGGCCAAAACCTGTGGCAATTTCATCGAAAATTAACAAGATCTCGAATTCGTCACAAAGTGCTCGAATGTGATTTAAATAATCTGGATTATAAAAGCGCATACCGCCAGCATTTTGTACAACTGGCTCGATAATAAAGCCTGCTATGTGTTGGTGATTCTCTTCAATTGTCTTACGAATTTCGTCTAGATATTCGGCTTTTATTGGTTCGCTGAGGCCAGTTGGTGGTGGCGAGATAAAGAATTGTTGTGTCAGCGCACCAGTGAATAAATTGTGCATACCATTTTCAGGATCGCATACTGACATAGCTGCGAATGTATCACCATGGTAGCCGCTTTTGGGGGTAACAAAAAACTGCTTGTTAGGTTTGTCTTGAGTGTTCCAATATTGAATGGCCATTTTTAATGCCACTTCAACGGAAACAGAACCAGAGTCGGAGAAGAAAACACGTTGCAATTCAGTCGGTGTAATAGCGATTAGTTTTTCTGCGAGCTCGATAGCAGGTTTGTGGGTTAGGCCACCAAACATGACGTGAGAAACCTGTGATAATTGCGCTTGGATTGCGGCATTCATAGTTGGGTGATTGTAGCCGTGAATAACACTCCACCAAGAAGACATGCCATCGATCAGTGTGCGTCCGTCGCTTAAGGTTATTTCGCAGCCCGAAGCTTTTTCGACCAGAAAATGCGGGCTGGGTTTGCTCATTGATGTGTATGGATGCCACAGAAGTTGCTTGTCTAAGTCTAGATATTCTTGATCTGTTTTCATGATGTTCACCATTGCTTTGTTGGGGGCATAGTAAACAAAGGTGTCTTCTGTGGCTAGGCTGATATCTTTGCTTATGATTAGTATTCTTTATCTGGTGTTCGGGCAATGACCCAAATATCAACTCGTTCTGCGCCAGCTTTTAAGAGTAATTTAGTGCAATTTTCTATCGTACTTCCTGTGGTCATTACATCGTCAAATAAGGCGACATGCTTGGCTATAGGTCCATCAAGTTGATAGCTACTTTGAGGGCTTTTTAGTCTCTCTTTTCGGCTTAATGAGTGCTGAGCTTTAGTATTTTTGATTTTTTTGAGTGGGTTATGTTTAGGAAGAGTAGGGCATTTTTCACCCAGAAGCTCTTTGAGGTTTTTCCTTAATTGAGTGGCCATGGCTCTTGTTTGACAAAATCCGCGCTCTTTGATTCGGCTTGGATGGCTTGGTACATAGAGTATTTGTTCTGGCCAGCTCTCCGGTGGATATGATTCGATGAGGTGTTTGCTTAATCGATACATGAGTGGTCGTATGTAATGAGTTCCTTGATTGAATTTGATGCTGTGTATCAGGGTCTTTATGATGCCTTCGAATCGATAAGGAGCAATACATGTTCGATAAGGTGGAGGGTTGGTTTGGCATTGTCCACATGAAATACGGGTTCTATGAGTTGGGCGTTTGCAGTGCTGGCAGTACTTTAGGTTGGCTGGAAATCCTTCATGGCAGGGATGGCAGAGCGAGCTCTGGCATTTTATATTGCAGACATAGCACTGATTTAAAAATAACCTCTTGTAAACCTCTGATATTTTTGTTGTTGACAGTTTTTTCCAGTCCATTAGTATTGCTCCATTAATTTTTCTGGATCGAGGATACTATGTCTTTAAGTATGTCTACAAATACGTCTGTAGCGAATATGTCTATAAACAATATGAGCGCACCGCGTTTTGATTGGACTCATGCGGAAATAAAAGCACTGTTTGATTTACCCTTTATGGATTTGATGTTTCGAGCTCAGATTGTCCATAGAGAAAACTTTGCACCGAATGAAGTTCAAGTTAGTACGCTTTTATCGATTAAAACTGGCGCTTGTCCAGAAGATTGTAAGTACTGTCCGCAAAGTGGTCATTACAATACAGAACTTGAAAAAGAAAAGTTAATGGAAGTGCAAAAGGTGCTTGAAGAAGCAGCTTTGGCAAAAGAAAAAGGTGCAAGCCGTTTCTGTATGGGCGCGGCATGGAAGCATCCTTCCGAGAAAGATTTTCCTTATGTGCTTGAAATGATTAAGGGTGTTAAATCTTTAGGCTTAGAGTCTTGTGTGACGCTAGGTTCTTTAAATGATGATCAGGCGAAGCGCTTATCAGAAGTAGGTTTGGATTATTACAACCACAACCTAGATACCTCTGCTGAATTCTACGACAGCATTATTACCACTCGTACTTATCAAGATCGCTTGGATACGCTGTCTCGTGTTCGTGATTCAGGTATCAAACTTTGCTGTGGCGGCATTATGGGCATGGGTGAAGAGCAAAAAGATCGCGTAGGTCTGTTGCGTCAACTTTCTCAAATGACACCGCATCCGGAAAGTGTGCCAATCAATATGTTGGTTAAAGTTGAAGGGACGCCGCTAGAAAATGTTGATGATCTAGATACGTTTGAATTCATTCGTACGATTGCTGTAGCGCGTATTTTAATGCCTAAGTCGCATGTTCGATTGTCTGCTGGTCGACAAGGTATGAATGAACAAACTCAGGCCTTGTGCTTTATGGCGGGCGCCAACTCTATCTTCTACGGTGAAAAACTGTTAACAACTGGTAACCCCGAAGCCGATAAAGACATGGCGTTGTTTGCTAATCTGGGCATCAATCCAGAGAAGCGCGAAGAGCATTCAGATGCCGCGGTTGCCGAAGCCATTGCAGCGCAAGCAGTAAAACAAGAAGAGTCTAAGTTGTTTTATGAAGCCAGCGTCTAATACGCCGGACTGGGTATTGGCGGCGCTTGAAGAACGCCGCCAACAAGACTTAATGCGTCGTACCATTACGCTAGATAGTCCTCAAATTCCGCATACTCAAATACATTCTCAAGATTACACGGCATTTTGTTCAAACGATTATTTGGGCTTAGCTAATCATCCGAAGTTAATTAAGGCAATGAATAATACTGCTGAAATCTACGGTGTTGGTGGTGGATCTTCTCACTTGGTGTGTGGGCATTTAGCGCCTCATCAAGCGCTTGAAGAGGCCTTGGCGGATTGGCTTGGTTACGAGCGAGTCATGCTATTTAGTACTGGGTATATGGCGAACCTTGGCGTGATATCTGCGCTCGCGGATAAAAATCGCCCAGTGGTGCAAGATAAATTGAATCATGCTTCTTTAATAGATGGAGCCTTGTTGGCGCAAGCGCCTTTACGTCGCTATTTGCATGGTGACGTGGCGAGTGCACAAAAGTTGATTGCTAGATCTGCTCCGGGTGGTTTGTTAATCACCGATGGGGTTTTCAGCATGGATGGTGACATTGCGCCTTTAGCGGAATTATCTCAGTTGGCTAATCAATATGGATGGATGTTAATGGTAGATGATGCTCATGGGGTGGGGTGTCTTGGTGAAAACGGTAGAGGCTGTTTGGCGCTAGAGGGATTGAGCGCAACAAGTTTGCCTATCTTGGTTGGCACTTTTGGTAAGGCGTTTGGAACCGCTGGTGCGTTTGTAGCGACGTCCCATGATTATGCGGATTATCTCACCCAGTTTGCTCGTCCCTATGTTTATACTACAGCCATGTCGCCAGCGATCGCAGGAGCCACTTTGGCTTCGTTGCAACTTATTCAGTCTGCAGAAGGTCAAGAACGACGAGATCGCTTAGCTCGGCATATTGCTTACTTTCGCCAAAGAGTTCAGTCGCTTCCGGTTGAATTGATGCCTTCAAATACCGCTATTCAGCCGATTGTCATTGGCGATAGTAAAGCGGCGATTCAAATTAGTGAGCAATTAAAAACTCTTGGAATCTGGTGTACAGCAATTCGTCCACCGACAGTGCCGATAGGCAGTGCTCGTTTAAGAATTACCTTAAGTGCCGCCCACTCTGATGAAGATTTAGTGTTATTATGCGATTCACTCGAAAAAGTTTTAACAGCGAAACTTTTAAACGCAAAACGTTTAAATCCAAAGCGTTTAAATCCAAAGCGTTTAAATCCAAAGTAATAGAGGGACAGCATGCGAGCACGTATTGAAACAGAAGCTTTTGGAAACTCGTCTAATCAGTCTATTTTTATGGTCTCTGGTTGGGCAATGCCAAAAGAGGTTATGCGTTCTTTTGCTTTGCGTCTGAGTCAGCGTTTTTATGTTGTGGTGGCGAACTTGCCAGGTATTTCACTTGATGAACAATGGATTTCTCGCTCCCGCATTGGTCCTAATTACGATATCGCTGCCTTGTCTGAACAACTAATTGAAGTTGCTCCAAGAGAAGCGTGGTGGATTGGTTGGTCTCTGGGTGGGATGGTATCTGCTTATGTTGCCGCGCGTCGTTCTAGTCGAGTGCTTGGTTTGATTACCCTGTCGTCTTCCCCGAGCTTTATTAAACGAGAAAACTGGGAGGATGCGATGGCTGTCGAGGATTTTGATGCCTTTGCCGCCTTAGTTGAGCAGTCGCCAGAAGAAGGGCTTAAGCGTTTTGTTATGTTGCAGGCTAAAGGTGCGGATAATGAGCGAGCTTTGATTAAGCAATTACAGGCTTTTTTGCCAGTTAAAACGTTGAGTCGCCCCGCTCTGATTGGCGGACTTAGGTTGTTAAAGTCGTTGGATGTGCGTCGCGAATGGTCGCTTTTGGATCTTCCTAATCTACACCTATTGGGTGGCAAGGATGCGTTGGTTTCTAGTAAATCATTAGAGCAACAAGCTGATGTAAATCCTTTGCAGCAATGTGTTGTACTGTCAAATTGTGCACATCAGTCTTTTCTTGAAGATGAAGAGACTTGTGCGCGTCATATAGAAAACTTTATCGATGCTAATAACACCTGATATATCTGCGCTTAGCTACAAACGACAGCTAGCTAAGCGTTTTGATCGCGCTTCTCAATCCTATGATTCTTATGCTGACTTCCAAAAAATTGTACTAGAGCGTCTTTTAGCGATGTTGCCTTTAAATCAGGCTGATGTCGTACTTGATCTTGGTACAGGAACAGGTCAAGCGCTCGGAATCTTGTCTGAACAATTAAATCCTAAGTGCAGCATTGCGCTCGACTTGTCGCCACAGATGTTAGCAGTGGCAAATGAGCGTTTTTCTTCTTTGCACAACACACATTATGTTTGTGCGGATGCTGAACGACTGCCGCTTCAGGATAAGTCGTGTGATTTAGTGTTTTCGAGTCTTGCTATTCAGTGGTGTCTGAGTCCTTTAGATTTGTTTAAAGAGCTTTATCGCGTTACTAAGCCCGGTGGCTATGTGATTTTTTCAACGCTTTCACAAGGCTCTATGCTTGAAATTAGTAAAGCTTGGTTTGGTTTGGATAATAAAGAACATGTTCATCAATATATGGCATCGGATGCACTTTTAGATTGTATTCGCGCCTCTGGGTTGAACCTTTTGTCCTCCCAGTTATCAGATATTTCTATGTGGTTTGATTCACCTGAAAGTGCTATTTATTCATTGAAAAAAGTGGGCGCTAGTCTGATTGCTTCTGATGGGGATCAGTCGGTATCGCCAAGTAAGTGGAAGGCATTTTTGCTTGAGTATGAAAAACAGCGGAACGAATTCGGAATTCCGTTGAGTTATCAAGTTTCGTTTGTGGTGGCTCAACGGCCTATCAATATTCAGGAGTAATGGGTGAAAAAACGTTTTTTTGTAACTGGTATTGATACTGATGCTGGCAAAACTTATGTCACCGTCGGTTTGCTGAAGGCTGCTAAGCGAGCTGGACTGAAAGCGATCGGACTTAAGCCGATTGCGGCAGGCGCAGATCGAGTTGAAGGTAATTTGCGTAATGATGACGCCTTACTTATTCAGCAGGCGAGCAGTGTCAAATTGGCCTATGAACAAGTTAATCCGGTTGTCTTAGAGGAGGCTATTGCACCTCATATTGCGGCAATGAAAGAGGGGCGTTTGGTGACGGCTTCTCGGTTAGAAGGCTTTATAAAAGGCACATTGCTTACGCCCCATGACCTTGCTTTAGTTGAAGGGGCTGGTGGTTGGCGAGTTCCATTGAACGATAGAGAGTTTCTTTCTGGCGTGGCGAAGTCTCTAGGCTTTCCAGTTATTATGGTTGTTAATATGAAGCTGGGGTGTTTGAATCATGCGATATTAACCGCTGAAGCCATTGCTCGCGATGGTTTAGTTCTTGCTGGTTGGGTTGCCAATACAGGCGCAGAGAAAATGCCTTGTTATGAAGAGAATCTAGCGAGTCTTGCAGGAATGATATCCGCGCCATTATTAGGTACTTTGCCTTGGTGTGAAAAAGAGCTTGATTCGGAGCTGGTGTTTGATGATCTGTTGCTTAAGTTGTAGTTTTTACATCATGAAATACAGTGTAAATGCTTGAAAGTAAGCGGTAACAACGCATTATAATAGAGTGACAGTGAAAGTTGCTTATTTTTAAGGTTGAGGTGGTAATGTGAAAGCTTGGTTATGCGGTCTTGATGACGAAGAAATTTCGAGTGTTTCCAGTATCTTGACCTTTATTGGAATTGAGCATGGCACCTCATTGACAGCGTTTCATTTGCCCGACTTTGTTGTGTTGGGTAAGTCTGTGCGGTCTTTTGAGTTGGATGAGATGATTCCTGTTATTTCACTTTGTGAATCAATGGATGTTGTCGGAGATTATAATGTTTGGTTTTGCCCGCTACCTTGGCGTTCTCAAACTCTTTCTTCGGTGCTTAAAGAAATAAAACAATTACATACTTTTCCCCAAGCGTCTGGTGTGAATTTGAATTTACATGTTCGCCATCTAGAAGCGCTTCTTATTCGTCAAGCTTTGGTGTCTACTCAAGGTGTGGTTTCTAAAGCTGCGCAAAATCTACAAATTCAACGTACAACGCTTATCGAAAAAATGCGTCGCTATAATATTGATAAATCGGAGTTTTAGTGACAAAAGATGAAGAAATAGCGGAGCTAAAGACCGCATTTAAAGCGTTTTCCGAATCTTCTGATGTATTGGCAAAATCCTATCTCGATCTTCAGCAAGAAGTCGTTCGATTATACGAGCAGCTGGAAAAGTCTGAGCAAGATAAGCGCCAAGAGCAAGATAAAAACCGTATCTTGGTGTTGCAGTTTCAGCAACTTTTTGAATCCATGCCAGTTGGTGTTTTGTTGCTGAATGAAGAAGGGTTGGTCGTTATGGCCAATCCGGTAGCAGATCGTCTATTCAATTTGCCATTAGTTGGCCAGTCGTGGGGATCTATTGTGCCGCTGAGCTTTCGACCTCAGGAAGACGATGGTCATGATGTGAGTATGGCAAGTGGGCGTCGTGTTCGAGTAGAAACTGCTTCACTCGGCAATGTGCCTGGGCAATTAGTGATTCTCGTAGACTTAACAGAAGCCTATTTGCTACAGAAAAAGCTGAGTCATCACGAGCGATTATCTAATATGGGTAAAATGGTCGCGGCGTTGGCGCATCAAATTAGAACGCCTTTATCTTCTGCTACACTCTACGCTGGTCATTTACAGAAGCCAGACTTAGCACCTGTTATGCGTCAGACATTTGCTAATAAGTTAGTGGATAGATTGGCAAATATTGAAAAACAAATTCGGGATATGTTGATTTTTTCCCGTAGTGAAATAAAGCTGGATGAAACCGTTGGTGTTTCAGCTTTTATCAAAGAGTTAACCAATCATTGCCAAGAGATTTGCGATCAAAAAAATATGCAACTTGAAGTATCTGGAGCCTCTTTTTTGGCGACAGATTGTATTCAATGTAATAAAGAAACATTATTAGGGGCTTTATTGAATCTTTTGAATAATGCGGTGGATGCACAATCAGCAGGTGATGCGGTGCAACTTGATTGGCGCAATAATGACGGCTATGTGACACTGACGTTCAAAGATCGTGGAGTGGGTATGTCGAAAGCGCATTTAGAGCATGTTCAAGAAGGCTTTGTGACAACAAAACAACATGGAACTGGGTTGGGCTTGATGGTTGTTAAAGCCATTGCAAGAGCTCATCATGGGCAATTTGAAATAGACAGTATAGAGGGCGCTGGTACAACCGCCAGTTTGACGCTTCCTCTTGTAAGGGTATGACATGTCTGAAGTTAAGTTATTAATTGTAGAAGACGATAAAGGTCTTGCTGAGGCGTTGGAAGATACGCTGATGTTGGCGAGTTACCAGTGCAAAATAGTGTACAGTTCTGAAGAAGCTGTGGTTGCATTGAAACATAGCTTATTTGATATGGTGATATCAGATGTGAACTTGCCTGGCATGGATGGTTATGGTTTGTTGCATCATGTTATTGATACATACCCAGAATTACCCATGATGTTGATGACAGCTTATGGCGATATTGCTCATGCAGTGGAAGCGATGCGTGATGGTGCTGTTGATTATTTATTGAAGCCTTTTCAAGAAGAAGAGTTGTTGAATGCCATAGCAAAATACACTGTAAAAGAAGCGCCATCTGCAAATCCTCAGCCTATCGCAAAAGACCCATCTAGTATTGCTTTATTAGAATTGGCAAAACGTGTTGCTGTGACCGATTCGACAGTATTGATTTGTGGCGAAAGTGGTACAGGTAAAGAAGTGCTTGCTCACTACATTCATCAGAATTCTAGTCGACCTCATGCACCTTTTGTCGCGATTAACTGCGCGGCGATTCCTGAAAATATGTTAGAGGCGATCCTTTTTGGTTATGAAAAGGGAGCTTATACAGGTGCAGTATCTTCGCAAGCAGGTAAGTTTGAGCAAGCTAATGGTGGTACTTTGCTACTGGATGAAATTACCGAGATGGATGTCGGCTTGCAAGCTAAACTGCTGCGCGTTTTGCAAGAGCAGGAAGTGGAACGTCTTGGGGGTAAAAAATCTATTCCTTTAGATGTTCGAATTATAGCGACGACTAACAGGGATCTAGCTGATTATGTACGTGACGGTGGTTTCAGAGAAGATTTGTATTACCGGTTAAATGTTTTTCCATTGCGTTGGCTGCCTATTCGTGAGCGTAAAGGTGATATTTTGCCAGTTGCTCTGCATTTACTTGCGAAGCATTCCGCTAAGATGCGAATTACGGGCGCAACGTTAAAGCCGTCGGCGCAAAGTAAGCTAGAGGCTCACCCTTGGCCGGGTAATGTTCGTGAGCTTGACAACGTTATTCAACGTGCTTTGATTTTAAGCCCAAATGCGCAAATTAATGAAGACCATATTGCGTTTGATATGATGAGCTTAGCTCCTGTAGTTGCTGAATCCATAGTGGCAGAAGACAGTGCGGCTTCAATTCTAGGTAAGGGGGTTCAGCAACATGAATTTCGTATCATTGCGCAAGCATTGGTGGATGCAAATGGCAAACGTAAACTTGTTGCAGATAAATTGGGGATTAGCCCTAGAACTTTACGCTATAAAATCGCTAAAATGCGTGAAAGTGGCATAGACGTTGATTGATTTTTGTATCTTGTTTTAATTAGCTTTATGCTAAGCTGTGTATTAACGATATGTTAAGTCGTATAAATGTGATTTTTAGGTGAATAACATGATTTCTGGTCGACCAGACATTAATCAGGTGTTGTCCCAAATGAGGGATATGCGGTCGCAGGTTCAGGCGCCGAGTCCCCCTGTGTCTAATGTTGCCAAGGTAGGCGGTGAGAGCGAAGGGAACCAGACTGTAGAGCGTGCAGATTTCGCAGAAATGCTGAAAAATGCAGTTAATAATGTAAATGCTTTGCAAAAGGAATCTACACAATTAGCCCAATCTTATGAACGTGGTGACGAAGGGGTTGATTTGCCTCAAGTTATGATTGGTCTGCAAAAATCTAGTGTGTCATTTGAAGCAATGACTCAGGTGCGTAATAAACTTGTAGACGCGTATGAAAAAATCATGAATATGCCGATTTAGGCATAATAAACCGCTTGGCGCTTTTTAATGGATAATGTCCCTGCAGAACAATCGGAGCAAAAGCTCTATTTAGAGTTAGTTACTGGCTTTAATAAGCTGACGGTGATTCGTCAGCTTGCATTAATGGTCGGTTTGGCCGCATCCATAGCAATTGGTTTGGCGGCGGTTTTATGGAGCAACGGTCCAGATTACAAGCCTGTATTAAGTAGTATTACCGATTACAATGCCGACCAAATCGTAGAAATCCTCAGTGTAAATAATATTCCTTTTAAATTAGATCAAAATACAGGCGCTTTGCTTGTTGAATCTGATTTTTACCATCAAGCTCGTCTTAAATTAGCTGGCTCCGGCATTGTTTCCGACAATATTGTTGGCATGGAAATAATGGATCAGGAGCAAGGTCTTGGTACCTCTCAATTCGTTGAAACAACGCGTTATAGACGAGGTCTTGAAGGTGAGTTAAGCCGAACCATTTCCAGCCTACAAAGCATTAAAAGTGCTAGAGTGCATTTGGCAATACCAAAGGAGTCGGTTTTTGTGCGTGATACACGAAAGCCGTCTGCTTCTGTGTTTTTGGAGCTTTATCCCGGAAGGCGTTTGGATAAGAGTCAAGTAGAAGCTATTGTGAATTTGGTGGCTTCTAGTATTTCTCAGCTGAGCGATAAGGATGTCACTGTTGTTGATCAGCGCGGTACTTTGTTGACAGAAAAAGATTCTGACTCTGAATTATCTGTTGCTGGTAAACAGTTTGATTACGCTCGTAAAGTTGAAGAGGTGTTGCTGCAGCGAGTGAATAATATTCTCGGACCTGTTATCGGTCAGGGGCGTTTTAAAGCAGAAGTGTCTGCTGATGTCGATTTCACTGCTGTTGAAAAAACTAATGAGCAATATAATCCTGATTTATTAGCTTTGCGTAGTGAGCAGACCTTAAGAGAAAATAGAAGCGCAGGCACGAATGCAAGTGGTATTCCGGGAGCCTTGACTAATCAGCCTCCTGGTGCAGTGACTATTCCAGAAGCTGTAGATGAAAACGGTGCTCCAATAGGTGGGAATTCAGCAGCTAAAAACGGTCAATCTCGTGAAGAAACAACACGTAACTTTGAGTTAGATCGAAGTATTAGTTATACCAAACGCCAACAAGGTATGGTGAGACGCTTGTCTGTTGCTGTTGTTGTTGATGATTTAATGAGTTTGAATCCAGATACCGCAGCCATTGTAAGAACGCCTTGGAATGATGATGAGTTGGGGCGCTTAACCTTATTGGTTCGCGATGCCGTGGGGTATGATCCATCACGTGGTGATAGTGTAAGTGTGATTAATTCACCTTTTGCTTTACCTGATCCTGAAGAACCTGTTGTTGAGTTGCCATTCTACCAACAGGCATGGTTCCTAGGGTTAATACAACCTACATTGGTTGGTATATTTGTTCTTATCTTGTTGCTAGTGGTTGTTCGCCCAATTTTGAAAACCCTTAGTGAGCAGAATAAAATTGCGGTTACTGAAGACACTGAGGCTGCTATATTCTCTGATGAAACGGATGAAATATCAGACGATCAAGTGTCTCTTGTTAGTGCAGAAGATATATTGGTGCCTGGTTCTCCTGAAAAAATTGATCGCCAATTAAATGCAATTCGCGGTTTGATAGCGGAAGAACCAGAGCGTGTTGCTCAAGTCGTTAAACAATGGGTAATGGAAAGCAAATGAGTGATACAAACCAAGGTACAGAATTAAGTTCGGTTCAAAAAGCAGCAGTGCTTTTGATGTCGCTTGGTGAATCTGATGCTGCGCAAATACTTAAGCATATGGGGCCGAAAGAGGTTCAGCGAATTGGTCAGACGATGGCACAACTGTCTAATATTCAACGCCATCAAGTGGAAAAAGTACTAGATGATTTCTTAGTATTGGTCGGTGATCAAACCGGTTTGGGTCTTGGTGCCGATGGTTATATTCGTAACATGCTCAGAGAGGCGCTTGGTGAAGAAAAAGCTGGCAGCTTGATTGATCGAATTCTGCTGGGCGGAAATACAACGGGCCTTGATACGCTTAAATGGATGGAATCACGTGCCGTTGCTGACGTTATTCGTTATGAGCACCCGCAAATTCAAGCAATTGTTATTTCGTATTTAGACCCAGATCAGGCAGCTGACATCTTAGCAAACTTTGATGAGCGAGTGCGTTTGGATATCGTGTTACGCGTGGCGGCATTAGAAACGGTTCAGCCTGCGGCCTTACAAGAATTGAATAACATTCTTGAGCGTCAGTTCTCTGGTAATAATTCAACACAGTCAACGACCATTGGTGGTATTCGTACCGCAGCCAATATCATGAACTTTATTGATAGTTCAGTAGAATCTGAGTTGATGGAGTCTATTCGTGATGTTGATGAGGACTTGGCAAATACTATTCAAGATTTGATGTTTGTTTTTGACAACTTATTAGACGTTGATGACCGTGGTATTCAGATCATTCTTCGTGAAGTGGAATCTGAGACCTTAATCCTTGCGTTGAAAGGTGCGGATCCAGATATGCAAGATAAAGTCTTCAAGAATATGTCGTCTCGTGCCGCGGATATGCTGAAAGATGATCTAGAAGCGAAAGGTCCAGTGCGGGTAAGTGAAGTAGAAGTAGCTCAAAAAGAAATACTGGCTGTTGCCAGACGCCTTGCTGATAACGGAGAAATTGTTCTCGGTGGCGGCGGTGAGCAGATGGTTTAGTTAGAATATGTCTGATCAAAAACAGGATAAAGGCGAGCGTAAGCTGACTGCTTATGAACGCTGGGAACTTCCTCACCTTGAGAATAATAAGCCAAATACTAGTTCTGGTCCTGCGCTTCTTATTCAGAAAAATACATCTTTTACTACTGAAGAAGTGGATGAAGACTCTTTGATTTACGAGCCTTTGACAGCTTCACAGTTAGAAGAAATTCGTTCTGCCGCCTACGATGAAGGTTTTATTCAAGGCGAAGAAGAAGGACATAAAAAGGGTCATTCTGATGGCTTCGCCAAAGGTGAAGTGGATGGTTTTGAAAAAGGCCATGAAGAGGGGCGGTCAATAGGTATTGATGAAGGCTTGGCTCAGGCAAGAGCGGAAGCTCAGATCAAGTTGGAGGCGCTTGAAGCACTATTGGCGAATGTTGTTAAAGAAATAACATTGCCTCTAGAAGAAAGCCGTGCCGCTGCAGAAAATATCTTGTACCAATCGATGGCAAGAATTATTGAGAACGTCTGCCTTTCTAAAATGACTGAAGATGGTCACCAAGTTTTAAGAGAGCAGCTTACTAGAGTATTTGATGAAATAGGTGAATACGAAGGACGAGTCCGATTACGCCTTCATCCTGCAGATGTCACTATTTTGGATGAGCTTGGAATCAAAGATCGTTTAACCATTCAGCTAGAAACAGATGACTCACTTATTAATGGCGGTTTCGTTATTGATTCCAAATCCTTCCATATCGATGGGCGAGTTGAGCAGCGGTTAGAAGCTGTATGCGATGAGCTTCGTCATCTTTCCCTAACAGAGCAGGACTAACGCTCGTGTCCACCCTCGAAGAACGTTTAAATAAGCTCAGCCATGTCTCTTCTGTTTCCTTGCCACCTCAAATTGAGGGTAAGGTCACTCGTATGGTTGGTTTGACCATGGAGGCTGTGGGTTGTGTTGTAGCTCTTGGTGATCGTTGCTCGGTGCAAGTTCGTAAGGATCGCTGGGTTGAATCTGAAGTGGTGGGTTTTACCGGCGATTTAACTTATCTCATGCCAACGGAGGCCATTGAGGGGATTTCCCCTGGGGCGAGAGTACGTCCGTTACTAGGTGATAGTAAAATGCCGGTTGGTGATGAGTTGCTTGGTCGAGTAGTAAATGGGTTGGGTAAACCCTTGGATGGTAAGGGGCCGATTAAAACCAAAGATTCAGTGACTCTGCATGGTAATGTGATTAATCCATTACAGCGAAAGCCTATTTGCGAGCCTTTGGATGTTGGTATAAAAGCTATTAATAGTTTGCTAACCGTTGGTAAAGGTCAGCGTTTGGGGCTTTTTGCGGGTAGCGGTGTCGGTAAGAGTATGTTGCTCGGCATGATGACGAAATTTACCGAAGCGGACATTACAGTTGTTGGTTTGATCGGTGAGCGTGGACGAGAAGTAAAAGAGTTTATTGATCAAATACTGGGTGAGGAAGGGCTTTCTCGTTCGGTTGTTGTCGCGTCTCCTGCCGATGATTCTGCATTAATGCGATTGCGTGCTGCTATGCTGGCAACTCGGATTGCTGAGTATTATCGGGATCAGGGTAAAAACGTATTGTTGCTAATGGATTCTTTGACGCGATATGCGCAAGCCCAGCGAGAAATTGCTCTGTCTGTTGGTGAGCCGCCCGCAACAAAAGGCTATCCGCCTTCAGTATTTTCTAAACTTCCTCAACTGGTAGAGCGTGCTGGTAATGGTTGTGAAGGTAGTGGTTCTGTCACCGCTTTTTATACCGTGTTGACTGAAGGTGATGATCAGCAAGATCCTATTGCGGATGCGTCGCGTGCGATTCTTGATGGACATATTGTATTGTCTCGTCGTTTGGCGGAAGAAGGTCATTATCCCGCTATTGATATTGAAGCCTCAATCTCTCGAGCTATGCCGCACATTGTCAGTGAAGATCACTTATATGGTGCTATGCGAGTGAAGCAGTTGTATTCTAAATTTCAGCAGAATCAAGATCTTATTTCGGTTGGTGCTTACGCAAGGGGCAGTGACCCTGACTTGGACCAGGCGATCATACAGATGCCTGAAATCCGAAGTTTTCTACAGCAGTCACTTACTGAAAGTTTTACGATTGACCAGAGTTTGCAGGCCCTTGTTACAGCAATGACTAAAGGGCAGTAGACGATTGCAGGTAAAAACGTCTACTATTTAGCTAGTTTCTGAATGGGTCATGCATGAAAAAATCACATCGAATGCAGATATTAGTTGATCTTGCTAAACGCAAAGAAGATTCGGCTGCGCAGCAGTTGGCTCGCGATAAAGCGAAAGTGCAGTATGATGAACAAAAGTTAAATGAGTTGCGGGAGTATGCTGGTCAATATGAATCTGAGCGTAATTTACTTGGTTTGAGTGCTTATTTAACGACGAATTATCAGCATTTTGTGGACCGTGTTCAGCAAGCGATTGTGCAGCAAGAAGCGGCGGTAGGTCGATCCGAACAGCAAGCGGATATGAGTATGCGTCGATGGTTGCAAGCTCGTTCTAAAACTAAAAGTATGGATTGGCTAAAAGAAAAAAACCACAAAGCGGAATTGGTTGTTGAAGCAAAACAGGAGCAACGTCAAAGCGATGAGTTCGCCATGCGCCGTTTTTTGGACAATATGCGATAGCGTTTTAAGTGCTATTTTGTACAGCAACTTGGCTTATTGTTAGGATTAAATATGGCGCGATTGGATAATGGACTAATTGATTTGTCTTTGCCTATTTCTAACATAGAAATAGCTTTGCATGATTATGTCTATCACCCTCGGCGCGGCTTAGAAAAACTTCAGTCTGCTCTACTTTCCTTACAAGAAATCTGTCAATCAAGCGTAGTTCATGCTCTCTATAATCGGCGTCTGAGCTCTTTCTTAGCCGCAGTCGATGAGCTCTTAATATCTGGTTCTCCTTATTTTAGTCACTACCATTCCGCGTTTTTATCTGCTACCGATGCGCTTTTGCAAGTGGCTATGGCTGGTCAATTTGCAGCTGATCGCTCACAACAGTTAGACGGCCTTTTGTCTACTGATCGTTCTTGTTGGGCTTTGGTAATGTCTATCGCGGATGAAAAAGATGTTTCGTTAATATATCGGAATTACGAAGCGCGATTAGATCCTACTCAACTTAATGTGATGAGTGTGGATGCTTATTTAGAGGCGTTCTCTAGTGCTGGACGTGTATCGTTTCAGCTTGATTCAGTGAAAGGTTCTCGCTTAAGAGGTCGTTTTTTATTGATAAGTGTGCAGACATTAGTTTGGCTTAAAAGGAGATTTCCTTCACTTCAATGGCAAGTCCTGTCTATTAATGAAAAAGAACCATTACGAGACTTGTGTGAATTGAGTTTTTTGCCACTGTTTCAAAATGGCACTATGTCTCGTGATACCCGCTACCGTCTTTTGGCTTTATTTGAAGATAGGTTCAAAGCGCTATTTTATCAGGTGTTTAGTTCTCTTTTTTCATTGGGCCTTACTCATGTGGATCAAGCTGGTCGTCTAGTTCCTAGTGTGAATAATGTAACGACTTTCGAGCAGGACGAACATTTCGCGTATTTCCCTATGCGTCATGGTGGATGTGTTTATATTGCTAGTCGCACTTTAGGGAATGTTGATCTTAAATACTCCTATGTGAAATGTTTAGGGCATGATTATTTATCCTATTTTTTGTATGAGATCGATACTTCCTTTGGACGATTTGCTTTTGATCAGCAAGAATGTTTTGGTCGTTATGATGTCAATGAAGGTGATTTCTTTTTAGACGGAGAGTCTTTTTGGTTTAGTCCAGAAGAGGGGGTTAGGGCCGAGTTGCTTTTAAATATGCCTTTGATGTTTTCTTATTGTACGGCTTTTTGTCAGTTGCCAGATGCTATCACTCAGGTGTTAATTGTTAAGCAAGGTGAGTTTTATTTTGCATTACCTTACTCCTTTCTTCGAGAGGTAGAAGCTGTTTGTTCTAAGATGTCAGCACCTCGTTCTTGGGTAAAAAATATTTGGTTAAGTCAGGCTGATACTCCGTTATTAGAGCCGTGGTTATTGAGTAAAAAGGTGTTGCCTCTGTCCTATGCTTGGTCAGAAAAAAATAAATCAACATATCCTTCTAAGAATGGTTATTATTTTGGAAAGGCCTATGGCAGGATGTTTTGGGTAGAGGCAGATTTGATACTGGCGTTATTGCCTTATAAGGCATCTTCTTCAGTGGCTTGTTTTGAGAATGATGAACTTTGTTTGGCATCATTTTTTATTCATGATGGGCGAAGTTTTGACAAGGTAATTTCAGCTTTTCCTTTTTCTGGAGGGGCTGGTTTTTCGGTTGAGAAGGTGGCTTTTTCAGTCATTCTTGAGTGGATGACTGAGTCAGTTGTCTTACCTTTCTCTTCTTTTGAGTGGTCTGCCACATTCACTGATAGTAACTGCATTCGTGAGTTTTCTTTGTCTTCTAAAGGCGTGGTTGATGGTTGTGAAGATAAAGTAAGTCGTCTTGCGTCTTTGCAAGATGATTGTTTTGTTATTGATAAGAAAAATTATTTATCCTTTGTTGCTGGCTTTTGCCATCTTCATCATTAGCTTGAAAGTGATTATTGACTATGAATACACTACATTCACCGTTTGGTGCTCCAAGAAAAGAGCTGATTAGTGGCCTACAAAAAGGCGTTTTTGCCTTGTTATTTGTATTGCTACTCGCGTTCGCTGGTATGTATATGTTGATGAGCATTAATTTGGAAAAACAGAATGCTCAACAAGAAAAGTTGAGCGAGCTTTTGGGACTAGTTCATAGTGCAGAGGAACACTGGTTACAATGGTTGTTGGTTGGCGACCGTTTGATTTATAACAATGATAATAGTGCTAAAGCCCCTTCTTCTAGTCATTTGCATCAGATGTTAGTGAATGAATATCGCTTGATGAATAGCCATATTAGTGATTTTGAATTGACAGCTGGAGTCGATATTTCCGATTCATTGACCTTACTAGACTCTCTTTCATTGAAAGAGTTGGATGTATCGCCATTAACAGATTCGGAAAGGGATGCCGCTTATTCATCTTTTGAGCGCTTAGAGGCGATAGATGATGAGCTTTTGCAGATTAGCGTTAGTTTGGATTATGAGCGTCAAATTTTTGTCGATAGGTTGATTTGGGTTCCTGTTGCTATCTTTTTAATTTTAGCTTCTATTGTGATTATGTTAGCTGCTCAATTTGGTCGCCAATTACGCTCTGGTTTTTTGAGTTTGCACCA
Source organism: Marinomonas sp. BSi20584 (assembly GCF_002792415.1). Taxonomy (NCBI): domain Bacteria; kingdom Pseudomonadati; phylum Pseudomonadota; class Gammaproteobacteria; order Oceanospirillales; family Oceanospirillaceae; genus Marinomonas; species Marinomonas sp. BSi20584. The sequence goes on from NZ_KZ454878.1 coordinate 18,329, forward strand.
TGTTATAGATCATCGTAAACATGGTCATGCGCTTGTGCTGCCTCCCCGTAAGATGATTGATGAGTTCACCGACTTGAGTCATTTGGTTGATAATGAATTAGCATCACGAGATTTTGATATTGATCAACAACGCGAAAACCTTAATTTGATTGAGAAAGCATTGTCTCAAGTAGATGACCCCTTTTTTGTTACAAATTATCAAGGTGACATTGCATGGCTGAGTGCTGGTGCTGAGAGGCTTTGGTTTAGGAATACACCATTATTTGAATCTCTATTTGGTATAGATTCAGGGCTAGATGACCCAATTGGTGAGCGTATTGCTGACTCTATTCTGTTTTCTGATCAAGATTTAAAGCTGAATTTGTCAGATGGGGTTTACTGGTTGAGTGTTCAGCATTTTATCTCTGACTTAGATGAAGATTTAAGTAGTTTGCAGAGACTTGTCTCTATACGAACTAAAGTGGATATAGCTGAGTTTGATATTTTGCACCACAGTTTGGCGTTATTGGAGAGAGATGTCTGGAATACCCCTATTCGACTATCAAGGCAGGATTCGCCCTATGCTGGCTTTGCTAAGTCTTTGGAAGCTCTTCGTAGAAAAGTAGTCATGCTTTTTGATAGTCTGAATGCATCCTCTGTGCAAACACATTCCCTTGAAAAAATTACTAAACTACAACAAATAGCATCCCTAATTGACGAAAAAACAGATCACAATGAGTCATCTGTAAACGATGTCGTAGTGATGAATGAAGCTCCACTTGAAGAGTTTCAAGTGGAATTAAATGACATGGCTTGGCTTTCTGAGCAAGTTCGAGATTCACTAATATTGGGTTATGAGTTAGTTTTGCAGCGCTTAGCTTTAGTCGAAAAGGACTTATCTTCTGATGTGTTCTTGTTGGGCGATGTTGATCGTTGTCTCAACGAAGTGAGGGCTGGAGTGTTAGCGAGTCTTGCTGCAACCGAAGGTGAAAGTGAGAAGGTTCGTCGTCGTTTTGCTATTGATATAGAACACGATATTAGTAAGGTTCAGGATCAGATTGAAGGTATGAAGTCTATGGCGGCTTCTACTCTTTCATTACTTGAGTCAGATCGAAGTGTTGGTGTGGCGCGTTTGGATAGAGCAAGAGAATCTGTTAATGAAATGATAGAGCGGATTCATGGTTTGATGTCTAAAACGTCAGTAAATATTTCGGAAAATAAAAGTGATGATGTATTTATAAAAAAATCTAGTAATGAGTGGGACGAGACTTAAAGCCTACCGCTCATATTTGAGGAGTAGGCTGTGGTTGAGAGCTTTTTTGATAAAAAAACAGAATGTCTAACGATCCATGTGAAAGGGCGTTTTGATTACAGTTGTCATAAGGCATTTAAAGAAGCTTTTACTGCGGTTAGCAAGGTAAAGTCTTATGAAGTCAATCTAGCGGATGTGTCTTATCTTGATAGTTCAGCTCTTGGCATGTTGTTGTTGCTTAGAGATCATGCAGGTGAAGAAAAAGCGCAGATTCGTTTGGTTCATGTGAATGATGCCGTTATTGATATTCTTAAGATTGCTAATTTTCATCGGCTTTTTGATATTACTGAGTAGTTTTGTATGGAACAAGTTTTAACCATATTGATTGCGGATGACAACCCTTCGGATCGTATTTTATTGAAAGCGATTTTAAGTCAATTTGGCCACAACGTTATTTCAGCTGTTGATGGGCAAGATGCTATTGATAAGTTTGATCCCCATACAATTCAGCTGGTGTGCTTAGATATAAAAATGCCTCACAAAGATGGCTGGGAAGCGGCACTCGAAATCCAGCGTATCGCGGGTGATGTTTTTGTTCCTATTGTTTTCCTTTCTGGTGTAACTGATCCTATTGCTTTGTCAAACTGCTTGCGGATTGGTGGCATTGATTTTATTTCAAAACCATATAGTCCTGCCCTTATTACTGCGAAGCTAAATGCCATAGTCAGGCTTTTGGTTATGCAAAAAACGCTTGAAGAGCAGCGTGATGCAATGAGCTTGTATAATGAGCAATTGCTCAACGAGCAAGAAGTTGCGAAAGTTGTTTATGAAAATATAACCAACTCAAATTGTTTGAAGGATCCTGCGCTTTCTACCATTCATTATGGAACCCATATCTTTAATGGTGATGTGATTTTAGCTGCTTACAAGCCAAACGGCGGTATGCATATATTGTTAGGTGATTTCACAGGTCATGGCCTTTCTGCTGCAATTGGTGCGTTACCGCTTGCTGATATTTTCTTTGATTGGACGAAAAAAGGCTTTCTGATGCGTCAAATTATCCCTGAGATAAACGCGCGTCTAAAAGGAATTTTGCCATCGAATATGTTTTGTAGTGCAGCGTTCATTGATATAAAAGTGAATAATAAGAGTATTGAAGTTTGGAATGGCGGATTGCCTGATTTATTGTTCTTCCCTCAAAATGCAGACAGACCGGTCAAACTTACCTCTAAAAACTTACCTTTGGGGGTTCTTTCTCCTGATACGTTTGAGTGCCAAATTGATCCTATGTCTTTTGTTCCTGGTGATAGGTTGATGGCATTTTCTGATGGTGTTTATGAGGCGTTGGATTTATCTGGGCAGATGTTTTGTCATTCTGTACTTAATCCGCTCTATCAAGGTGAAATTGATGCTGATCAGTCAGTTGATTGGCTTATTCAACAGTTAGAGCGAGAAGGGGTTTTAGCGAATCCACATGATGATATTTCATGCCTAAGTGTTCGTCTGGATACTAATATAGGAATTGATTCATCTGAGCATAAAGTATCAAGAGGGCATGATGAGGCGCCTGCTGACTTTTCGTTTGAGTACGTATTGAATGCAGATTCGCTGCGTAATACAGATCCTTTACCTTATGTATTACAAATATTAACAACTGTTCCGGGGCTAAGTAGCTTTTCTAGTCAAATATTCATGATTCTTTCTGAGCTCTATTCAAATGCACTTGAACACGGTGTCTTGAAGTTAAGCTCTGATAAAAAAAGCTCTAGTGATGGCTTCTCTCTTTATTATGAGGAGCGTGAGCGTAACCTTGCTAATTTACAAGATGGCTATGTTAAAATTTCAGTTAAAGTAACGTCTGATAATAACAACAGAGCGCTAATTTTGTATGTTGAGGACAGTGGTTCAGGGTTTGATTTTCAGGATGTCAATTATGATATATCCAATACTGAGTTACTCTACAACCGAGGCTTGGCTCTGTTGGATCAGCTCTGCTCAAAGCTAGAATTCTCTAAAGGTGGAAGTGCTGTAACGGCACATTATCATTGGCAGGTTGGTCTAGATGGCAGGGCTATATAGTGTTGGCCTCGCTATTGCATAGTCTTCTCTATCGTTGGAGGAAATTATGCGCACAGATTCAAATACGGTATTGTCTTTACCTTCAGGTGTTCCACCTAAAAAGTCTGCCTTGACTAAGGCTTCCACTAATAACGGGGCAGCTTTTGAAAATGATTTTAATAGAGCAAAAGAAACTATTCGTCCCCAAAAACCATCAGCTACTGATGCTCCAGCGGCTTCTAGCTCTTCAGTATCTTCATCTGCTACTGATGCTCCAGCAGCTTCTAGCTCTTCAGTGTCCTCATCTGCTAATTCATCGTCCACAATGACTAAAACGCTTGATAAGAATGCGACGCCTATTAGTGGCAATGATAAAGTCTCTACATCTTCGACTGGTTCTTCTGGTGTTGTAGCTGTTACTAAGCTAGCTGTTGCTGCGCCAGCTGTATCTCAAGATAGCGGCAAGGCCTTGCAGCAAGATGGCCAGGTATCTCCTGCTGATGGCTTACTTATAGCTGTTTCCGCAGAAAATTCAAAACTTCTTGCGACCGCGGTTCCGTCTGATTTGCAATATACGGAAATTGATTCTTCATTATTGTCTGATTTTGATGGGGCGCAACAAGAAGAAGCGGGGGCGCAAAACCTACTGGCTGACAATGCGGTTGTTGGTGATGTGGGCCCAGTTGCAGTAGCGCCGATCGCGACAGAAAACGCGTCTAAAGATGCTGTTGTTACAGGGCTTAGTTCAGGTGCTGGTGTTGTCGGTTTAGATACTATAAGACGGACCGTAGTCAGTGATGTAAAAAACATTGATTCAGCATTAAATGAAACGACTGCTTCAGAAGATGTTATAGAACCATCCGTTGGTGATGATAAAAGCGAGTTATCTTGGGTCTTGTCTCAAATGGAAGCGTCAGGTGTGAAAGCGCCACCTGCAAGTTCAATTGGCGAAACAGTACTTAATACAACTAAAGTTGCGTCATCCGTTGCTGCTGGTGTTATTGCCGCAGGAGCAATGGGTAAAGGAAGCCGTACTGAGCCTGTACCAGCTTCTCTGCTAAACGAGGGGGATTTATCAGGAGAGTCTAATTTAAATGTTGCAGATGCTCTTTTGGATGAAGATGGCGTCTTAATTAATGAGCCTATTGAGTTGCGTAAAAAAGAACAGGAGGCCCTGCTTGGTCGAATGTCTGCACAGATTGATGGTAAGCAGAATGATGATGCTTCACCGGGAGGCTTAAATAGTTCGCTTCATAATAATGCTAGTCGCCCTGCAGTTGCCGCTGCGGCCCTTAATGCTTCTATGTCTAATCCTCAGGCCAACAACTTGGCAATGAGTTTGCCGCCAGGTCATCCCGGCTGGGCAAATGAGATGAGTCAGAAGGTTGCTTGGATTGCACGTGATGGCGGTCATACCGCACATATTAGGTTAGACCCACCCGAATTAGGTAGTTTGACGGTTAAAGTTTCGGTCGACAGTGACTCTAATACACAAATAAGCTTTATTGCTGCGACACCACAAGCACGGGACTTGTTGGAAGGGCAAATGGGGCGCTTGAGAGAAATGTTGGCTCAGCAAGGAATGGACTTGAGCCGAGCAGATGTTGATGTTTCGCAACAAGATACTTCTGGTGCGCAAGATAGGGCTAATAATCGTAATAATGGCTCGCCTCAAGGTAGTGTTGCTAGTAATGATGAAGTCGATGAAGAGCTGATTGCGAAAAACTTATCATATGTTTCTGCGTCCGGTATTGATTACTATGCTTAAACTTATGAGAAATTGATGGTGCTATGTTTGATTCTTTGTAGAATAGAGGATTGTTAGTGCACAAGAGCGTGGTAAGCGTTCTTAATAAAGAAATTGATACACCTAAGGTTTATGAATATGGCAGAAGAAGACGGTTTGGATATTGGTGCAGAAGAGGGAAAGTCTGGTGGTAAGAAAAAGCTTATTATCATTATTCTTCTAGTTTTGGTTCTGGTTGGAGGTGGTGCAGCGGCTTACTTCTTGTTTTTTAGTGGCTCTTCTGATGAGGGTGGCGATTCAGCGGAATCTGCCGAGGCTGCCTTGGCTAATGAACCTTCTACGTATTTGGCATTAGATCCAGCTTTTACTGTCGATTTTATGGTTGATGGTAAGCAACGCTATGTGCAGCTTAATATGTCTGTTAAGTCAAAAAATATGGAGCAAATTAATGCGGTTACGCTTCATATGCCTTTAATTCGTAATAGTTTGGTTTTGTTATTTTCCAGCCAATCGTTTGTTGATTTACAGACAGCCGATGGTAAAGAGGCGTTAAAAAAAGCGTCGCTTGACGCAATCAATGGAATTCTTGAGCAGGAAACTGGTCAAGGAGGTATTGATGCTGTGTTATTCACTAACTTTGTGATGCAATAGAATTATGTCAGCTCAAGATCTGTTATCTCAGGACGAAATTGATGCCCTCTTACATGGTGCAGATGAAAAGCCTGTAGAAGAGGATAATCGGGATGCTAATGGTGTGGCATCCTATGACATTACGAGTCAAGAACGTATTGTGCGTGGGCGTATGCCTACGCTGGAAATGATAAACGAACGTTTCGCGCGTTACACACGTATTAGTTTGTTTAACATGCTTCGTCGTACTGCAGATGTTTCATCTGGTGGTCTACAGGTAATGAAGTTTGGTGAATACGTTCATACGCTTTATGTGCCTACCAGTTTGAATTTGGTGAAATTCCGCCCACTAAGAAGCACTGCGTTGTTTATACTTGATGCCAAATTGGTGTTTAAGCTAGTAGACAATTTTTTTGGTGGTGATGGGCGACATGCTAAGATTGAGGGGCGAGAATTTACCCCAACTGAAATTCGTATTGTGCAGTTGATGCTTGAACAAGTTTTCAAGGATTTAACAGAAGCTTGGGCGCCAGTATTAAAATTAGAGCTGGAATATATTAGTTCTGAAGTAAACCCTGCAATGGCGAATATTGTGAGCCCTAGCGAGGTTGTTGTTGTTTCCACTTTTCATATCGAGTTGGATGGAGGTGGTGGTGAGCTGCATATTACTCTGCCTTACTCTATGATTGAGCCTGTGCGTGAATTGCTTGATGCGGGTGTTCAGAGTGACGTGGATGAAAAGGATGACCGCTGGGGCAAGTCCTTAGAACAAGACGTGAAAGAGATTGATGTTAGGCTATCTGTCAATGTTGCGAATCGAAAAATCTCACTTGGTGAGGTATTAAAGTTCAAAGCTGGAGATATCATTCCGATAGAGATGCCTGAGTTTGTAACAGTTCGAGCGAATGGTGTGCCAACCTTTAAAGGCAAATTGGGCGTCAGTAATGAACGCTATTCAGTACAAATGCAAGAAAGTTTCAAAGCGAAGGTGACGAAATAACATGGCAGAAGAACAAAACCCAGATGCAGCAGGCATGGACGAAGATTTAGCCGACGAATGGGCTGCAGCAATGTCTGAAGCGGGGGAGACAGAAGATGGTGAAGGGATTGAAGACGAATGGGCTGCGGCAATGTCTGAGCAAAAAGTCGAGCCTGTTAAGCTAGAAACGCTGACTAATCCTTCTGTACCTAGTGGTGGAGTTGGTTCTGATCTCGATTTGATTATGGATATTCCGGTAGTTCTTTCTATGGAATTGGGGAATACGGAAATAGCAATTCGAAACTTAATGCAGTTGACACAAGGGTCTGTTGTTGAGCTTGATCGTTTTGCTGGAGAGCCTTTGGATGTACTTGTAAATGGTACATTGATTGCTCATGGTGAAGTGGTTGTAGTTAATGATAAGTATGGCATTCGTTTAACGGATGTTGTGAGCCCTAGTGAGCGTATTAGACGACTGAAGTAGTGTAAATTGATTTTTTCTTTATTTAATCGTTATGTCTTCACGGCCATGCTTTGCATGGCCGTTCCCTATTTGCATGCTGTAGGTGTGCAAGAAATGTCTGCTACTTCCTCTATTTGGAAGGTGGTTATTTCTTTAATCTTTGTTATTGCTTTTATACCTGCTTGTCTTTGGTTAATGAAACGCTTTCAATTTGCTCAAATGAAGTTGGGGCAGTCAGATATTAAAATAGTGAATGTCCAGTCTTTGGGAGCAAAAGAGAAGCTGATGCTTGTTGAAGTGGAAGGGGAGCGTTTACTAATTGGTGTCACTGCGCATTCTATTAGTAATCTGCGAAGTTTTCCGTCTAAGGCTGCATCGTTTGCTTCTATGATGGAGGAAGTTGATAGGGAAAACTCTACTGACAATAAGAGCAATGGGGATATCTTGTGATTCGTTTTGTTCTGCTTTTGTCGTTAGTGTTTCCTGCTTTCTCATGGGCTGAAGTGGGGTTGCCTGCGGTAAAAGTCGTAACGAATGCCGATGGTAGTCAAGACTACACTGTTTCGTTGCAAATTCTTTTTATCATGACCGCATTGACGCTTTTACCGGCGGCTTTGATGATGATGACAGCATTCACTCGAATTATTGTTGTGTTGGCTATTTTGCGTCAAGCCATCGGTTTGCAGCAAACGCCCTCTAACCAGATTATGATTGGGATGGCGTTATTTTTAACCTTGTTCATCATGACGCCGACGCTGGATAGGGTGAATGAAGTGGCTTTGCAGCCATATTTAAAAGAAGAAATGACGTCGATTCAGGCTGTTGAAGCTGCATCTGTTCCTGTGCGAGATTTTATGTTGGCGCAAACAAGAGAGGACGATATTGCTCTTTTTGTTAAATTGGCAGGCAAGGAAGGTACTATTCAGTCAATGGACACGCTCCCATTTACCATACTGATGCCAGCATTTGTGACAAGTGAGCTTAAAACCGCCTTTCAGATCGGTTTTATGATTTTTATTCCATTTTTGATTGTTGATATGGTGGTGGCGAGTGTTTTGATGGCAATGGGTATGATGATGTTGTCACCTATCATTATATCGTTACCTTTTAAAATCATGCTTTTTGTCATGGTTGATGGTTGGTCTATGATTATGGGTACTTTGGCGGCGAGTTTCGGGATTTAATTATGAATCCTCAAGTGGTGTTAGATTTATATGGACAAGGCTTTTACTTAATTGTTTTGATCGTTGGCGTTGTGATGGTGCCCAGTCTTATCGTCGGTTTGATTGTAAGTGTGTTTCAAGCTGCAACACAGATTAACGAGCAAACCTTGTCTTTTTTGCCGAGGTTGATTGTTACTATTTTAGTCATCATGCAATTGGGACCGTGGATCTTGATGAAGTTAATGGATTTCACGACTAATTTATTTATTAATATTCCTATGATAATAGGCTGATGTTAGAGCTTCATCCAGATCAACTGATGAGCTTGACGATCAGTTTTCTTTTGCCTTTTTTTCGCATAGGCGCTTTTTTTATGGCGCTGCCTTTATTTGGTAGTCGTCTAGTTAGTCCGCGAGTGCGTATTGCGTTTTCCTTTCTTGTTGCCATTATTATCACTCCTGTTATTGATGTCCCTAATTATGATCCTATTTCTCCTGCTTATATTGTGTTGATTGCAGAGCAATTAGTGATTGGTTTTGTGTTGGGTTTTGTTGTCACTATTTTGTTTCAGTTGTTTTCACTGGCTGGACAGTTGGCGGCAATGAAGGCTGGCTTGGGTTTTGCTATGTCTAATGATCCTGCTAATGGTATTTCGGTTGCGACGCTTGGTCAGTATTATTTATCGATGGTGGCGTTGGCCTTCCTTGGGACGAATGGCCATTTGGTTATGATAGAGTATTTGGCTGAAAGTTTTAATTATTGGCCTATTGGCAGTGGTTTTGACAGTCAGCGTTATTGGCAGCTAGTGTTGCTGGGTGGGTGGATGTTTGAAAAAGCATTACTCATCGTGTTGCCTTTAGCTGTTGCTGTATTAGTAATTAACTTGTCTTTTGGTGTGGTTGCTAAGGCATCGCCACAATTGAACGTTTTTGCGTTGGGTTTTCCAATCATAATGCTATTTTCTTTGTTCTTTTTCTGGATTATGTTGGATGATTTCTTAAACATCTATTTGTTGTTTTTCGCAGAAATGATTGATTGGATGAAGGATACGTGGGGGATTCGTTTAAATGGCTGAGAATGAAGACGGTAGCGAAAAGACGGAGAGTGCCAGTAGTAAGAAGCTTCAGGATGCTCGAAATAAAGGTAATCTCCCTCGTTCTAAAGATTTAAGTTCTGCCCTTTTGCTAATAGTGGCTGCGGCAACTATTTACGGAACGGGGACTCTACTAGTTCGTGATCTCGCTGTGTTATTTGATTTTAATTTTTTGGTCGAGCGGGCGGATGTTTTTGATTTAAGTCGTATGGTTTTTCATCTATACGAGTCTGTTGTGGCTATGATGGACTCTATGGTTCTGCTGATGGCTGTTTTAGCTGTTGCTGGTATTGTTGGCAGTATTGCTTTGGGAGGGTTGAATTTTTCTTGGGAGCCTTTGACTCCAAAGCTTAGTAAAATGAGCCCAATAGCAGGTTTGAAGCGAATGTTTTCGGTGCAATCTTTGGTGGAGCTTTTTAAGTCTATTGCCAAAGTGACGTTGGTCGGTTTTGTTGCCGTGGTAGTATTAAATTACTTTTTACCAGAAATGCTCGGGTTAACCTTTCAATCGATGCAGCTGGCTATTACTCATGGTATTGATATCGTTATTTGGTCTTTTGTTTTTGTTACGCTTGCTTTAGCGCTGATCGCTGCGATTGATGTGCCTTTTCAAGTTTGGTCACATAAAGAAAAACTAAAAATGACCAAGCAGGAAGTAAAAGATGAATACAAGCAGCAAGAGGGTGATCCTTTGGTGCGAGGTCGAATTCGTCAGATGCAGCGTCAAGCGGCAATGAATCGAATGATGTCTGATGTCCCAAGTGCCGATGTTATTATTACTAACCCCACGCATTTCTCTGTGGCCCTGAAGTATGATCAAACGGGTGGTGCTGCTCCAGTGCTGCTCGCAAAAGGTGGCGATTTTATTGCATTGAAAATTCGTGAAGTCGGCAATCACTATGATATCCCTGTGATACAATCGCCCGCATTAGCAAGGGCGATATATCATCACACTAAGATTGGTGATGAGATACCTCAAGGTTTATTTAAAGTGGTTGCTCAGTTATTGGCTTATGTATATCAGCTGCGTAACGCTCGTATGGGAGCGCCGCGCCCAGAAACGATGCCAAACTTAGATGTGCCTGATGAATTTCAGTGGGACGGTAGTTAATCATGTTTTGTAGTAATTCTTCCAATAAGGATGTCGTGTGAATTTTGACCGCGGTCGGCTTACTGGGCAGGTTCAGAGTATTTTTAGTGGGAATTTAGGTATTCCTATCTTGTTGTTGTCGCTTTTAGCGATGATGATCTTACCCATCCCCGCTTTTTTATTAGACGTTCTTTTTACCTTTAATATTGCTTTGGCCATTGTTGTTTTACTGGTTGCTATTTATTCAATGCGGCCTTTAGATTTTGCTGTGTTCCCCACTGTTTTGTTGGTGTCTACGTTAATGAGGTTGGCTCTTAACGTGGCGTCTACTCGTGTGGTTTTGTTGAATGGTCATGAAGGTGGTGATGCTGCTGGTAAGGTGATTCAGGCTTTCGGCGAAGTGGTTATCGGTGGTAACTACGTTGTTGGTTTTGTTGTGTTTGCTATTTTGATGATCATAAACTTTGCCGTAGTGACAAAGGGTGCTGGTCGTATCTCGGAAGTAAGTGCGCGTTTTACCTTGGATGCGATGCCGGGTAAGCAGATGGCTATTGATGCTGATTTAAATGCGGGCATGATCGATGCTGATCAGGCTAAGCAGCGTCGTACAGAAATTGCATCCGAAGCTGAGTTCTATGGTTCTATGGATGGTGCCTCAAAATTCGTAAAAGGGGATGCTGTCGCTGGTTTGCTTATTCTCGGTATCAATATAATTGGAGGTTTATCCATTGGTATGGCGCAGCATGATCTTTCGTTCTCGGAAGCCATTGAGCGTTATTCGTTATTGACTATTGGTGACGGTTTGGTTGCTCAGCTTCCATCTTTAATGCTGTCGACTGCTGCAGCAATTATGGTGACCCGTGTTAATGAAACGGGCGATATGGGTTCCCAGATTGTTCGTCAGATGTTTGGGTCATCAAAGGCTTTATATGTTGCTGCTGGTGTGATGACTATTATGGGAATAGTCCCAGGTATGCCGCATTTTTCTTTCTTATCGTTGGCGGCTTGTTTGGGTGGTCTTGCTTATTTTCTTGAGTACAGAAAGAAACAGAAGCCTAAACCAGGTCCAAAAAGTACCGGTAAGACTTCCTCTGATAATCCTGCGCCAGCAGAAGTGAAAGATCTTAGTTGGGATGATGTTGCGCCGGTTGATATGCTTGGTTTAGAGGTGGGTTATCGTTTGATACCTTTGGTGGATAAGACCCAGGGTGGTGAGTTGTTAGCTAGAATCAAAGGTGTGCGTCGAAAGCTATCGCAGGATTTGGGTTTTTTAGTACCAAGTGTACATATTCGAGATAACTTAGACTTGATGCCGAATGCCTATCGGGTAACTCTTATGGGAGTGAGTTTGGCTGAAGCGGAAGTTCATCCAGATAAAGATTTGGCAATCGATCCTGGGCAGGTATTTGGCTCGATTGATGGTATCGCGGGTAAAGATCCATCGTTTGGTTTGGATGCGGTCTGGATTGATCCTAAGAAAAGGGATCAGGCGCAAACTTATGGCTATACTGTTGTCGATGTAAGTACTGTGGTTGCGACTCATATTAACCAGATTATGCATAAGCATGCCTATGAATTGATTGGTCATGATGAGGTTCAACAGTTGCTGAGTTTGTTGAAGCAATATAATCCTAAATTGGCTGAAGAATTGGTGCCAAATACTATACCGTTGAGTGTTCTTCTGAAGGTGTTGCAGAACTTATTGATAGAAGGTGTTCCTTTAAGAGATATGCGAACTATTGCGGAGTCGATTATGGGAGTGCAGCCGAAAACTCAAGATCCAATGATATTGACTGCGGCGGTGCGGACGTCATTATCTCGCTTGATTATTCAGACATTGGCGGATGGCGTTGAAGAGATTCCTGTGTTAACGCTAGAACCTAAATTGGAAAAAATGCTTATGCAGACTGTTCAGCAAAGTCAGCAGTCTGGTATTAAAAATGAAGAAGCACTGATTTTAGAGCCGCAAATGGCCGAACAGTTGCAGGCTTCGTTGCGGCAGTCGGCAGAGCAGCAAGAAGCAATGGGAAATACTCCTATCTTAATTGTGTCAGCGCCTATACGTCCTATGTTGGCGCGTTTTATGCGTTATGGTATGGTGAATATGTCAGTGCTTTCATATCAAGAAGTGCCAGATCATAAACGCATTACTGTGGTGGGTGTTATAGGTCAATAAGATCTACCTATTAACGTGATGGATTGTATCTATATTTATTGTAATCTTTCGGGTAAGCTATGGATTTGTAAGAAAAATAAACTGGAAGGATTAAGTTATTCATGCAAATTAGGCGGTTTAGAGCACCTGACATGCGGCAAGCGATACGGAAGGTTCGTGATGCTGTAGGCCCTGATGCGGTCATTTTGTCAAATCAACGTCTGCCTACCGGTGAGATAGAAATAGTTGCTGCTCTAGATTATGATGGATCCTTGCCTTCTAGTATGACTTCTAAACGGTCATCTGCGCCTCGTTCTGAACAATATGTTGACCCAAGTGCTGACTATTTAGAGCGCATAGAAAGAGCGAAGCAGCAGACGCCGCCTCAGGTTTCCTCACCTTCATATTCTGAAAAACGTCCTACAGCACAGTTTGAAATGCCACCCTTGTCAAGTGACAGAGAAGATCCTGCAGTTGAGGAAGCTTTGTCTATTCGCAATAGTGATAGTGCTAAGCAATTACGAGACATGGAACTTGAGTTGAAAAATGTTCGAGCTATGCTCGAGCAGCGTCAGCAAAATGAAAGCCGATCCGAAGCAAAAGAAAATGCAGTTGAGCTACGTGCCCGCGAAAAATTAAAAGGTTTAGGCTTATCAGATTTTGTTGTTTCTAGGTTGATTGACGATATTGATTTAAAAGGCCGTGAAGATGACTGGAACCGGTTGTTGGCTCATTTGGCAGATTATATTCCTATTCGCTCTAGCTCTTCAGAACTTAGAGGCTGCATAGCATTCATGGGGCCTACCGGAGTAGGGAAGACAACAACGATTGGTAAGATTGCTGCTCAGCATGTTTTAAAACATGGTTCTGAGGGTGTTGTTTTAATTACTACTGATACCTATCGTATTGCAGCGCATGAGCAATTACGAACTTTTGGCCGTATTCTAAATGTGCCAGTTGAAGTGGTTAATGAATATTCAGATCTAAATGAAGTATTAGCAAAATACGCTAATTATTCTTTAGTGCTTGTTGATACTGCAGGCATGAACCCAAGAGATTCAAATCTTGAGCGACAGCTTTTAATGATGAAGCGTGCGCGAGCAAGTCTTAAAAAATTACTAGTATTACCATGTACAAGCCAAAGACAAGTATTAAAAACAGTTGTAGATGTTTATTCTCAAGTTCAATTAGATGGCTGTGTTTTAAGTAAACTTGATGAATCTGCTTCACTTGGTGAGGCTATTAGTGTAGTTATTGAGGAAGGTCTTCCTGTTGTATATATAGCAGATGGACAAAGAATTCCTGATGATATCGAGCCAGCTAGGGCGCATAACTTGATTAGTAGGGCTGTATATACTGCAGAACATTACAGTCAGCTTTATGGGTCACTAAAGTATGGTAGTTAGTAAAATTTTGTTATTACTGAAAGCGTTGCGCCAAACTATGTAGTACAGTTAGTTAGCGCAACTAACTTAAATGGTAAAGGTTGCTTAGACTATTTTATGCAGACCAAAAATGGATATAACACTTACTCTAAAAAAGCGACGCTTTCGATTGATGCGATTGTTGAGCAGTATGGGTATTTGGTAAAGAAAATTGCTTATCATCTATTAGCGCGTTTGCCTGATAGCGTGGATGTCGATGATTTAATTCAAGCTGGCATGATGGGGTTGATTGAGGCGTATAAACGGTTTGAGTCGACTAAAGGTGCTAGCTTTGAAACTTACGCAGGTATTCGAATTCGCGGCTCCATCATGGATGAAGTGCGAAAAACTGATTGGGCACCTCGTTCTGTTCGACGTAATGGAAGAGCTGTTGCTAATGCGATTAAAGAATTAGAGGCCAAGTTAGGTCGAGAGGTGTCTGATATGGAAGTGGCATCTCATATGAATATAAGTATGGATGAATATCATGAAATGATTCATTCATCCATGTCGACCCAGTTGTTTAGCTATGAAGAAATGCTAGACTCTGATACAAATAATTTAGACAGTATTGAATCTGAGGTAGAAAATGCACCTTATTCGCTAGTAGAGGAGGGTGGTTTTCAAAATCAATTAGCAAAAGAAATTGATGATTTACCTGAAAGAGAAAAGTTGGTTTTGTCTCTTTATTATAATGAAGAACTCAACTTGAAAGAAATTGGTGCTGTATTAGGCGTCAGTGAATCAAGAGTCAGTCAAATTCATAGTCAAGCGGCTATGCGATTACGAGCTCGATTAAGCGATTGGCGAGATTAATTATGAGTTGTGGAATATTACCTTTGGGGTGTGGAGGTTGCATTGGATAAAAACATGAAGATCCTGATTGTTGATGATTTCTCGACAATGAGACGAATCATTAAAAACTTATTACGGGATTTAGGGTTTACCAATACAGTTGAAGCTGATGATGGAACAACTGCGTTGCCTATACTTCAAGCTGGAACAATTGATTTTCTTGTTACTGATTGGAATATGCCTGGCATGACTGGTATTGAGCTGCTTCGTGCAGTTCGTGCTGATGAAAAGTTGAAAAGCATTCCAGTTCTTATGGTAACGGCAGAAGCAAAGCGTGACCAAATTATTGCTGCAGCTCAGGCTGGAGTGAACGGTTACGTAGTTAAGCCTTTTACTGCGGTGGCTCTCAAAGAAAAAATTGAGAAAATATTCGAACGAATAGACGCTGCCAAATAGGGAAATTAGATGTCAAATGTATTGGGATCTGGACTAGTGGAATTTGAAAACCTAGTAAAAGATGGTGCTGTAGAGCTTTTAAATCACATTGAAGTCGGTGATTTCAGTGGTGCTATTAAAATCATCCAAGAGTTAAGTGAAGCTCGTCATAAAAGTTTTTATAACGAAGTGGGGTTTTTAACTCGAAGTCTGCATGATGCTATTCGTGATTTTCAGATTGACTCAATTGACTTAGTTGTCGGCGAAGGCGGAAAAGATTCTGCTACTAAAATAACTGATGCTTCTGATCGACTGAACTATGTTATTGAAACGACTAGTGCGGCTGCCAATAAAACGATGGACATGGTGGACAGTAGTGTTCCTGTGGCTAGTGAACTACAGAGTCAGGCAAGGGAACTGCGAAAAGACTGGAGTCGCTTAATTCAGCGAGACTTAACACCTCAAGAATTTAGAGACTTGTATAAGCGTATTGATGTCTTTTTGTCTTATGCTGATGACAGTGCCACTACCTTGCATTCAAACCTCAACACAATTCTTCTAGAGCAAGGTTATCAAGACCTAACGGGTCAAGTAATCGCTAGAGTGAATGATTTAATTCGAGATGTAGAAGAAAAACTTGTGCATCTCGTTGCTGTTGCTGGACGCGTTGATAGTATCTCGGGGATTGAACACCAAGAGAAAGAGTCTGAACACGATGACACTCGTGGACATGGCCCAGCTATTAATAAACAAAACAACCCTGAAGTACTGAATAGTCAAGACGAAGTAGACGACTTGCTATCAAGTCTTGGTTTCTAGAAGGAGCTGAGGATGAGTTTCGAGGTCGATGAAGAGATTCTACAAGATTTTTTGGTAGAAGCTGGTGAAATTCTAGAACAGCTTTCCGAACAACTGGTAGATTTAGAGCAAAATCCAGACGATAAGCAGCTGCTTAACGCGATTTTTCGTGGTTTCCACACTGTAAAAGGTGGTGCTGGATTTTTACAATTAACTGCTTTGGTTGATTGTTGCCATTATGCTGAAAACGTTTTTGATATTTTAAGAAACGGTCAGCGTAAAATAGATTCTGATTTGATGGATATTGTTTTACAGGCTCTTGATGCTGTAAATGAAATGTTCGATGCAGTACGTGCTGGCGGTGAGCCTGAACGTGCTTCACCAGAGTTAATTGCAGCACTTAGTGTGTATGCGAAGCCTCCAACTGCAGAAGAACTTGCAGGTGCTGCTGATGAAGAGTTAGATGAAGTTGAAGATGTTGCCGAAGAGCAAGATGATACTGATGTTGAAGAAACTGAAGACGTAGTTTCTGTAGCAGATGAATCTGTCGATATTTCTGACGATGAATTTGAATCTTTACTAGATGCCTTGGGTGATACTTCATCTGACGATAGTACTGAAAAAAGTGGCGTATCAACTGCTCCAAGAACGGACGACGAAATTACAGAAGATGAATTTGATGCATTGCTGAATCAACTTCATGGTAGTGGGGCGCCTGGAATTAATGATGGTCCAGAAGATAGTACTAATTCAAGCGCTATTTCTTCTGACGAAATTACTGAAGACGAGTTTGAAGAGCTACTTGATAAGCTTCATGGCGAAACTCCAGCTTCTGGTAAAAAAGAAGACAAATCTAAAGCTGATACTAATGCTGCGGCATCTAGTGCAGGTGCAGAATCTGATTTAATTACTGAAGATGAATTTGAGTCTCTTTTAGATAGCTTACAAAGTAAAGGTGGAGCAGAAAAAGCAGAGGCTCCTACTGCAAAGCCTGAGCCTAAAGCAGCATCTGCTAAGCCAAAACCAGCACCTAAACCTGTTCCGAAGCCTGCTCCTAAGGCTCCAGAGCCTGAAGCTGATAGCGTTAAAGAGAAAACGGCTAACGCACCTGTTACCCAAGAGGCAACGGTTCGCGTAGATACTAAACGTCTAGATGACATAATGAACATGGTGGGTGAGCTAGTATTAGTTCGAAACCGCCTTGTTCGATTGGGGCTTCAAAGTGAAGACGAGTCGATGGGGAAAGCAGTTGCTAACTTAGATGTTGTGACTGGTGATCTGCAAAACGCGGTAATGAAAACGCGTATGCAGCCTATCAAAAAAGTATTTGGACGTTTTCCACGAGTTGTTCGAGATCTTGCTCGTAATATGAAGAAAGAGGTTAACCTTGTTCTTCGTGGTGAAGAGACCGATCTAGATAAGAACTTAGTTGAGGCATTGGCTGATCCTTTAGTTCACTTGGTGCGTAATTCTGTAGATCATGGTGTAGAAGCGCCCGATGTTCGCGAAGCGAGCGGCAAGCCTCGAATGGGGACGGTAATTCTGTCTGCTGAACAGGAAGGTGATCATATCTTGCTATCCATCGAAGATGATGGTGCTGGTATGGATCCTAATCTGCTTAGAAGAAAAGCTGTTGAAAAAGGGGTAATGGATGCAGATGCAGCGGATAGATTGTCTGATGAAGAAGCGTTTAACTTAATCTTTGCTCCAGGCTTTTCTACTAAAGTAGAAATTACTGATGTATCTGGTCGTGGTGTAGGGATGGACGTTGTTAAGACGAAAATCTCGCAACTAAATGGCACATTGCAGATTAAGTCAGTTCTTGGGCAGGGGTCTCGCTTTATCATAAAAGTGCCATTAACGCTGGCAATTATGCCAACTCTAATGGTGACTTTATCTGATCAGGCATTTGCTTTTCCTTTAGTAAGTGTTAACGAGATTTTTCATCTCAACTTGAAGAAAACTAACGTGGTTGATGGCCAGCAAGTTGTTGTTATTCGAGGTAAAACCTTACCAATATTTCATCTGAAAAATTGGTTAATTAAGGGGAATAGCCGAGACAATTTACCTACTGAAGCTCATGTTGTTGTTGTTCAAGTGGGCATGAGTGAAGTCGGTTTTGTTGTTGATCAATTGGTTGGTCAAGAAGAAGTGGTTATAAAACCATTAGGTAAAATGTTGCAAGGTACCGCTGGTATGGCAGGTGCAACAATTACAGGTGATGGTCGTATTGCATTGATTCTGGATGTTCCTAGTATGCTTAAGTGTTACGCATCTAGGTAATAAGTTTTTCATTTAGGGGATGTGATATGCCTGTTAAGGTGCTGGTTGTTGATGATTCAGGTTTCTTTAGACGCCGTCTTGTCGAAATATTTGAAGCCGATCCTAGACTAACCGTTGTTGGTACTGCAAATAATGGAAGGGAGGCGATAGATAAGGTTCAATCCTTATCGCCTGATGTTGTTACTATGGATTATGAGATGCCTGTGTTAGATGGTATCGCTGCTGTAGTCAATATTATGAAGCTTAAGCCAACGCCTGTGCTTATGTTTTCCTCATTAACTCATGAGGGAGCAAAGGTTACTCTAGATGCTCTAGAGGCCGGTGCAGTTGATTTTATGCCGAAGAACTTTGAGGATATCTCTCGTGATTCGGCTGTAGTTAAGCGTGCATTGGTTGATCGGGTACTGGCTGTTGCTAGAACTCGATTTGCAGGTGATAGAAGACCTGTTGCTGCGCTTGCTCCACGTGAGGCTCCCAAGCCTATCGTAACTGACCGTGGTGTTATTATTCCGCGTGTGAGAAAGCGAGTGAGCCTTGTTGCCATAGGCACATCTACTGGTGGTCCTATGGCTTTGCAAGCGGTATTAAGCAAATTGCCTAAAGACTTTGCGGCGCCTCTCGTGTTGGTTCAGCATATGCCAGCTGCATTTACTGGAGCTTTTGCTGAGCGGTTAAACAATATCTGCCAGATTACAGTAAAAGAAGCGCAAGACGGTGATCGTTTGCAAGCTGGTGTTGCTTTATTAGCTCCGGGTGGAAAGCAAATGATGATTGACCCTCGAAATGGCGGCTGTGTCCGTATTCTTGATGGGGATGAGCGTCTAAACTACAAACCTTCTGTAGATGTTACTTTTGGTTCGGCGTCAAAATGTTATCCGGGAAAAGTACTGTCTGTTGTCATGACTGGTATGGGTGTTGATGGTCGCGAAGGTGCTCGTATGCTAAAGAATTCAGGTTCGAGAGTCTGGATTCAAAGTGAAGAGTCTTGTGTGATCTACGGTATGCCAATGGCAGTAGAAAAAGCTAATTTAGCGGATGATATTATTGACTTAGAGCATATTGGTGAGCGCATTGCACGTGAGGTTGGCTAGTGGATTTTGTTACCTTAGCAGGACTATTAATTGCTTTCAGCTCCGTATTTCTAGCTAACTGGTTAGGAGGAGGCGAGATAATCCTTCTTCTTAACCTGCCTTCCGCTATCATCGTTATTGTTGGTAGTATTGGCGCTACACTTATTCAAAGTAGTATTCAGGAGGCAGCTCGTGCTCTTGTTTTGATTAAGTGGAGCCTTTTCCCTCCTGTTTATGATTTCAACTCCGCCCGCGCATTGATAAACAACCTTGCCCATAAAGCTAGAAGGCTCTCCTTGCTTGCTTTAGAGTCTGATATTGAGGCGTTGAATAACCGTTTTTCGAGTCGAGCCTTGCAAATGGCTATTGATGGTACTGATCCTGATTTATTGGCTGATAGACTTCATGATGATGCTGTTCGTATTTATGATAAACGAATGAAGAGTGTGTCATTTATTGAATCAATAGGAGGGTATGCGCCCACATTAGGGATTATGGGCTCGGTACTAGGTCTGATTCAAGCTATGGCGAATTTAGATAGTCCAGAAGCATTAGGGCATGGTATTGCTGTCGCTTTCGTTTCTACGCTTTACGGCCAAGGCTTTGCCAACTTAGTCATTTTTCCCATTACTAAGAAGTTAACTGGTTATGTTGATAAAGAGCTTCTGTTCCATCAACTACTTATTGATGGTATTTGTGGTATTGCCACAGGTAAGCATCCATACAGATTAGAGTTAGAGCTTAATACTTATGAGTGATACTCCACCTCGGGTATCGAGGCGTCGTCGTGTGGTGACTAAGTCACCACCATCTGGTGCACAAGGCCGAGACCGTTGGATACTTTCTTATGCTGATTTCATTACTCTGTTATTCGCTTTTTTTGTGGCGCTATATTCCCTTTCATTAAAGAACTCAGGTGATGAACAACGCCTTAAAGAAACCCTTCATGGTGTTTTCGATGCTGTTCAAAAGTCGATTAAGCCTATTAATATTGGCGAACCTATTGTTGGGGAGCCAAAAGATATTGAAGTGGTTGAAACGAAACCTATTCCTGCTGCGCCTCCAACGATAGAGGAGAGTAACTCCTCTGCTGTTTACGCATTATTAAGTCAAGTCGTAGAAAATCAATTTTCAGGACTACATGCATCAGGTCAAATATCTGTCACTGAATCAGCAGATTGGGTAAGTTTGGAGTTGAAGTCTGGTTTATTGTTTGGTCAAGGGGAGTACGATTTAACGAATGAAGCTGTCGCCTTATTAATCCTAGTTGCAAACATTCTAAAGGTGCATCCTTCAGTGATATTGGTTGAGGGCAATACGGATGACTTGCCAGTTAATTCAAGACGTTTAATTTCGAATTGGCACTTGTCTAGTTTGCGCTCTTCCTCTGTTGTGGATGAGCTGGTTTATAGAGGGGTGGACCCAAAAATGATCGCGCCAATCGGTTTTTCTAGCGAACATCCTAAAGTAAGAAACACAAATGATTATGCTCGTCAGCAAAATCGCCGTGTAATCTTGCGAATTAGTAAGCGTGAGGCTGATAATCTCTATGATTACTTGTTTCAATAGCGTGTTACTGTATATGATTGCAAGGAATTCGTAAGCAAAATAACAGCATAGGGTATCAGGGGAGTCAGAGTGCACATTTGGGCAGTGGCGAATCAGAAAGGCGGCGTTGGTAAAACGACCACAGTAGTTTCTTTAGCAGGGTTGTTGGCTGACGCTGGTCATCGGGTATTAATGATAGATCTTGACCCGCATGGCTCACTGACGAGTTATTTTCGTTTTGATCCTGATTCTATAGAAAAGAGTGCTTACAACCTTTTTCAGGCGACTGGAAAAATTCCAGAAGAGTTACCTGCATCGTTAATATTAGAAACAGGCCATCCCAATTTATCTTTAATGCCAGCATCTACAGCATTGGCAACGTTAGAGCGTCATGCCCAAGCTCAAGGTGGTATGGGGTTGGTTATTTCTAAAACACTGGCAATTTTATGGGATGACTACGATTATGTGTTGATCGATAGCCCTCCTGTACTTGGTGTGTTGATGATTAATGCATTGGCGGCTTGTCAGCAACTAGTGATACCTGTACAAACTGAGTTCTTAGCGATAAAAGGTTTAGAAAGAATGGTCAGAACATTGACCATGATAAACAGGGCAAGAAAACGTCCAGTGCCATTTTTGATTGTGCCAACTCTTTTTGATCGCCGTACTCAGGCTTCCAATAAAAGCTTACGTAGCTTGAAAGATACCTATGAAGAGTTGGTATGGCATTCGGTGATTCCAGTGGACACGAAGTTAAGAGATGCCAGTACAGCAGGTATTGCTCCTTCGGCACTGGATCCTAATGCTCGAGGAATTAAGGCTTACGCAAGTCTGATGGATTCTTTGCTGAACCCAGCGGGATAGTAACAGTTTATGAAAGACACAAAGAGTAAAGAAGCAGTTTTAGTTGGGCCTCAATTAGCTGTCCAGCGTTATCTTGATGATTTATTACAAGAGGCGACATCTGAGCCGTCTGTAGAAGAGTTAGATGAGGCCGAATCTGTTGAACCTGAACCTGTTGATTCTGATTTAGTTGAATCTGAACTGGTTGATTCAGAAGCTGGACTGAGTGAAGAAGAACTTTCAGCTTTAGATGCATCATTTAAGGATTTTGAAGAAGCAATATCGGCTCAAGTTGATGGCTTGTCATTAGATTCTGAAGACGCCAATATTATTCAGCCAGAGCCAGAGCCAGAGCCAGAGCCAGAGCCAGAGCCAGAGCCAGAGCCAGAGCCAGAGCCAGAGCCAGAGCCAGAGCCAGAGCCAGAGCCAGAGCCAGAGCCAGAGCCAGAGCCAGAGCCAGAGCCAGAGCCAGAGCCAGAGCCAGAGCCAGAGCCAGAGCCAGAGCCAGAGCCAGAGCCAGAGCCAGAGCCAGAGCCAGAGCCAGAGCCAGAGCCAGAGCCAGAGCCAGAGCCAGAGCCAGAGCCAGAGCCAGAGCCAGAGCCAGAGCCAGAGCCAGAGCCAGAGCCAGAGCCAGAGCCAGAGCCAGAGCCAGAGCCAGAGCCAGAGCCAGAGCCAGAGCCAGAGCCAGAGCCAGAGCCAGAGCCAGAGCCAGAGCCAGAGCCAGAGCCAGAGCCAGAGCCAGAGCCAGAGCCAGAGCCAGAGCCAGAGCCAGTTAAGAGAATTTCGAGAACAGATCCTTTGCCATGGGCGACAGGTAGATTTGAGTGTTTGCTTTTTTATGTCGGTGGTTTGAAACTTGCGGTACCTTTGGTTGAGTTGGGTGGGATTTTTCAAAGTGGAAGAGATAAGTTAACGTCAATATTTGGACAGCCAGATTGGTTCATGGGCGTTGCGAATGTTGGAGAGTTTAACCTTCGTACTGTTGATACTGCGCGCTGGATAATGCCTAATCATTATGAAGGCGAAATGAAAGACAATTTTAAATTCGTAATACAGCTTGACCGTACTGATTGGGGTGTTGCTTGTGAACGCGTGGCAGAGGCTATTACCTTAGAGCCATCGCAAGTGAAGTGGCGCAGTGATCGAAGTAAGAGACCTTGGTTAGCTGGTACGGTAATTGATCATATGTGTGCCATACTTGATGTGCAGGGGTTTATAGAATTGTTAGACGACCCCCAAAATGGATTTAAAAACACGCAAAAATAATTGTAATGATCATTTTTTGATCTTTGGAGATGAATAATGGCAACTACTAGCATAGCGTTAAAAAATGCAAATCAGTCAGAAGATCCGATGTTGCAATGGGTGACATTTCGCTTAGAGAATGAAATCTACGGTGTAAATGTTATGCAGGTAAAAGAAGTTCTGCGCTATTCTGAGATAGCCCCAGTTCCTGGAGCTCCTAGTTATGTTTTGGGTATTATTCACTTGCGTGGAACGGTTGTAACCGTTATTGATACTTGTCAGCGATTTGGCTTGCCATCAGGCGAGCTTACAGATTCTACGCGTATCATGATTCTTGAAGTGGAAGGTCATGTTATTGGTATTCTGGTAGATGCAGTATCTGAAGTGGTTTACCTCCGTCAGTCTGAGATTGAGCCATCGCCAAATGTTGGTAATGATGAGTCATCTAAGTTCATCCAAGGTGTTTGTCATAAAAATGATATTTTATTAATTCTTGTCGATCTAGATAAACTGTTATCAGAAGATGAATGGTCTGAAGTAAGTAATTAAGGTAGTTGTACTAAATGGAATCTCAATGGTTATTTAACCTTCTCTTGATACTTCAATTTGTGATCTTGATTGCGGTTGTCGTTTGGGCTTTTAGATTATCGAAACGGCTAGAGCGCATGAAGCAGCATCACGCAGAAGCAGAATTGAATCAAAAAAAGCAAGTGCAAGTACTTGCCTCAGGATCAATAGGGATGGGGCGACGCTTGGTAGCTATTGAGAAAAAATTGAATCTCGCTGTAGAAAAGCAATCTGAAATTTTATCGAAAGAGGGTGGGGTCTCATACAATCGCGCTATGGAGCTTTTGGAAATGGGCGCAACTATTGATGATTTGGTTTCTAAATGCGGTCTTATACGAGCTGAAGCAGAATTGATCAGCTTATTAAAGCAAGAGTCACGTAGGAACTCTGATTACCACTGATGATCTTTGATTTTATGTGCAAAAGCGATCACCTCTGCGACGGCTAGATACAATGATTCCGGTATTTCTTCTCCTAATTCCAAAGTGCTGAGCATTTCTACAAGCTCAGGGCTTTGGTGAAGTAGAACGCCATTCTCCTTCGCAACTGTCAAGATTTTTTCAGCAAGTAAACCATTTCCTTTTGCGACGACTGTTGGTGCTGCGCTAAAGTCATATTTTAAAGCGACTGCTTTTTGCATTATGTTCTCACATCTATTAACGATTGAGTCTTAACAATATTAGTTTTTTCTTTATCGAGTTTAGCTTGAAAAGCGTCTAATCTTTCGATCTCAATGTCTTTGTCTTTTAATTGTTGTTTCAATGTAGACAGATTCTTTTGTAATTTTTGTACCGTTTCTGGGTCTTCTGCGGCAAAGAGTATTCCAACTTTATTTGCTTGGATACTGGCTCTCGCATCGAATCTTCCTGTTTCTTCAAAATCAAACTTTAGTTTTACCAGCCAGCGCCTATCTTGTTTCTCTTGCTCTTCTGAACTTGCGTCTTTATCTATCTCTATTTGTACAAAACTTGGTGATTGACCATGTTTAATTGGTAGTTCTATATGCAAGGGATAGGTTGGAGTGTTGAACTGATTAGGTTCTGAAAAATGCCGTAACTGGCTGGTGGTAATGCGTTCGATTGCATTTGCAATTTGTTCTGTTGGAATACTGCCAAGACGCATAGGGCCAATGCTTTCCTGGGCGTCTTTTAACTTTGTCAGATTGAGTTTTAGGTCGGCGGGTATTTGCGTTTTACTGTCATTAGCCAGTAATGATTCAGAGAATAACCCGCTTGTTTGAATGGCCTGTTTCATAGCTTCTGGCGAGGTTGTTAGGGCTCCCAACGTTGGCATATTTTGCATCAGCTGTTTAAGCGCTTGTTGCGTTTGCGGTAGCAAGTTCGCATTCGACGTCTCGTTTAGGCTGTGTAATTGTTTGACGAGCTGAGACATATCCCCAAGAGACAACTGCTTCGGTAGGCTTTGTTTAAGTGCTTCTGTTTGAACAGTAGGCGCTGTCGCACTAGTTTTTGCTGGCAACACCTGCATATTGTTATTGGCGTCGACCATGACTCGTACGACATCGCCTTTTTTCAATGGCGTTTGACTAAGAATAGGAAACTCTGTTTTACCATCAGAAACCCTTGCTAGTTGTGGGTTTGATTGGGTGACTGTTGCTGTAGTCGTTTGAATGCTCGTAGCTAGTTGCGGCGTATTCACTGTCAACGGTTGATTGGTTGTCTTGGCCTGAATGTTTGTCGCGGCGAGTTGAGGGGGTACTGTTTGAGGACTCGTTGTCTGAGCACTAGAGGTTTGAGCACTGGAAGTCTGAACGCCAGAAGTCTGGGGCGTTACGGTTGTTGGTTGAGAATTTGCTGTTGTAGAAAGTGGAGCATTACCAGTATTGTTTGTCGCAGGTGTTACTGAGGTAACCGTTAAGTTTACGACACGAGATGCCAGCATAAGATTATCAGCTTGCCTAACTTGAGGTGCATTTTGATTGACGCCCGTTTTGCTGGTTTGATTCTCTACAGGAAGAGTCAGGGAGGCTTGCAGAGAATTGGTTTTATTTAATTTGGCATTTTGGATATCACTAATGTCGATGGGCGCGCCAGTATTAACAAGAGTAAATGGCTGTTGTGCACTGGTTGCATGCAACAGTTGGGCTGGTTTGCCTTGAAAATTAAGAGACTCGCTGCCCTGAAATTTAATCAGGCTGAGATTTTCGATTAGTTTTATTTCACTGCTTAATTTCGCAATTGTTCCTGTGTTGCCTAATATATTATTGCTACTGCTGTTAGTCGCATTGCTCTGCTTGCCTGATGATGCATTAAGCATAGATTGGATGTCAGAGATCATGTAGCCTGCCTGTTGATTAAATAGCCGATTGATTTGTGCTTTTAGAAACGCTTCTCATATAATGTTTGGGCTGTTCGGTATGGTTAAGCCGTACAGTTAAAATAGTGTAGCCAAACAATGTTAACCTTGACCCTTATATCGGCCGAATTGGATAAATCTTTTGCAATCTTCTGCTTTTTTAACAATATCAGACCTTTGGATCGAGCGTGGGGAAAGAGACCTATGTAAAGGGCTTTCTTTTAGTGTTCAGTCTGGTGATGTAGTGCGTATTCTAGGAGAAAATGGGGCTGGTAAGAGTTCTTTGTTAAAAGTCATCGCTGGTGTGCTTTCGCCTCTAGAGGGGCAAATATTGTATTCGGGCGAGGATGTCACCTTAGACAGAAATTCTTTACAGCAAGATGCAATCTATCTAGGTCATTCTATTGGTGTTAAAAGCCTGCTTACTGTTGCTGAAAATCTTCGTTGGTATTGTCCTGACGTTTCTACAAGCATGTTGTATTCGGTGTTAACTCAGTTAGGCCTTATAGATCAGGTCGATGTGCTGGTGAAAAAATTATCTGCAGGCCAAGCTCGACGAGTCGCTTTGGCGCGGTTATGGTTAAATAAAAAAACACTTTGGCTGTTGGACGAACCCTTTGCTTCTTTAGATGTCAGAGGAGTTGCCCTGCTAGAGGAGCGTATTCAACAGCATGTGTTGTTAGGCGGCTTGGTGATATTAACCACCCACCAGGACTTGCTGTCCATTGCTCCTCGTGACGTAACGTTGTTATGACGTATTCTTCTTTTTTAGCGTCTGAATTTTTGGTGTTGTGGCGTCGTAAACAAGACGTTTTTAATGCGCTGTTGTTTTTCATTATTGTGGTTGCTTTGTTTCCGATAGGAATTAATTCTTCGCCTGATTTTCTGGCGCCAGCGGCGGCAGGTATCGTCTGGTGTGCTGCAGTATTGGCTATTTTGATGGCTGTAGAAAGTATGTTCAAAGAAGATTATCGAGATGGTTCTTTGGAGCAGCTGGTTGTTAGTGGATTGTCACTGCCTTTATTAATCTTGCTAAAAGTCGTCGCGCAATGGCTGGCTGTTGTATTACCTTTGCTTGTTATGATGCCTTTATTAAGTGAAATGTTATATCTGCCAAGATCAGGTTTTAGGGTATTGATCATGACATTACTCATAGGCACACCTAGCTTGTTTTTTATTGGTGTGATTGGTGCAGCTTTAACGGTATCGATAAAACAAGGTGCCATGCTGGTGATGTTACTGATATTGCCGTTTTATTTGCCAGTGATTATTTTTTCGACGTTAGCGGTTAAAGCTGCACAAGCAGGTTTGCCTTATTTAGGGTTATTGGCAATGTTGTTAGCTATGTCTTTATTGTCTTTAGTGATATCACCTTTCATGACGGCGATTGCAGTCAAAGCGAGTGTAAACTGATGAGTTGGGCATGGTTTCATAAATTAGGTTCACCTAAGTGGTTTTTTTCTTGGTCTAAATCTTGGCCGTTGCCTGTGTTTTGTTTTGGCTGCTTTTGCCTTGTTATCGGCCTAGTGTGGGGGCTTGCTTTTGCTCCCGCAGATTACCAGCAAGGTAACAGTTTTCGCATTATTTATATTCATGTGCCCGTCGCTATGTTGGCGCAATCTTGTTACTTAGCATTGGGCGTATCAGGTTTTGTGTTTCTTGTCTGGCAGATGAAAATGGCGCCTATTTTTATTAAGGCAATGGCGCCAATTGGCGCGATTATGGCGTTGATCGCTTTGGTTTCGGGTGCCATTTGGGGCAAACCCACCTGGGGAACTTGGTGGGTTTGGGATGCAAGACTTACTTCTGTTCTAGTGTTGTTTTTTCTTTATATGGGCATTATCGCCTTGCAAAACTCTTTAGAGGATCAGGTTCTCGCGAATAAAGCCGCTGCTGTTATTAGTGTCGTAGGGCTGATTAACTTACCCATTATTAAGTATTCGGTGGTGCTGCTGGAAACCTTACACCAAGGGCCGACGTTTACGCTCACTAAAAAGCCTGAAATGCCTGCAGAAATGTGGTTGCCCTTACTCTTTTCAGTGATTGGTTTGTACTGTTTCGTGGCTGGTGTGGTTCTTTGGCGTATGCAGTCTGAGATATTAATTCGCGAACATAGATCGAGCTGGGTGAAACAAGAGGTAATGGAACATGGCCTTTAATAGTTTGTCAGAGTTTTTGATGATGGGAACACACGGCGTTTATGTTTGGTCAGCTTATGGTTTTAGTGCTTTGGCTTTAGTTTGGTTGGTTTGGAATACGCTAGCAACACGCCGCAAAACCCGAGACACGTTACGTAAACGCTTTTTGAGGAATCAAACCCGCTAATGCATTCAGTAAGAAAAAAACGTCTGTTAGTCATAACCGCCATTGTGTTGATATTGAGCGTAGCGGTTGCCTTGGTAATGTATGCCTTGCAGCAGAATATTAATTTATTCTTTTCTCCTTCCCAAATTGCTATGGGTGAAGCGCCACGAAATACCAATATTCGCGCGGGTGGAATGGTAGTGAAAGGCAGTGTTAAACGTAACCCTGACACTTTGGTGGTCGCTTTTGATGTGACTGATTTTCAGCACAAAGTCACCATTAAGTATCGTGGGATTTTACCTGATCTATTTCGAGAAGGTCAGGGCATTGTGGCTCAGGGTAAGCTAAATAATGACGGCGTGTTTGAAGCGACCGAAGTATTGGCTAAACATGATGAAAAATACATGCCGCCAGAAATCACTGAAGCATTGAAAAATACCCAACGTTCGACGGGCGAGAGCGCAGAGTCCGCGCAATCTACTTATTAATTTAGGCTGTTTATGTTTCCTGAAATTGGTCAATTTTCACTGATATTGTCGTTATTTTTTGCCTTGTCGCTGGCCTCGGTGCCTTTGATTGGTTATTGGAAAGGCAATCGACTGTTGTTGGAAAGCGCTCTGCCACTGACTTTTATTATGTCGGCCTTGGTGTTGGTAAGTTTTGTCACTTTGAGCTTGTCGTTTCTAACGGATGACTTTTCTGTGTTGTATGTCAGCCAGAACTCCAATAGCCAGTTGCCTGTTTGGTACAAATTTAGTGCTTTGTGGGGCGGGCATGAAGGGTCATTATTATTGTGGGTACTTATCTTGTCTGGCTGGTGTTCCGCCGTTGCGTTAAAGATAAGAACCTTACCGGAAGATATCGGGCCCGTGGTTTTATCTGTGTTAGGTATGGTCTGTGTTGGCTTTTTATCCTTCTTACTTTTTACCTCTTCGCCGTTTGCTCGTTTATTACCGGATGTGCCTGCGGATGGCGGTGACCTGAATCCACTTTTACAGGATTTTGGTTTGATTGTTCACCCTCCTGTTTTGTATATGGGCTATGTTGGCTTCTCCGTAGCATTTGCCTTTGCTGTTGCCGCTTTGATTACAGGCAACTTAAATTCTTCTTGGGCGCGTTGGGCAAGACCTTGGACAGCAGCGTCGTGGGCGTTTCTGACTTTAGGCATCACACTGGGAAGTTGGTGGGCGTATTACGAACTAGGGTGGGGCGGCTGGTGGTTTTGGGACCCAGTAGAAAACGCGTCTTTTATGCCCTGGTTAGCGGGAACGGCTTTGTTGCATTCTCTTGCTGTCACCGAGAAGCGTGGTGTGTTTAAAAGCTGGACTGTCTTATTAGCGATTTTTACATTTAGTCTTTCCTTACTAGGAGCATTTTTGGTTCGCTCTGGCGTACTAACTTCGGTGCATTCTTTTGCCGCTGATCCTACTCGCGGTATTTTTATTCTTGCTTTGCTCTTGGTGCTCGTTGGAGGCAGTTTGTTGTTGTATGCCATTCGAGCGGCTGAGGTGCGTTCTACCGTGTCTTTTGGTGTAACAGGACGAGAAGCTTGGTTGCTGCTCAATAACATCCTATTAACGGTTCTGACGTTAACGGTATTATTAGGTACCTTGTACCCTTTAATATTTGATGCGTTAGGGCTGGGTAAAATCTCTGTTGGCGCACCATATTTCAATAGCGTTTTCACACCAATCGCTCTCTTGCTGATGGTGTTTATGGCGGTTGGCCCTTTATCAAAATGGCACCATACGAAATTTAGTGTGTTTTTTAAGGTTTGTTCTATCTCAGCGTGTATCGCTACCTTATCGGCGGGCTTGGTTGTTTATTGTTATGGGTTTGGTTTTATCGCTTGGCTGAGTTTGGCGGTGGCATTTTGGGTGGTGTTCTTATCCTTCTCTGATTGGTTTGGAAAAGTCTCTGCTGGTACAAAAGGGATTATTCCTCGCGCTCGTCAATTACCAAGAAATTACTACGGTATGTTATTGGCGCACCTTGGTATGGTCGTTACCTTGGTGGGGATTGTATTGGTTAGCGTCAATAGCCATGAATCTATGTTGCGATTATCTCCCGGGGATCGAGCAACTATCGCAGGCTATGAATTTCAGTTTGATCAAATGGAACAAGTGAAAGGACCAAATTACGTGGCAAGCAAAGGGCAATTTACCGTCTATAAAGCTGGTAAAGCTGTTGCTGTTCTACATCCAGAAAAGCGTTTTTTTTCAACTCGTCAGCAAGTCATGACGGAAGCAGCATTAGATGCTGGTTTTACTCGCGACTTGTATGTTTCCTTGGGGGAACGACTGGATGATTCCGCATGGAGCGTACGAATTTACGTGAAATCTTTTGTGCGTTGGATTTGGCTTGGCGGTTTGATGATGATGGCTGGTGGTTTGTTGGCTGCGCTAGATAAACGCTATCGAAAACGAGCAGGAGTTTAACTATGCGGAAGTTGCTGTTTTTTATGCCGTTGGCAGTTTTTCTGATACTTAGCGTAGTGTTTTATTTGCAGCTCGGCAAAGATGCTCAGTATATGCCTTCAGCCTTGGTGGGAAAAAAAGTACCCGAGTTCACCTTGGTGTCGTTGCAAGACGATCAGGTTTATACGCACAAAGATTTACCGAATACGTCTTATTTGATTAATTTCTGGGGAACTTGGTGTCCTGCATGTCATGTTGAACACCCTTTTTTAATGGAGCTGGCAAATTCTGGTGTGCCTATTGTTGGCATCGATTACAAAGATGAGAAAGTGCTTGCGGAGCAATGGTTAGAGCAAAAGGGTAATCCTTATCAAGACATATTAATGGATGAGATCGGCAACTTTGGCGTGGATATGGGTGTCACAGGCGCACCTGAAACCTTTGTTGTTGATCGTTCTGGTGTAGTGGTTTATCGGCATCAAGGTGTGATTAATGCCGAAAATTGGCCTGAAATAAAAGGCTATATGAAATGATACTTATTAGAGATGTTTTCTTATCTATTGCTGTGCTTCTTTCCTTATCAGTTTTTGCACAGGAGCAAATGACCTTTAGCTCAGAATTGAACAAAACACGTTATCAAAGTTTGGTTGAAGAATTACGTTGCCCAAAATGTCAGAATCAAAACTTGGCAGACTCTGGCTCTGGCATTGCTGTTGACCTTCGTGAGCTTGTCCATCAGATGATAGAGCAAGGTAAAACGGATCAGGAAATTGTTGATTACATGGTGGCGCGATATGGCTCTTTTGTTTTGTATCGTCCACAGCATTCAACTGCAACATTTTTACTTTGGTATGGTCCGTTTATTCTGCTTGGAATAGGGCTTTTGGCTTTTGTTGTAGTGGTGATGGCGAACCGTAAACGACGAGGACGAGATTTATGATGATCGCATATTTGCTGATGGCCACCATGATGGTGATGAGTATTGTCTATCTTTTCGGCTCTATTACTCATCGTTTGGGTAAGTATTCAATTAATAAAGACGATCAAAATATACAAGCGTTTTCTATGGTACGCCGAAAAGAAATCGCGGAAGAAGAGGATGCGGGTCGATTGACTCCGAGCGAATCTTTGCAGTTGTTATCTGATGTAGATTATGAGGAGAATTCTATTGATGGCCGACAAAAACGCTTTTTTCATAATGATATTCTCTTTGCTCGTTGGGTCATGCTTTGTGTAGTAGTTGTTGCCGTTTTGGGTAGTGTGAGTCTGTATCAACAAATTGGTTATTCGAAAGATGTGGCTTTTACACAAGATTTGCAAACGCAGCAACTGACTCCGCAGAAAGTGAGCGATTTTTTAAAATATCGCAGTGCGCGTTATGACAGAGTTGAGGATTGGTATTATTTAGCGACAGATTATGTCGGTGCTGAAAAGTATCAAGAAGCGGTAGTTGCGTTTGAGATGGCATTAGAAAAACTACCGCGCAATGCCGAAAACCGTGTGAACTTATTGGTTGAATACGCTCAAGCTATTTTTTATGCGAATGGGGGCCAAAGTTCCGATAAAATGCTAAAAATTGTTGATGCTATTCTGCAAGTGGCACCAACCCAAGCCACGGCTCTGGATTTGAAAGGTGTGGCTAATTTTGCACAACAAAACTATTTAGGCGCCGTATTAGCTTGGCAAGAGGCGATTCGTTATAGCGTACATTCAACGGAACGCTTGGCGTTATTGTCGGCGATTAGTAAAGCACGAGAATTAGGCCGAATTGATTATCAGCAAGTTGCGCCCATTATTACCGATCAGTTAGTGGTGAAAATTGAATGGGATGCCAGTAAGTTGACATGGAAAAGAGACGATATTTTGCTAGTTTATGCTGTGGTTAAGGGGCAAAAAATGCCAATCGCCATACAAAGAGTATTTCCTGAGGATTTGGGGCAGCCTATTTTGTTAACAAATCTTGACTCCTTAATGCCAACTGTAACCTTGGCGGAAGTTAATAGAGTCGATTTAGTGGTTAAATTGGCGAATATTAATGACAATGATCTTACAAAAGGTCGAATTATCGGTACAAAGCATGGTTTACTTACAAATCGTAAAGAGATTTTCGTAATCAACGTAGCCTTGTAATTGAATCCTAAGCCGCTTCGTTTGATAATACGATCAACATTAATTGATGCAATTCGGAATGAGTAATGGAATTTAGCTTGCGTGAGTGGCTAATCTTGATTGGGGTCGTCATTATTGTCGTTATCCTCATAGATGGATTTCGTCGGTATAAAAAAGGGCAGGAATATGCCCAGGCAGATAATGACTTCTCTGATATAGATGAATCAGATGATGATGCACTAGTGCGTCAAGGCTCTGCCGTTGGGTATAGTAAAGTCTCTTCAAGTGAACGAGTAAAATCGTCACAAGATCCTATCGTTAATGCTTTTGAGAATGCTAGGAAAACGGCAAAATCGCCGTTAGCCGATGTCCCTCATAAAGTTGATTCTGGTCCAGAGCTGGATAGAGGTGAAGAAATGCACCTTGATGAGTTGGCTTCTTTGGTGCCTGAGCGAGATTTTGGCGATTCTGCAGTATCTGAGCAAAACTATTCTGATGATGGCTTTTATGAGCAAGATGATCTTGATTTGGATTTTGCTATAGAGACTAATAATAGCTATGACGGTCATGTTGATGAGGACTATGAACGCAGTTATTCAGAAATTGATATCGATCAAGTGACACCGAATAGTGTGATTGATGGTATTAACGAAGGTGATCAAGAAGACAACAGTATTGCTGAAATAGAAGAAGTCATCGTGATTAATATTTTTGCCCCTGAAGAGCAAAACTTCTCTGGTATGGAGCTGCTTCAGCTTATCTTAAATTGCGGTATGCGCTACGGTGAAATGGATATTTTCCATCGTCATGAAGATGGTTTCGATCGTGGTCGAGTGCAGTTCAGTATGGCAAATGCTATCGAGCCGGGCACTTTTGATTTAGAAACTATGGGAGAAAGCGATTGCCCAGGTGTTAGCTTCTTCATGGGCTTGCCAGGTCCAAAAAATAGCATGAAAGCGTTCGACTTTATGCTTGAAACAGCTCAGACCTTAGTACGTAACCTAGGTGGGGAGCTGCGTGATGAGCGCCGAACTCCGATGAGTGATCAAACGATTGCTCATTGTCGTCAGCGAATTCGCGATTTTGAGCGCCGCCGATTAATGCGCAACAAACAGTAATAATATCAAGGCCCTAAGGGGCCTTGATTGTTTTGATGTTTATTTTTAATACAAGCCTGCAGAAAATTTCGAGTTTATTTATATATGACCCAAGAGACAGACATGACGCATCAGCAGATGCTGGACTTGATTCAGCAACTTAACGATTACAGCTATGCATATCATGTAAAAGACGAACCAATTGTTCCTGATGCAGTATACGACCGTGATTATTGTCAGCTTCAATCTATAGAGGCCGAGCACCCAGAGTGGATTCAAGAGGATTCTCCAACCCAGCGAGTTGGCGAAAAGCCAGACAGCGGTTTTGCTAATGTCGCTCATACTGTTCCTATGTTGTCTTTAGACAATGCCTTTGACAATGAGTCTTTGTCTGATTTTGATCAGCGCATTCGCAAATTACTTAATACCGATCATGTGACGTATTGTTGCGAACCGAAATTAGATGGCTTGGCTATTAGTTTGCGTTATGAAAACGGACGTTTGGTACGAGGCGTGACGCGCGGTGATGGATTATCTGGTGAAGACATTACGTCGAATATCAAAACGATCTATTCTGTACCTCTGAAACTGCGCACTCAAACGCCGCCAGCAGTATTAGAAGTTCGCGGCGAAATCTATATGCCAAAAGAAGGCTTCGAAAAACTGAATGCCTTAGCGGTTGAACAAGGTGAAAAGACTTTTGTTAACCCTCGTAATGCGGCAGCAGGCAGCTTACGCCAACTTGATCCTAAGATTACTGCCACTCGTCCCTTGGTGATGTGTGCGTATTCAATTGGTTATGTAGAAGGTTGGGATCAGCCGAAAAGTCACTACGAAGGCCTGCTGAAATTAAGCGAGTGGGGTTTTCGTACCAATGATCTAATGGCAACAGCTGAAGGCGCACAAGGTTGTATTGATTATTACGAAATGCTCAACGAAAAGCGTGCAAACTTGTCTTATGATATCGATGGTATTGTTTATAAAGTTGATCAAATTACCTTACAGAATCAACTTGGTTTTATTGCGCGTGCGCCACGTTGGGCCATCGCCAGAAAATTCCCCGCTCAGGAAGAAATGACTCGAGTGTTAGGTGTTGATTTCCAGGTGGGTCGTACTGGCGCTATTACACCTGTTGCGCGATTAGAACCAGTATTTGTTGGCGGTGTGACGGTTTCTAATGCAACCTTGCACAACAAAGACGAGATCGCTCGATTAGGTGTAAAAGTGAATGACTTTGTGATTGTTCATCGCGCAGGTGACGTGATTCCTAAAGTCGTTCAGGTAGTTTTAGATAAGCGCCCTGATGATGTGACGGATGTTATTTTTCCAGAAGCTTGTCCTGTTTGTGGCTCGGACTTGGAACAAGTTGAAGGTGAAGCCATCATTCGCTGTACTGGCGGTTTGGTGTGTGGTGCGCAGCTAAAAGAGTCTCTAAAGCATTTTGTTTCTCGTAAAGCGATGGATGTTGACGGCCTTGGCGATAAGCTGATTGAGCAGCTGGTGGATCAGGAACTTGTTAAAACGCCGGTGGATATTTTTACCCTAGTCGAGAAAAAGGACACCTTGTTATCCATGGAGCGTATGGGGCAAAAGTCAGTCGAAAAGCTTCTTGCTTCAATCGAGACGGCAAAGAATACGCAATTTAACCGCTTTATCTACTCCTTGGGTATTCGAGAAGTGGGTGAAGCAACGGCTCGTGCCTTGACCAGCTATTTTACTGAGCTAGATGATTTGATGGCGGCAGATCAAGAAACCTTGGTAGAGGTGGAAGATGTCGGCCCCATTGTAGCTCAACACGTGCGTTTGTTTTTTGATCAGGAATTAAATCGAGATACCATTAAAGGCTTGTTAGCTGCTGGTGTTGTTTGGGAGAAGAAGCAGCAAGTTTCAGCTGATGAGTTACCCTTGTCTGGTAAAACCTATGTTGTAACGGGTTCATTAAGCCAATTTAGTCGCGATCAAGTAAAAGACAAGTTGCAATCATTAGGTGCTAAGGTGAGTGGTTCAGTCTCAGCGAAAACAGATTGCTTAGTTGCTGGTGAAAAAGCCGGTTCGAAACTCACCAAAGCGCAGTCTCTTAATGTGCCAGTTATTGATGAAGCTGGCGTGATTGCTTTGCTTAATCAACATGGGGCGATCTAATTGGATACTTTAATACCTTATGATTCATTAGCCCCAGACACGTTAGAAACAATTTTGGATGATATTGTGTCGCGTGATGGCACGGATTATGGTGACTATGATTTGTCGGCAGCGCAAAAGCGCGAGCAGGCGCTCAGGTCGTTACGAAACGGGGAAGCTGTGCTGTTGTTTGATACAGAAAGCGAAACCATCAAAATGATTCCGAAAGGTGACTTAAGTAATTACGACCTCATGTGAGGTCGTAATTTTTTTGTTATTCCACACAATCTCGAACACAATGGTTAATATTGTGATCCATTACTCTCGATGGCTCTTCACCAGTGTTGCGACCTACGATTTTTGCAGGAACACCAGCAACGGTTGTGTGGTGTTCAACAGGTTCTAATACTACGCTCCCCGCACCAATTTTCGCGCCTTCACCGATTTCAATATTGCCAAGAATTTTAGCACCGGCACCAATTAATACACCTGAACGTATCTTAGGATGACGATCGCCGTGCTCTTTACCTGTGCCGCCTAGAGTGACCGATTGCAAAATAGATACGTTGTCTTCAATAACACAGGTTTCACCCACCACAAGGCCTGTGGCGTGGTCTAGCATGACTCCACAGCCTATTGTTGCTGCTGGATGGATGTCGACACTAAATACCATCGACATTTGTCCTTGTAGATACAGGGCTAAGCTCTTGCGATTGTTTTTCCATAACCAGTTTGCTACACGATACGTTTGTAAGGCGTGGAAGCCTTTAAAAAACAGCAGTGGCGTAGTAAATGTATCGCAAGCAGCGTCCCTTTCTTTTATCGCTAAAATATCTTGCTCGATGCATCTGACAATGCCAGAGTTAGTATCTGCCATGGCTTCTTCGAATACTTCTCGTAATACCATAGCGGGAATTGATATGCTGTCTAGCTTGCTGGCGAGTAAAAAACTTAAAGCAGAACACAATGATTCATGGCGTAAGATAGTAGTATTGAAATAGCTGGCCAAAATAGGCTCATCTTGTGCAAGCTTTTTTGCTTCCGCTTGTAAAGATGGCCATAGATTGTCAGAAGTCACGGCATGATGCATTGTTGTACTCAAGGGGTATTCACCTATATCGATTCACGTTTAGAATGTAGGTTATAAGGTTAGGGTTAAACAATACAAGTGGCAATATGAAGATTGCTCAATAAAGATGGAGATAACATGTCTAAAAAAAATGTTGCTGATGCATTGCATATCTTTTATGAATTAAATTCCGCGTTTTCCGATGCCTATTGGGAAACCAACGATATTAATCAGAAAGATCGCTTTTTTGCGATGAAAGGCATATTGCAAGATGAACTTGATGAATTGCATAAATTGAGCCTACAGGACCACGTTTATCCTTATGAGCCAATTAATCCAAGTTTGTTGCAACTGAGCGATAAGCTAAGGGCTTTGTTGCCAGAACTTAATCATTATGTATTCCGTCCTCAAACCTCTAGTCGATTTGTTGAGCTTATTCCAAGTGCTTGTGAGTTGTTTGAATCATAAGAGAATGATGGCGTAAATATCACTGCATTGAGTTTTTTCAGAATTTACTCAATGCAGTGAGTTAAAGAACAATAGGTTTAAGTTCTTGCATTAAAGGTTTTGGCTGCGTTTTAGGTCGCGAATGATAAAGCGGCTTGGGTGCAGTTTATGGCTTACCTGTTGCTCTAAAGGAGAAGGAGTGCCAGTGATTAAGCTGGCAATATAACTTCCACTTAATGGCGTAGAAATAAGTCCTCTCGAACCGTGCCCGATATTGATGTAGAGCTGTTTTATAGGCTCTGCAACCTCATTACTTTGCCACTTCGCATTCTTAGTTAAAGTTGAGTAGGCTTGCTGATAAACGTCCTCTGATTGAACCGGTCCAACAATCGGCGTGTAATCTGGCACGGCACATCTGAACGATACTCGTCCACCACAATCCTCACTGTTAAATGTTTCTTTTGGCAATAAAAGCAGGCTTTCTAAAATGGCTAAATTGCGTTTATGCCCTTCTTCTCTTACTTGATCATCTAGGTCTTTTAGATCGTATGTCGAGCCAAAGTGCAGCAAGTTGTTTATCGAAGGGGAAACATAGCCAAACTCACAAAGAACCTTATCGAAGTCTATTTTATCGGTAGACTCACCGATGGCTTGGCAAGCGACTTTGGCTTTTTCAATATCAATAAACGAGACTTGTCCACGAATCGGATAGTCTGGAGTGTTAGGTGTTACTCCTAAAGCTTTTGTATCATTTGCCGTGCATAGCACAACATGCGAAAAGCGTGTTTGTTGGTCGTTAAGTGGAGCTTCTTGATACTTGGGGCGTGCTTGCCAGCCAACGGTTTGGCCACCTGCTTCAACAGCTGAGAGGCTTTCAAGCTTTGTATTTAAACAAACATGAATGTTTTCGTGAGACAAAAGTGTCTCGCAAAGTTTTGTCAGCACAACCCAGCCAGATAGAGGCAAGAGCAAACTGTCTTCTCTGTCTTTGGATGCTTGTAATATGGCTTCTGGATAGAGCTTTTCATCGAGTAGTTTTTGAAAGCGTCCGGCTTCTTTGTCGTGTTTCGGTATTTGTATTAATCCGCAGGCGTCCCAGAATTGTTTGTTTTTATCTAAGCTGGAATATAAACGAGTTG
Organism: Marinomonas sp. BSi20584; assembly: GCF_002792415.1. Lineage (NCBI taxonomy): Bacteria > Pseudomonadati > Pseudomonadota > Gammaproteobacteria > Oceanospirillales > Oceanospirillaceae > Marinomonas > Marinomonas sp. BSi20584. The sequence goes on from NZ_KZ454878.1 coordinate 56,965, forward strand.
CGTGTAAATAAGCTGATAAATAAAAGCGATTCACTGGCGTATCTTGAGAGGCTAGCTTAGGATAAAGCATGCCTTGTGGATTACCTGACGCACCGCCAGCAATGCAATTACCTTGTTCCCATACTTCTACTTTAATGCCTTGTTTAGCGAGCGCATAAGCGGTATTGGCACCTGCCAATCCAGCACCGACGACCAATACTGTGGTGACTTCTGATGTATTATCTTTACGAAGATTGAACCAAGATTGACCTTGGGACATGCGTTCAGATAACGGCGCAGTTGAGCTATTCAGTTCACCGACCGTCATTTCTCTTTTTTGACCAAAACCTTTTACTTTACGAACATCAAAGCCAACGTTTTTTAAGCCTCTGCGCACAATCCCAGCAGCGGTGAAGGTGGAGAAGGTTGTGCCTTGATGGCTAAGGCGGTGGATATGCTTAAACAGATTGTCTGACCACATTTCTGGGTTTTTGCTGGGAGCAAAGCCATCTAAAAACCAAGCATCAACGTCGGCATCTAACGCAGCGAAGCCATCTTCTGCTTCACCAAACCACAGTGTTAATTGGATTCGGCCTTGCTCTAGCTCCACGCGGTGCAACCCGTGGCAAACTTCAGGGTAAACGTCGATTAGTTGCTGACTTAAATGGCTTATAGACGGCCACATCTTTAGCGCGTCAGTCAGCATGCTCTTGGTCATTGGGTATTTTTCGACCGAGATAAAGTGCAGCTGTTTATCGCTGGCGGCTTCGGTTAAAAAAGCCTGCCAAGCGCATAAAAAGTTTAATCCTGTGCCAAAGCCTGTTTCGGCAATCACAAAGGCGTTTTTTTGTAGTGACGCCCAACGTTCGCTTAGTTGGTTGTTTTTTAAAAAAACGTGACGTGTTTCTTCCAGCCCTGACTCTTTGTCAAAATAGACATCGTCAAACTGGTTGGAGTGAGGTGCGCCATCCTCACCCCAAGTTAAAGCAGGAGATTCTAATTGGTAACTAGTTAACACGCGTGATGCTCTCGATAATAACAGGTTCGGTCGGAACGTTTTGGTAAGGGCCAACCGTTGATGTTGGTACTGCAGAAATGGCGTCCACAATATCCATACCAGAAGTAACTTCACCAAAAACGGTATAGCCTGCAGCGCCACGAGTGTCATGATTCAAAAAGGCGTTATCGACTTGGTTGATAAAGAATTGTGATGTAGCACTGTTTGGATCTTGAGTCCGCGCCATGGCAAGAGTGCCACGGTTATTAGCTAGTCCATTATCACCTTCATAGGCAACGGCTTTATGGGTTGTCTTGCGCTCTAGGTCTTTGGTAAAACCACCGCCTTGTACCATGAAGCCGCGTATTACTCGGTGGAAAATAGTGCCGTTATAGAAGCCTTCATCGGCATAACGTAGAAAGTTGGCAACAGATTTAGGCGCAGCGTCATCATTTAGATCGACTCGGATTGTGCCTTGATTGGTTAAAATATCGACTTCTGTCGCATATGCTTGTGAACAAAGCGCGAACAGAGCCAAGCTGGTGATAAGATATTTACGCATAGTGCTACTTCCTTATTGAGTGTATGGGCAATAGTATTAGTTGTGTAGTGGCGTTCCAAGACGTCTTGTTAATTTATCGGAGAGAAAGCAAATGCGAACTGCTGCCGTAGAAATTGAATATTGTACCTTATGTCGCTGGATGTTGCGTGCGGCTTGGCTGTCTCAAGAGCTGTTGACAACATTTGATGATGATATAAAAAGCGTTACCTTGATACCAACGCAAGGCGGTATTTTTAAAGTTCGTGTGAATGGTCAGGAAATTTGGTGTCGTAAAGAAGAAGATGGCTTTCCTGAGGCTAAAGTATTAAAGCAGCGAATGAGAGATGTGATCGATCCTGAGCGAGATCTTGGGCACTCGGATGTTAAAAAATAATAAAATAGACTCCACAAAAAAATGCCGCTTCATATTGATAGCGGCATTTTATTAAGTCTTTTTCGTTCAATTAGTTCGGAAAAACTTGCTTAAAAGGTTTAACCGTTACGTTTTCGTAAACGCCAGCATCCACATAAGGATCTGCATCAGCCCAAGCTTTTGCTGCCTCAAGACTCGCAAATTCAGCAATTACAACACTGCCGCTAAACCCCGCGTCGCCTGGATTATTAGAATCAATCGCTGGATTTGGGCCAGCTAATACTAAACGGCCCTCATTTTGCAGTGTTTCTAAGCGAGCTAAGTGAGCAGGACGAGCTTGTTGGCGAGCGCCAAGGCTGTTAGCTACATCTTCACCGATAATAGAGTAAAGCATTGTTATTCCTTATTTTGTAAGTGCGATGATAAGTAAATGCCTTGTAATATTATAAATACAATGGTCATTCCTAATAAACCGAACAGTTTAAAATCTACCCATATTTCTTCACTATACGAGAACGCAACGTATAAGTTGGTGACACCAGAGATAATAAAAAATCCAATCCATGCCAAGTTTAAAGTACGCCATACTTTAAAAGGCAAATCTAATTTATCGCCCATCATACGTTGAATGATGTTTTTATCGCCGATGAATTGGCTGCCTAAAAATGCAATGGCAAACAAACCATTTACGATCGTTGGCTTCCATTTGATAAAATCACCGTCACCTAGCAGAACGGTAGCGCCGCCTAGCAACACGACTAATGCTAGAGAAACTAAGTGCATTTTTTCTATGGTTCTGTTCTTGAACCAAGTAAAACCGACCTGAATAATAGTCGCGGGAATTAAAATTGCGGTCGCAAGAATAATATTCCCTGTCATTTTATAAACAACAAAGAAGATAACAATAGGGAGAAAGTCGAACAGTATTTTCATATAAAAACCCAGTGAATGTATACTAAAATGTATGTATGCTGGTCTTATGATAACCACCATTCCTATTAAAGAACAGCCAATCTATGCCTGAAGCAGCAAGTTATCGAAAAGTCGATTTACATACTCACTCTACACGTTCGGATGGTCGTTTTTCGCCAACCGAGCTTGTGGATCTTGCGGTAGAGCAGGGCGTTTCTCTGTTTGCACTAACTGACCATGATACGCTCGATGGTATTGTCGAAGCCAGTCAGCGAGCTGTAGAGCATGGGCTTAGCTTTATTCATGGTGTTGAACTGTCGACGCAATGGGGCGGTGTTCCTTTGCATATGGTGGCGTTGAACTTCTCGTTAGACAACACAGCTTTGCTGTCTATTGTGAATAAAAATCAGGCTATACGTCTTGATCGAGCGCGACGTATAGCCGATCTATTGGTGAAGCAAGGTTTACCTGACTTGTTTGATGAAGCGGTTGCCCTAGCTGGCGAGAGTCAACTTGGTCGACCACATTTTGCGACTTTACTGGTAGAGAAAGGTTTTGTAAAAGACGCCAATAAGGCGTTTGATCGCTATTTAGGTAATAAAAAGCTAGGTCAGCTACGTGATGTTTGGCCAGAACTTGAGGATGTTTTAACAGCTCTTACTGGCCAAAATATGGAATTAGTTTTAGCTCATCCTAAGCGCTACCCTCTAACTGTAACTAAGTTAAAGCGTCTATTAGGCGATTTCAAAAAATGGGGTGGTACAGGAATAGAAGTAGTTTCGGGTAATGAGCGCCCTGACAGTGTTCGTTTGCTTGAACGCTTATCCAGAGAGTTTGACTTAAAAGCGTCGGTAGGAAGTGATTATCATGGACCGTTTGGTCCGTGGATGCAGGTGGGTAAATTTACGCAAATACACGAAAGTGAAGTAGATTTAGTATGGCAGACTTGGAAATAGCACGGCTTATTTTTAAGCTCCCTTGAATTGGTTACGAGTTATTATTTATATATTTTTTAGTGGAGAATAGGTTGAGTCAATTTTTTCAGATACACCCAGAAAACCCGCAAGCGCGTTTGGTAAAACAAGCGGCAGAAGTGATTCGTAACGGCGGTGTTATTGCGTATCCAACAGACTGTGGGTATTCGCTCGGTTGTCATTTGGGTGATAAAGATGCATTGGATCGAATTCGAGCAATTCGTCGTTTGGATGATAAACATAACTTTACCTTGGTGTGTCGAGATTTGTCTGAAATATCAACCTATGCGCGATTTGATAATCGCTTGTATCGTTTGTTGAAAAATAATACACCGGGTCCTTATACTTTTATTTTTAATGCGACATCGGAAGTTCCTAGGCGATTATTGCATCCGAAAAGAAAGACCATTGGTATTCGTGTTCCGAATAACAACATAGTGTCTGCTTTGTTAGAAGAATTGGGCGAACCTATTATGAGTGTTTCTCTTATTTTGCCTGGAGAGACAGATCCAATGACAGATCCATATGATATTCGCGATACTCTAGAACATGCGCTAGATTTAGTCATTGATGGCGGTTTTTGTGGGTTACAACCGACAACGGTCGTTAAAATGGATGCAGATAGTATTGAAGTGGTACGTGTTGGCGCAGGTGATCCTGCTCCCTTTCTGTAAAATCTTTAATATTCAGCTGTCAAGGCCCATGCTGTGTGGCTTATAATGCGAAAAATGGTTAATTAATATTACTAAAACTGGGTTGCTGAGAAGCATTCCCTCTAAGAGGTTCGTAATGGACGAGAAGTTACAAAAAGTATTAGCAAGAGCGGGTCAAGGTTCACGTCGTGAAATGGAAACTCGTATCCGTGAAGGTCGTGTATTAGTTAATGGCGAAGTTGCCACATTAGGTGACCGCGTTAGCGTAAAAGATACGATCACAATAGATGGTTACTCTATTATTGCGACTGAGGCTGGTGAAAACCGCCGTGTTATTATTTATAACAAACCAGAAGGCGAGGTCTGTACTCGTAAAGATCCTGAAGGTCGACCTACTGTGTTTGATAAACTGCCAAAATTGCGCGGAGAGCGTTGGATTGCTGTTGGCCGTTTGGATATCAATACGTCAGGTTTGCTGCTTTTTACCACTGATGGTGAATTAGCAAATCGATTGATGCATCCATCTACTGAGATAGATCGTGAATACCTTGTCCGCGTGATGGGTGAAGTCACTGATGAAAATCTAGCTGCGTTGAAAAAAGGCATAATTTTAGACGATGGTGTTGCCAAGTTTACGGACATCGTTGATGGCGGTGGTGAAGGCATTAACCGTTGGTTCTATGTTTGCTTGATGGAAGGGCGTAACCGTGAAGTTCGTCGTCTTTGGGAATCTCAAGGTGTAAAAGTTAACCGTTTGAAACGTGTTCGCTTCGGCCCTGTCTTCTTGCCTTCAAAAGCAAAAGTTGGACGTTGGGTAGAAATGGAAGAAACCGATGTTAATTCTTTGTGCGCCATGGTTGACCTTAAGTTATCAGAATTGACACCAAAAACCCAACAAGAGAAATTAGAATTAAAACGCCACAAAAACAAAGCAACAGCAGGCGGAGCGCGTCGTGCGCCACCTAAAGGTTTTGATTGGCAGAGCAATGACAAACCTGAGTTTAAACCTAAAAAGCCAGGTAAAAGATCGTTTCGTTAAGATGAAAATTGCTTAGGAGTTGTAGAGGCATGGTTCGCTGGATAATTGCATTGATTGTTGTCTTGTTCGTAGGTTTCTTTATATACGTCACTATAAGTAATAAATTGCCTGAAGGACTTGGTGTCACGGATGGCGGGCTGATGTCTTGTCCTTCGTCCCCGAACTGTGTGTCAACTCAAGCATCTCCGGAAGATTTGGAGCATTATGCAGAGCCTATAGTTTACACAGGTGACCGTATGAAGACTCAGTTGTCTATTGAGTCTTTTATACTAAGCAAAGGGAATGCTCATCTGGTTAGTAGCACACTAGGCTATGTTCACTTTGAAGTGAAAAGTGCTTTGATTGGCTATATTGATGATGTTGAGTTTTACCTACCAGAAGCGGACAGTGTTGTTCATGTCCGTTCAGCTTCTCGTGTTGGCTACTCTGATCTTGGTATTAACCGCGAGAGAGTTAGACAAATTCAAAGTCTTCTAGTAGATTGATTTTAAACGAATTGATTTTAAGTCACTAAAACTAAAAATGATAACAACTGGACGAGGATTGCCCATGAGCATAGATGACAACAGAACCATTTTGATTGTTGAAGACGATGAGCGTTTGGCGTTACTCACTCAAGAGTATTTGCAAAAAAATGGCTTTACTGTTGGGATCGAGCCTGATGGACGCAAAGCTATTTCCCGTATTGTTGAGGAACAGCCATCTTTGGTTATTCTAGATCTTATGTTGCCGGGCGCAGATGGTTTTACAGTGTGTAGAAGTGTTCGCAATGACTACAAAGGACCTATTCTGATGTTAACTGCTCGTAGTGACGATGTTGATCAGATATTAGGTTTAGAAATAGGTGCTGATGATTATGTATCTAAACCAGCTAAACCTAGAGTGTTGTTGGCTCGAGTTCAATCTTTGTTGCGTCGCAGTACACAAGATGTAGATTTGACGCTTGATCTTTCCAAGGAAGAGCAAAACTTGACTTTTGGGCCACTGACTATTGATAACTCTCGCCGTGAAGCTTGGTTACTTGAAGAAGAAATCGAACTAACGAGTGCCGAGTTTGATTTGTTATGGTTGCTGTCTAGTAATGCTGGTCGTATTTTAAGCCGAGAAGAAATTTTTGGTGAATTGCGTGGCATTGAATATGATGGTCAGGATCGCTCGGTTGATGTTAGAATCTCCCGTATACGTTCAAAAATAGGTGATGATCCAATTCATCCTCGCCGTATAAAGACTATTCGCAGTAAAGGCTACCTGTTCGTAAAAGAAGTATAGAATAGAATGCGAGCTGAAATGTGGCGGTTATATCGACACCTTATTTTTGGAGGTGTCGTTATTGTGGCGTGTTGTTACATCGTCATGGAGTTCACTCAAATTCGTTTTGGCGCATCAAGAGCTGAGCAATTGCTTTGTGTTGATGCTGAAATCAGCTCTGTCTTACTTCTTTCAGGTATTCAAAAAGATCTTCCCGATTCCCAATTTAGTTGGACCTCCCAATCCTCTAAACCGTTTTCAATCGCGGCTCTTTCTTCTCTTATTGCAGAAAAAAAATGGCTTAAATTACCTAATAATAGCTATCAGATTGCATTTGGAAAAACTAATCAGCCGGTTCTGATTGGACACGCTAATCAAGATCGTCCGCTTTTTAAAATAGAGTCATTGTTAGCACAGTTTTTGTTAGCAAATGATATTTCCTACTCAGACAAAGTTACCTTATTAAAAAGTATGTCTTGTCTTTCTATGAAGGAAATTTCTTCTAAGGTTTCTAGCCCATTAACTGCTGTAGCTCTAGTGAGCGGCGCTTATAGTGAATATGGCTTTGTCTGGAAAGATAAGGATACAAGTAATACCGTCTATTTGTCCGTTGTTCATGATGATAATGTGTCCTTGACTTTAATTGTGGTTATTGTGGTCGGTGTCGGTATTGCAATTATGCTGATGCTAATTTGGCGTGAACTTATCTCCTTGGACTTTAAGCGCAAAACATTCGAAAGTATTACTCGTCAAATTGCCCGTGGTCGAAGTGGTTTACCGAAAGGTATTCCTGACAGTAGTGGGACGCTAAAAGAGCTAGCGTATTCCTTTGACTCGATGTCTTCTCATATCCAACGATTGCTAAAAGTTCAACGTGAAATGATAAATGCTATTTCTCATGAGTTGCGAACGCCTATTGCCCGTTTACGATTTGGGTTGGAGGTGATGAAGGATGAGGTAGATGATAATGTTGCTAAAACGATTGAAGCGCTTGAGGGCGATGTTGAAGAACTGAATACACTGGTTGATGAGGTGCTAACCTACGGGAAGTTAGAAGCTGGTTCTTTGGCGCTGAATTTCAAAGAGATTTCTATTTCTCAACTGGTTGGCGATATTTTACAGCATAATCATTTATTACTTCAGCATCTCAGTGTCGAGGTAAATATCGATGAAACAGATTTGGTTTTAGCAGATGAGCACCATTTGAGTCGAGCGTTACAGAACCTTATTTTAAATGCCTCAAAATACGCAGCAGGTAAGATTGTTATTACTTTCTCTCATGATGAAGAGCGTTGGCAGTTAGATATTGAAGATGATGGGCCAGGTATTGCGTTTGAAGATAGAGATAAGGTCTTTATTCCTTTTCAGCGATTAGATAACAGTCGTACACGAGCTTCAGGTGGTTATGGACTAGGTTTGGCGATTGTTCAGCGTATTGCTTTTTGGCATGGTGGTGCTGTGTTGATTGATGCCAGTGAGTCTGGTGGCGCTAAATTTAGTTTGATTTGGTCGCGTAATCAGCATCAGAACTCTCTGTCCTGATGCTGTTACCTGTAACGATTACTGCGCTTGCCAATACTTTGTTAAAAATAGACTCGCTTATTCATGGATTTAGCAACATGGGCCCATTTATAACCCATAAACTCGGCTTTGGCTTCCTGCGTAGCCCTAATAACTACATCCATGTAGTTATCCGTTTTTTCGCCTATTTTTGCCTCGTCTAGTCTTCGCTCGTGAAATCGTTTGAAAGTTGGTTTTGAGTGATGTTTTTAAAGTTCAGGCGCTAGAATGCCTTTTAGATTTTTAAAGCAGGTTTTTGATGCGGTAGAAATCAAATCTTCCATGTAGGCGTTTTCACGCTGATCCTTTCTTATTGCCAAATAGAGCTTACACCAAACGCCTTCTTCGCCTAACGACTTGGTAATGACATATTGTCGGTTGGTGTATTCTGTTAATGCCCAATTTGGTAAGCAACAGACACCGCGACCGCTTGCTACCAACTGCATCATCATCAGCGTCAATTCACTATGACGAATTTTAGCTGGTGACACGTCCGCTGGGTTTAGGAAGTGTTTAAAAATATCCAAGCGTTCCGTTTCGACCGGATAGGTAATAAGTGTTTCTTTCGCAAAATCTTCCGGTGTTAGAAATTCTTTTTTTGCCAGAGCATGATGTCTGGATAAGGCGACCTGAGACTCATATTGAAACAATGGGATGTATTCAATATTTGGAATGTCTTGTGGATCGGATGTCACGACCAGATCCAAATCGCCACGAGCAAGAGCTGGTAATGGCATGAAACCAAAGGCTGTAGAAAGGTCGAGCTCGACATCCGGCCAATGTTCGCGGAAATGGTCAATGGTTGGCATCAGCCATTCGTAACAGCTGTGGCATTCAATGGCGATGTGCAGGCGTCCACTTTCCCCTTCAGCGAAGCGTTGAATGTCGCGCTGGGCCGAACGGAATGAAAGTAGCACATCATCTGCTAATTGTAATAAACGCAGTCCAGCGCTGGTAAAACGAACTGGTTTCGTTTTTCGAATGAAAAGTGGGCATCCTAGCTTTTCTTCAAGATCTTTAAGTTGGTGAGATAAAGCTGATTGTGTCAAGTGAACTCGTTCGGCCGCTTCGACTAAGCTGCCGGTTTCTCTGAGTGCGGTCAGTGTTTTTAAATGCCTAACTTCAATAATGCTCATAGTAATTCACGGTTGATGCGTCTTTTTAATGTTTGGGGGCAAAAAAAAGCTCGTAGGGAAGGGGATCCTTACGAGCCTTGATATTGTGTTAGTGGCAGAGCAAAAATTCAAGCAGTGCTTTTTGTGCGTGTAAGCGATTTTCTGCTTCATCCCAAACAACACAGTCTGGATGATCTATTACGTCAGCAGACACTTCTTCGCCTCGGTGAGCTGGCAGACAGTGCATGAATAAGGCATCATGATTAGCCTTAGCCATTAGTTCGGCATTCACTTGGAAGCCATCAAAGTCTTTTAGGCGCTGTTCCTGTTCGTCTTCTTGGCCCATTGAGGCAAATACGTCAGTGACGATTAGATCCGCGCCTTTGGCTGCTTCATGCGCATTGTGAAGCACAGTTACGCGATCAGCGTGTTCTGCAACCAAATCTGCATTGGGTTCATAGCCTACTGGGCAAGCAACGACTAATTGGAAGTCGAGCATAGCTGCTGCATTAATGTAGGAATTACACATGTTGTTGCCATCACCAACCCAGACGACTTTTTTGCCTTCGATAGATCCGCGGTGTTCTTGATATGTTTGCATATCAGCAAGCAGTTGGCATGGGTGATAGTCATCAGTCAAAGCGTTAATAACAGGGACAGATGAGTATTTGGCAAACGTTTCGACGGTTTTATGATCAAAGGTTCTGATCATTACGGCATCTACCATGCTTGAAATAACGCGTGCGCTGTCTTCAACTGGTTCGCCACGTCCCAATTGCGTATCTCGAGAGGAAAGAAACAATGCGTGTCCGCCAAATTGAGCCATACCCGCCTCAAAAGAAACTCGAGTTCGGGTCGATGACTTTTCAAATATCATCGCTAAAACTCGGTTTTTCAGCGGTTGAAATAGAGTGCCTTCGTGATGGATTTTCTTAAGCTCAGAAGCTCGTAGTAGTAACCGTTTTAACTCGTCAGAAGATAGATCCTTCAGAGTAAGAAAATGTCTAGGCGACACGCTAGGACTCCTTGTATGTCTTTGGAAAAAGGGAATCGACCAATTTAATACACTCAGGTAGGCGAGTAAAGGGCAATTAACAAGAGAAAGTAGAAAGGAAAGCATCTTTTTGGGGTTGTAAATACACCACGAGACCCAATAAACTGATGCAAGTTTAATGAATTTAATAGACTTGAATTTAGTAAGGGCATTAATAATTCGTTTGTCCTTACCAAAGACAGTTGCATAGCGAGGTTTTTAGCATGAGTAATACAATCGAAACAATTAAAGAGCAGATTAGCAGTAACGATATTTTGTTGTACATGAAAGGCAACCCTCGCGCTCCACAGTGCGGGTTTTCATCTCAGGCAGTGCAAGCACTAATGTCCTGCGGCGAGCGTTTTGCGTTTGTAAATATCCTAGATAATCCTGATATTCGTGCTGAGCTACCAAAGTTTGCTAACTGGCCAACATTCCCACAGCTTTGGGTTAAAGGCGAGTTAGTGGGTGGTTGCGATATTATCGTTGAAATGGCTGCTAACGGTGAACTACAGACTTTGATCAACGAAGCAGTCGGTTCTTCTTCTGAAGAATAAGTTTCGTGTCGGTTATGATGGTAAGCGACATTGTTGAGTTAAACATTAGCCTTTAAATATTAAGCAATAAAAGGAGACGTTAAAGATGTCTATTTTAGTTGGTAAAAAAGCCCCAGATTTTACAGTTCCAGCCGTATTGGCAGATGGCCAAATTGTTGATTCTTTCAACCTTGCTGAAACAATCAAAGGCAAATACGCAATCGTGTTCTTCTACCCGTTAGATTTCACATTCGTATGTCCTTCAGAAATCATTGCTATGTCTCACCGTATGGATAAATTCCGTGAAATGGGCGTAGAAGTCATTGGTGTTTCTATCGATTCTCATTTTACTCACAACGCTTGGCGTAATACTCCAGTTGAGCAAGGTGGTATCGGTGCTGTTGAATATACATTAGCAGCAGACATGGATCATGCAATCGCAAAAGCATACGGCATTGAGTCAGAAGGTGGTGATTCTTACTACCCAGCTGGTGTTGCTATGCGTGCGTCTTTTGTTATCGACCAAAAAGGTATTGTTCGTTCACAAGTTGTAAACGATGAGCCAATTGGCCGTAACATGGATGAATTGGTTCGTGTTGTTGATGCGCTTCAATTCTTCGAAGAGCATGGCCAAGTTTGTCCAGCTGGTTGGAACAAAGGCGACAAAGGCATGACAACTTCTCCAGAAGGTGTTGCGTCTTACCTTGCTGAAAACTCTAAATCTCTATAAGACTCTTTGTTTTATAGTAAGAGAAGAACAGAACGCCCACTGCTGTAAAGTAGTGGGCGTTTTTTTGACTTGAGTTATTGGCTTTAAGCGATGATTTTAAATGCCGGTTTATAAGTGCTGGCTTTAAATGCCGCTATTGGGGCTATAGCTCGTAAAGCTCAAGCGGTAAGTCGTCTGGATCGGCAAAGAAAGTAAAACGCTTGCCAGTCAGCTCATCCAATCGAATGTCTTCCGTGATCACACCTTGTTGATTTAGATGTTTAATACAGTCTTCTAAATTTTCTACTGCAAAGGCTAAGTGTCTTAAGCCTTGCGCCTCAGGCCGAGAAGGACGTGCTGGTGGTGATGGAAATGAGAAAAGCTCAATTTGTTGTTGGTCATTAATGGCAAGGTCTAATTTATAAGACTGACGTTCTTCTCTATAAGTCTCTTTTAGTATGCGAAAGCCAAGAATCTCACTATAAAATCGTTTTGAGACCAAATAGTCAGAGCAAATGATGGCGACGTGATGAACATGAGAAACGTTGAACATAGTTTTGTGTCTTCTGATGGCTCTTATTATTTAGCTTGTGCTTTTAGCTCATTTGCCACATCAATGACTTGTCTTCTGAACCAAATATGACTGGCATCATGATGTAGTAGCGGGCTCCAAATCATTTTTAGTTCAATTTCTGGAATATCGAATGGTGGATCAAGAATGACTAGATCAGGGTTCTTTTTATTAACCATAGCGACTTTTTTAGGAAGAGTGGCAATAAGATCTTGCTCAAGAGCCAAGTGCATCGCGGTGTGGTAACTTCTAGTAAACACCCGAATGCTGCGTTTATGATCAAGAGCTTGTAGTGCCTCATCAACCCAGCCTAATTTCTGTACGTCGTTTGGATCCATGCCGACACCCACACCAAAGCCTGTTTTACTCACCCAAATGTGCTGGGCTTGTAAGTATGCTTCAATATCAAAATGGTCTTTGACAGGATTTTTTGAGCTCATCATGCAGACAAAGGTATCAAACCAGACACTTTTTTGATGGAAGGACTGAGGTAATTCTTCAAAACGGTTAATGGCCATATCGATTTTGCCGGCCTCAACATCATGAAAGGTGACATCACTTGGCGTCATTATGTCGAGCGTAATGCCGGGTGCAAATTCCCGTAGACGGTTAAGTAGTCGCGGAATAACGGTTGAAGCGGCATAGTCACTCGCCATGATACGAAATACACGCGTACTAATACTTTCGTTAAAGTCTGCTTCTGGCTGCAGAGCTTCTTCTAGTTCTAATAGAACTTTGCGCACGATAGGTTGTAGGCGTAAGGCTTTCTCAGTTGGCTTCATGCCTTCACTAGTGCGGACTAGCAATGGGTCGCTTAACAAGTCTCTTAGACGCTTTAAGCCATTGCTCATCGCTGGCTGTGTGATGTTTAGCTGATTTGCAGAGCGCGTGACGTTGCATTCTCGCAGTAAGACATCGAGATAAATAAGAAGATTAAGATCTATTTTATTAATATTCATACTTTTTATGTGATTCGCATAATTTATATATTGTATGAATTTATTGTATTGACCTTTGCGTAAACTTCAACCGCAAATGCTAAATAATCTAGCAAAGGTCTAAAAATGTATATTTTATGTATTTGATAGGATTGGCGCTGTGCAGCAGAGATCGATAAAGCGCTGAGCGTTTTGGGTTAGCGCGGTGTTCTTTGGTGTGACAATTAATAGGTTTCGGTTTAGTTCTAATGGTGTTTGATAAAGACGTATTAGCCCAGCGTTGAGTTCTTGGGATATAGCCATACGAGACAAACAGCCAAGTCCCATTTGATGAATGACGGCTTGTTTCACCGCTTCCATGTGAGCAAGGGAAAGGACGACATTAAGCTGTGGAATTTGAGCCGCGGTGGCTTGTTCTAATATATTGCGAGTACCAGAGCCGGATTCGCGCATTACCCAGCTGGCCTCTTTTAAGTCTTCCCAAGATAAATTCTCAGGGCGTTCTTCTTCAGCGGAACCAAATACCACTAGTTCGTCTTTTAACCATACTTGGGTCATCAATTCTGCGTGTTGGCAGTAGCCTTCGATAAAACCGACTTCGGCTTTGCCTGTTAGTAATTGTTGAATCACGCTTTGTGTATTGCCAATGTCTAAGTTAAAACGAATGTTAGGGTGTTGACGTTTAAACAAAGACATCTGTTTAGGCAGTAGATAATTACCAACACTCACACTGGCAGCCAAATGCAACGAGCCGCTTAGCTCATCTTCGTTGCCCATGCTCTCGATTTGTTCTATTTGACTGAGAACTGCACGAGCTTGTGGGAGGAGGTGCCTTGCTTGTGGTGTTATTTGCAAACGTTTGCCGTGGCGGCGGAAAAGAGGCCGCCCTAAAAGAGCTTCTAGCTCTCTTAGTGCTTGGCTTGCAGCAGGTTGGCTGATGGAAACCATTTCTGCAGCAGCAGTAACGGATCCTGTGTGAACAACCGCTTCAAATATTTGTAATTGTCTAAGTGTGATTCTCATTTGGCTATTGTAGCCTTGTTTCTGTTTTGATGAGTAGTGCTATTCGCTTCCCTGTTGATAAATGATCCAAGAGACAAATAAAAGTCCATAAGCAATTGTATATTCTGAAGTTATGGTATGAAATGTGCTTCAGTTTTAACTGAGAAACTCAGTGCTGAATTTACTGAATTGAATGTGGTCTGTGTTATCCGCTTTCACAAGAAGCGATTTTTACAAACCTTTGTTATTAACCAAAAGTTAATACGACTCTTGTTAAGGACGTTTTATGAAAACCACTCATCGTTGGCTCTCTATTATTGAGGGTTGTCTGCTTGTTGCCTTAGGCTTGCATATTTTAAATTCCGCTGGGTTGCTTATTAGCGGCACTGCAGGCGCTGGAATGATTCTGTTGCGGGTTACTGATTTATCTTTTGGGCAGTTGTTTTTCTTGCTTAATATTCCTTTTTACATATTAGCTTGGTACACACTAGGGCGAGACTTTACCTTACGTACCTTTGCCAGTGTTAGTCTGTTGTCTTTGCTTTCTGAACTGATGAAACAATATGTTGTTCTATCGATGCATCCTCTTTTATCGGGTGCTCTAGGTGGCTTATTAGTTGGTTTTGGGCTAATTATCTTGTTCCGCCATAATGCTTCTTTAGGCGGGCTAAATATCTTATCTGTGTATTTAGAGCGGCGATTTGGTGTTCATGCGAGTAAAACAACGTTAGTTGCGGATATTGCGGTATTGATGGCGGCTGTGGTGTTTCTTGATTGGAGCCATTTAGCCTACTCGTTACTTGCGTTCTTATTATTAAGTTCAGTAGTTGGCCGTTATCATCGTCCACCAAAGTGGGCGCAAATAGTGATGGTAGATGCTAAAGTTTAAGGTATAAAGTCGATCTTTACTTTTATTTGACTCTTTTTTTAACAAGTCGTTTTATCAGCGTGTGTTAATGTGGACTTTCCTTGATCCACATTAGTGCATGCCTCGTATCTAATTTGTATATTTCCTATCATTCAGCGCTTTAATGAGTCTTCATTTGAGACCCTTGTACAATCTAGTTTTATTTTGTGCTTAGGATTATCTGCTAATTTTTATTCTAGGCTTTTTATAGATAACTTAGATGGATATTTTATAAGAAACAGAGGTAGTATTTAGGGGTATTACTTAATAATTGTTCAATCGTGGCGTTTTAATTACTTTATTTAAGTGATTGTTAAATCATAGAAAAGGCATAGCTAGGTATGAAGCAGTCCCCAACGGTGTTAATTGTCGATGATGTTCCAGAGAATTTACGCGTTTTAAAGGAAGTAATGGATGCATTGGATTGCCAAATTTCTGTAGCAAACTCCGGCGAACGAGCTCTGGAACTGCTAGATCGAACCCAGCCGTGTTTAATTTTGTTAGATGTCATGATGGGGGGAATTGACGGGTTCGAGACCTGTCGTCGAATTCGATGCCATCCGCATCATAAAGATGTGCCTATTATTTTTGTTACCGCGTTGGCTGATGATATAAGTCGAGGTTTTGAGGCTGGCGGCAATGATTACATCAGTAAGCCTATTCGAATTGAAGAAGTCCGTTCCAGAGTTCAACACCAGCTGGAAAAATTCCAATTGGTGAATGAGTTAAGAGAGCTTACCTCGTCACTAGAAGAGAAGGTTCGTGAGCGCACTGCCGTTCTGAATTTGGTAAATCGAAACCTTCGAAAAGAAGTGAACGAAAGACGCTATATGCAAGATCGACTGAACTATCTTGCACAGCATGATTTTGTCACTCAACTCTATAACCGTGATGCGCTAGACGAATACATTTCTAATCTTATTTCCGGAATTCAAGCCAAAACAGCCGAGCATATACCTTATTTTATTTTAATTGACGTGAATGAATTTCGTCTGATAAATGATTCATGCGGTTGTATTGCCGGTGATGAATTGTTGTATCAACTGGCCATTATGATGAGTGAACTTGCCGATCCTCAACGAGATTTTTGTGCTCGCTTAAGCGGTGATAAATTTGCCATTGTTATCAGTCAAGGCGGAGATGAGGCGGTCGAATCTTTTTTCCGCTTACTACAACAAGGTTTCAAGAACTTTGCATTTGTATGGGATGAGCGTCAGTTTCGAATGACTGTGACGCAAGTTGCTATTCCAATTACGCTTGATATGGTGTCTTTTGAACAAGTTGTTATGTTGGCTGACGAAATTTGTTATTCAAGTAAAAAGTCGGGCATTCATTCTCGAATTATCAAGAATGCCAAAGACCTTGCTTATGATGAGCATAGGGGGAATTTAAACTGGGGGCTGCGTATTATTGACGGCCTCGATAAAGATTTATTCGAAGTGCATTTTCAACAAGTGTGTTCATTGATTAACGATGAACCGAAAAAGAAAATAGAAATATTAGTTCGACTGAAAGACGAAGAAACGGGTGGTTTAATTTACCCCAATGATTTTATCCGAGCAGCTGAGCGTTTTGGTATCGTCTCCAAAATAGATCGCTGGGTGATTAGTAATACCATGCAGCAATTGGCAGAGCGTGCTGGTTTGTGGGACGAAATTGATCAGGTGGCGTTGAATGTGTCAGCGCTGTCGGTGCGACAGGCCAATTTTGCCGAATTTATTATTGAGCAGTTAAAGTGCTATCAATTAGATGGCAGTAAATTCTGCTTTGAAATCACAGAAACAGAAGCGCTTAATAACTTTGCTGATACACGTAGGTTTATGTCTTTACTTCACGAACATGGCTGTACCATTGCTTTAGATGATTTTGGTACGGGCTTCTCGTCCTTTGCGTATTTGATGGATTTGCCATTTGATTTAATTAAGATTGATGGCATGTTTATTAAAGACATGCACGTAAACGAAATTCACTACGGTATGGTCGACTCGATTGTGAAGTTGGCTAAGATGCTTAATAAACCTGTTGTGGCAGAGTTTGTCGAAAACCAAGCTATCGTGGATAAGTTAAAGCTTTTAGGTGTTGAGTGGGGGCAGGGATATTTTTTCCATAAGCCGGAAAAGCTTTAGCACAAGTTGTACTCGCGCGACTTGGTATCGGGCTTTTAAAGCCAATAAAGTTACTTCTGGTGTTTTTTAGGGATTTATCATGGATATAGAGTTTCCCATTTTACTCAAAGTGTTTGCTAGTTTATTTTGCCTAACCGCTTTTGTACTGGTTGCTTTGCAACTCGCTTTTCTTTTTCGTTTTAAGCTATTACAGCGCCGCTATTCGAGAGCGATTCTCGCTACTAACGCAGGCGTTTGGGAATGGTTTCCTGAAACGGGTCGTTTATATGCTTCTTCTGAATTCTTTATGCAACTTGGTTTTGAAGAACAAAAAACACCAAAGCGCCTAGAAGATTGGTTGGCGTTTTTATCATCAGAAGATCAAATAACTTTCAATACATGGAAAACTGCGTTACTCGAACAAGAAACACATCTCGCGCCTAAATCGATACGTTTACAGATTCAGAATCATCTTAATGAATGTTTTTGGATAGAGATGCGCGGTAGCGTTACTCGTAGAGATAGCCACCATCGTGTTTTGAGTGTAGCTGGGATTTTTGAAGAAATAGGCCATCTAGTTGAAACTGAAACCGCTTTGATCGTTGCGCGTGAAGAAGCGCGTCGCCGAGAACTTACCTTATCCTCCTTGTTAAATAACATTCCTGATATTGTCTGGTCAAAAGATGAGCAAGGAAATTACCTCGACTGTAACCAAGCTTTTTTAGACTTTAATCAACTCACTGCGCTAGAGATAAAAGGAAAAAGTGATTTAGATTTAAATTTGGATGGCAAAGGTGATTATTATCAAAGCAGAGGAGATTTAACCTTACAAACGGGCATTACTTCTCATGAGCAAAGTTGGGGCTACCCAAAAGATGGGGGCGAGCCGTGTTTATTTGAAATCCATCGAGTTCCAGTAATTGAACCTTCGATCAATTTTCGTGGCACTTTAGGAATTGCCCGAGATATTACTGAGCGTCATCTCCTGTTTAACCAGCTTAAGTTATTTAAAAGCTTTGCAGATAACTCTGCGCAAGGCTTTGCCATGGCTACTTTGGATGGCGATATTACGTATTTTAATAAAAAAATACGTTCACTTCTTGGTGTGGGTGAAGAGGCCAGTGATGCGTCTTTAGCCGAATATAATTATCTTGAATTTTATCCTGAAGTTAGCCAAAAGTTTCTGAAAGAAACAGTGATTCCTTATGTGAGAGAGCACGGTGTTTGGGAGGGTGAGTTGCAGGCCAAGAGCTTAGATGGTCATATCTTCGCAACCTACGAAACCTATTTTTTATTGCGTGATGAAAATGGCAAGGCAACCTCTGTTGGTGACATCATGAATGATATTACCGAGCAAAAACATGTGTCCATGGAGTTGGAGCAAGCAAAAGAAGCTGCAGAGCAAGCCAGCCAGGCAAAAAGCCATTTCTTAGCTAATATGAGTCATGAAATTCGTACGCCATTAAATGCGATTATTGGCTACGCACAGCTGATTAGTGAAGACAACCAATTAACTGGCGTTTCTAGAACGCGTTTTTTATCCATTGCGAGTGCTGGGCATCGTTTATTGGGATTGATTAACGACATTTTAGACATAGCCCGAATAGAGTCTGGACGGCTTGTGCTACACGAGCAAAAAGTTAATCTCTGTCGCGAAGTTAGTCAGATTAGTAAGCTCTTTCAAGGTCAAGCTCAGGAAAAAGGTCTAGAGCTTATTGTCGAGTGTGATATAGACGAGCGGCAGTTTGTCTGGATAGATCCCGTTAAATTCCAGCAAATAATTACCAACTTACTGGGTAATGCTGTGAAATTCACAGCTCAAGGTTACGTGAAAGCGGCCGTTCAGATTGTAGAGGATCGTATTCATATCAGCATCGAAGATACAGGTCCAGGAATAGAAGCCGAATTAATGGATCACCTGTTCACGCCGTTTATACAGGGGAAAGCGGGTGAGGCATCTGGCGGCACAGGGTTAGGTTTGTCTCTATCGACGACGTTGGTCAAACTGATGAACGGGACTTTGTCTGTTAAAAGTAGCGAGGGTGTCGGTACACAAATTGTAGTTGATTTACCATTGTCTAAAGTTGAAGACAGCGAAGCGACTGACTGTGATGAGCAAGACACACTGCTTAATATGAGACTTAATAACCCCATCAGAGTTTTGGTGGCGGAAGATGATGAATGGTCGCGAGATATTCTAGTGTCTTTGTTAGAAAAGGCTGGTTGTCAGATCATTGAAGCAGAAGACGGCGAGCAAGCTATAAAAGCCTTCAAAGCGAATCCGCCAGACTTGGTGATGACCGATATTCGAATGCCCAACAAAACCGGTATAGACTTATTAAAATTCATTCAACAAGAAGATCAGGAACAATTGATTCCTGTAATAGCGGTAACAGCATCGACATTGGTGCATGAACAGCAAGCTCTATTGGATGATGGTTTTTGGCAGGTCATCGCTAAGCCTTATCAAATAGAAGATATTTACAAAGCCTTAGTGGCACATCTTGATGTGAAATTTGTTCCTATCATTGAAACCACTGCGACACAAAAGGCTACTGATGAGCAATCTGAAGAAAGCGCTCACACAGTCGAGTTACCAGAGCTATTACCTGATTTAACACCAGAAGATTGGCAGCCATTGTTATTGGCTGCACAAAGTGGCGATGTGCAAACCACCGAAGAGGTATTTCAGGTATTACGTCAATCATTGCCTAAGCATCAGCAAAAAGCCCTTCAAGCGGCGATCAACCAATTTGATTTGGGATTGGTAGAAACATTGATTGATAAGTATCAGACAGAGAACGAATAACCCACATCGTTTCTTCACAGGCATGCGTTTTGTTCAAGCCATGCTTAAGGCTTTAGGTTTGACAGGAATCTGCTGCCTAGTTAAGGTCAAACAAGACAAATCATAGGGAAAACGCCTACAATAGACGGCTTATGATTTCCTTTTGAACTTAATGAACCGCAACAGGTAGCTCAATGACCCGTTTAGCCTCTAGTGACTTTCCTTTTACCGCAGTGGCGGGGCAAGAGCCGTTGAAGTTAGCGTTGATTTTGTGTGCGATTAATCCCCAAATTGGCGGTGTTTTGATAAGCGGTCCGCGTGGATCGGCAAAGTCTACCTTGGCTCGCGGTTTGTCTGGGGTGATGCCTGCTTTACAAGGTGAAGAGCCTGTTCCTTTTGCCACTTTACCTCTTGGCACCAGTGAAGATCGTTTGCTTGGCGCTCTCGATTTAGAGCAAGTTCTGCAAGACAAACACGTCGCGTTTAAGCCAGGTTTATTGAGCAAAGCTCACGGCGGTGTGTTGTATGTCGATGAAGTGAACTTACTTGCCGACCATTTAGTTGATCAACTTTTAGATGTTTCAGCCAGCGGTGTGAATCGTGTTGAGCGTGATGGTATTAGCCATGAACACGCGGCACGTTTCTTATTGGTTGGTACTATGAACCCAGACGAAGGTGAATTGCGTCCGCAGTTAAAAGACCGTTTTGGGTTAATGGTCGAATTAGTGAATCAATATAGCCTTGAAGAGCGAGTACAGATTGTCCGTCTGCGAGACGAATACGATCAAGATTCACAGGCCTTTTGTGATGCCTTTAAATACAAACAGCGTAATTTAAAAAACAGCATTCGTTTAGCAAGACAAGCCTTGGCACAAGTGCGCTGTTCTGATGAATTACGTTTAGAAGTGGCGACTCGCTGTCAGTTAGCAAATATTGATGGTGTGCGTGGCGACATTGTTTGGATTCGAGCTGCGATGACTCATGCTGCTTGGCGTGGCGCAAAAACCGTTGCTTTGGACGATATTCAAGCGGTGGAAGATTTGGTATTGGCACATAGACGTCAAGCTAAAACTCAGAACCAGTCACAGCCTCCAAGCCCACCACCGTCTCGTCGTCCTGATCATTCACGTTCGCCTTCACTAAATAAAGGTGATCAGCCACAAGATCAAGAAAGCTCTAAAGACAATCAGACAAATGAGCAAAATGGTTCAGGTGAGTGGGGAAGTATGGAGTCACAAGCACTTGCTAGTAGCGCGCCGATTCGTGTCGCCATTCATGACGAGTTGAACGAAAGAAATTCAACTCGCACTCGTATTGATGAGGTGACGCCGGGAAAGCGCAAAGGCAAGCAATTGGGCGGTTATCGTCCTGATGTTGCGTCATCTGTTGATCTTCAATCAGCGGATGGCATTGATTGGTTTCGCAGCATCGTTAGTCACCCACAAGAATGGCCGCCGAAAAACCTGACGCATAAGCCAGCCAAAACGGGTCAATCTGTTTTGCACTTGGTGTTGTTAGATACGTCGGCATCAACCTTGAGCCAAGGCGTTTTTGCTCAAGCCAAGGGGGTAATTTTAGACATTGCCAACCGTGCGTATTTAGCCCGAGAACAGATTGCGATTTTAGGTTTTGGGCAGGACGGTGTGTCGTCGATTTTGCCAAAAGTCCGTGCGCCAAAAGAAATCTCAGACTTACTTGATGATTTAGGTGCTGGTGGCGGTACGCCGTTTCGCGTTGCCATAGAAAACGCCAGTCAGTATTTGGCGCAACAACATAAGACAACCACTGGCTTGCACAGCCAAACTTACATATTGACCGATGGTCGCACCCAAGCTGATGTGTCCGATCTTGTTTTACAGGGCAACACTGTACTGATCGATACTGAAAACGCGCCGGTTAAGCGTGGCCGAGGTCAGGATATTGCCCAGCATTTGGGTGCACAATACGTTTTATTGAGCTCTCTTTTAGAGAACTTTTAGACACTTTTAGAGACTGCTTTATGACCACTTCCGTTGTTCATTGTCCTGCGTTATTTTTGACGGCGCCTGCGTCGAATCAGGGTAAAACCACCATTACTGCCGCCTTAGCACGTTATTTTACCAATCAAGGTAAAGCGGTTCGTGTCTTTAAAACGGGTCCAGATTACCTTGATCCACAAATTCTAGCGCAAGCATCCAAGCAGCCAGTTGAACAGCTGGATATCTGGATGGCAGGCGAAGATTATTGCCAAGATAAACTCTACCAAGCTGCTCAAGTGGCGGATTTGATCTTGGTAGAAGGCGCTATGGGCATGTTTGATGGTGAACCCTCCAGTGCTGATTTGGCAGCCCGATTTGGTATCCCCATGGCGATTGTTATGGATGTCAAAGGCATGGCACAAACCGCCGCCGCAGTAGCGACTGGCTTGGCGAACTTCCGTGATGATGTACAAGTGACAGGTTTAATTGCCAACCGATGTGGCAGCGAACGCCATGCGGAATTGATCCGCGATGCGCTACCAGCAAGTTTGCCTTTGCTTGCAACCTTAAAGCGTGATGAAGAGATTACCTTGCCAGAACGTCACTTGGGCTTGGTGCAAGCGGACGAAGTGAAAGATGAACTAGAAATTCGTTTCGAAGCCGCTGTTGAATGGCTCAAAGAAACCCAAGATACAGGCTTACTTGAATTACCTACAGCCGTGCCTTTTTACCCTACAAACCACGTAGACGCTGAACAAACCATTGAGCAAAGCTTACTGGGTAAAACTATTGCGGTTGCCAAAGACTCGGCGTTCAGCTTTATCTACGATGCTAATCTGATTGCGCTAAAAAACTTAGGCGCTAACGTGGTGTTTTTCTCACCATTGCATGATCAAGTTTTACCTGATGCCGATGCGCTTTGGTTACCGGGCGGTTATCCTGAATTACACACCAAAGCATTGTCAGAAAACACAACAATGCGCCAAGCGATCAAAGACTTTTTCCAAACCGGCAAAGGTATTTTGGCAGAATGCGGTGGCATGCTGTATAGCTTGGATGATTTAACCGATTTGGATAATCAGTGTTATCCAATGTTGGGAATTTTAGAAGGCCAAGGTGCAATGCGCGGCAAACGTGGCTGCCAAGGTATGCAAACGGCGGTGATTCCGCAAGGTGAAATTCGTGGTCATGCTCACCATCGATCTCGCAGTGCTAACACGCCTGAACCTGTCGGCTATGGTCGTCGTCAGCGACATCCTGCACCGGGCGAAGCGATTTATCAGCAGAAAGGTTTGACCGCCAGTTATTTGCATCTGTTTTTCCCTTCGAATCTAGACGTTACCGCGAAGATTTTTTTAGGCCAAGGCAGTTCGTCCTTCGATAAGGGGCGCTCTTCTTTGGACAAGGGACAATAGCGCAATGTGGCCAGAAAGTGCTGAATCGCCCGCGCCACTGCGTACTGGTTTAACCACTGGTACTTGCGCGACAGCCTGTTGCGTCGCCGCGGCACAAGCACTTTTTGCCCAAAAACAAGATTCAAACGTGAGTGTCACCTTACCCAAAGGCAAAGTGGTCCACCTACCGATTATCGAATACCAAGAAATAGACAACGGCATCAAAACCGCCACTATCAAAGACGCTGGGGACGACCCAGACGCGACTCATGGCGCGACGTTATTTGTTGAACTGAGATTGTCATCCGAGCAAGGCGTGCGTTTTCATGCGGCACAAGGTGTTGGCACTGTGACGCGAACCGGTTTGTTGCTTGATGTTGGCGAACCAGCAATCAACCCAGTGCCGCGTAAAATGATGACGGAGCATTTAGAAGGCTTTGCGCAGACCTACCAATATCTTGGTGGTTTCGATGTCTCTGTCGGCGTCATCAATGGCGAACAAATTGCACAAAAAACCATGAATCCGCGTTTGGGGATTTTGGGTGGTATATCGATTTTGGGTACCACTGGCATTGTGCGGCCTTTTTCTTGTGCTGCTTACATCGCATCTATTCATCAAGGTATCGATGTTGCTCGGGCGAATGGCTTGACCCACGTTGCCGCTACCACAGGCAACGCCAGTGAAGACGCGATAAAAAGCCATTATCAGCTTGATGATATGGCCTTGATCGAAATGGGTGACTTTGTTGGCGCTGTGTTAAAACACATAAAAAAAGTGGAATCCACCGCACCAGCTCAACTGACTAAATTAAGTATTTGCGGTGGCTTTGGTAAGATCAGCAAGTTAGCTCAGCATCACATGGATTTAAACAGCCGCGTGTCTGGTATCGACTTGGGGGCGTTGGCGCAACTGGCTGCAAGTTTAGGCGCAGATGCTGAGTTACAAGAGTGCATGACAAACGCCAACACCAGCGTGGAAGCCTTGTCGTTCGCCATGTCGGAAGGCTTGCCACTTGCTGATGCCATCTGTCAGCAAGCATTAGACTTTGCACGAAAATACATTCCAGCTCACATAGAATTAGAAGTCTGGGCGATTGACCGCAAAGGCCAATTTGTTGGCAAAGCGTTGGATTCAACTATGACAAAAAGGCACGAGCCATGAACATTTTATTATTAGGCGGTACTGCCGATGCACGTCACTTGGCTGACGCATTACACAAAGAGGGTTTAAGCATCATTTACAGCTTGGCGGGGTTGGTTCGCGTGCCCAAGGTTGATTGCCAATTGGTGGTAGGCGGATTTACCCAATTTGGTGGTTTGGTTCAGTATTTAAAAGATAACAAAATTGGCGCGATTTTGGATGTGACTCATCCTTATGCGCAAACCATGAGCAGCAAAGCTGTTATTGCAGCCAAAGACGTTGGCATTCCGTGCTGGCGTTTTCATCGTCCCGCTTGGCAACAAGAAGAGGACGACAACTGGCAGGATTACCAAGATGAAGCCGATTTGCTTGCTCAGCTTGATGGTTTTCGAGTGCCGTTATTAAGCGCAGGGCAAATGAGCGAAGCTTTGCTCAAACGTATTATGCAATTGCCGAGTATTGAACGCATTGTTTGGCGAACCGCGGTTGAACCCGAGTTTTCTCTGCCTGACAACATCGATTGGATAAAAGCCATTGGGCCATTTGCCTTAGAAGACGAGCGTCAATTATTAGTGGATCATGGCATCGATGTAATTGTTAGTAAAAATAGTGGTGGCTCGGCGACGTATTCAAAACTCGAAGCCGCGCGCGAATTATCGATTCCTGTTTTATTGCATGCCCGGCCAATCTTACCCGACGCCGAGCGTGAATTTAGTGACACAGAAGAATGCTTGCAAGCCTGTTTAGCAGCTTGGGGCAACGCTTCTATCCATATTAAGCATCAACAAAAAGACAGCCAACAGTGACTTCTTCAGACGACTATAAATACGAAAACAACCCTCAAGCCATTGAGAACGACAGCTTTCGCCAAATCCGTGAATTAACTGATTTGTCTAGCTTGAGTCAAGATCAGCAGCAAGTCGTTATGCGTGTGGTACACAGCCTTGGCTTGCCAGATGTGGCCGAGCAAGTGCGATTTAGTGCGAATGCAACCCAAGCGGGACGTGAAGCACTGGCGAATAACTGCGCGATTTTGTGCGACGTGGAAATGGTCAAGCAAGGCGTGACCAAACGCATGATAGCGCGAGAGCCCTTGTGCTTTTTGAATGATCCTCGCACGGCGGAATTGGCAAAAAGCAAAGGAGAAACCCGTTCTATGGCGGCGCTGAGTTTATGGCAAGAAGCACTGGCTGGCAGCGTGGTTTTAATCGGTAATGCGCCAACCGCCTTGTTTCG
Source organism: Marinomonas sp. BSi20584 (assembly GCF_002792415.1). Classification (NCBI taxonomy): domain Bacteria; kingdom Pseudomonadati; phylum Pseudomonadota; class Gammaproteobacteria; order Oceanospirillales; family Oceanospirillaceae; genus Marinomonas; species Marinomonas sp. BSi20584. The sequence continues at coordinate 82,674 of NZ_KZ454878.1, forward strand.
TTTATTGGAAATGATAGAACAAGGTGCCCCTAAACCCGCTTTGATTATTGGTATGCCGGTGGGCTTTGTCGGCGCGGCGGAATCGAAAGAGGCGCTGTGGGAAGCCCATGAGAAACTGGGTATTGAATGCATCACCTTGCTAGGGCGAATGGGGGGCAGCGCCGTGACATCGGCCAGCTGTAATGCTTTGTTGCGCTGTAATATTGGCGAGTATTATTAATGCATTCCATGAGCCTTGGTATCCGTTTTTTATTTTCGTTAATCCACCTAGCTTAATGTAATGGCATTGAATGGAAGTAGGTTTATGAAACACACACAAATGCCAATCCATGTTATCGGTCTGGGTGTTAATCAAGTGGCGCATTTGGATGAGGCGGCGCAAGCGGTTTTGGCGAGCTTGTCGGCGCATGATGTTGTGTTAGGTGCTCCGCGTCAGCATGACACCATCACACACTGTGCTCATCTGGCTCGTCGTGAAGATCTGCCCAAACTCAGCATGTTGAAAGAAGCCTTTGCCAATTGGCAATCCGAAGGGGCGAAGCAGGTGGTGGTGTTAGCTTCTGGCGATCCGCTGTATTACGGCATTGGCGCTTGGTTGATGCGTACTTTTTCGCTTGAAAATCTACGCTTTTATCCGAATGTTTCCAGTATTCAAGCGGCCTGTCATCGTCTTGGTCTGTCCTTGCAAGAGGTGCAAGCGGTGAGTTTGCACGGTCGTCCATTGGCTTCGTTACGTCGTTATTTGCAGTCGAATAAGACCTTGGTGTTGCTGACGGACCAATTCAGTCAACCCCAACACATTGCGCAAGAATGTGTGCAAGCAGGCCTTGATCAAAGTGAGATCACAGTGTGTGAGGCCTTGGGGTATGAACAAGAAAAAGTCCGTACTTTTAGTGCCAAGTCTTTATTAGATACAGAAATAGAATGGGATCCGCTTAATGTGGTTGTGTTGAAAATCAGCCAGCAACCTTCACGTTATCCAAGCTCTGTTGGTATTCCTGACACGTCTTTCGTTACCGACAAAGGCGATGGCAAAGGCATGATTACCAAGCGAGAAGTGCGTTTGGCGATTTTGTCTTACATGAACATCGAGCAAGGCGACATAGTTTGGGACATTGGTGCGGGTTGCGGTGGCGTGAGTGTGGAAATGGCGTATTGGCATCCGCGTAGTCAGATTATTGCCATTGAACATCATCCAGATAGATTAGCCTGTTTAACAGCTAACCAAGACCGTTTTGGCGTCATGCAGAATCTATCTATTGTCGCGGGCCGCGCGCCAGATGTGCTGGTGGATTTACTTGCAGGCAATTTGCTTGCTGGTAACAACGAACAACACGGCAAGCCTAATAAAGTTTTTATTGGTGGTAGTGATGGCGAATTAAATGCCTTGATGACGCAGGTTTGGGATCTATTGCCTGCTGGCGGCAGTTTAATGGTAAGCGCCGTTACTGAAGAAACAAAATACCAAGCGATGCAATTCGCGCAACAGCGTGATGACGCGCAAGACGCAGACGAACAAAGCTTACAAGTATCGATTGCCAAAGGCGAGCGATTAGCAGGGCAGCGGTTATTTCGACCCAATCTGCCTGTTACACTCCATCACTTTAAAAAGCATTCTGCAGAACACATGATCAAGATAGACAATAAGACAATTTATAAGGAAAGCGTACAATGAGTGCCTCGGAAACATCTCAAAAAACAGGCCGATTCATTGGTGTGGGCGTAGGTCCCGGTGATCCAGAATTGATCACCTTAAAAGCGTTACGTTTGATTCAGCGTGCTAGTGTGGTGAGTTACCTTGCCAACGACGAAGATGGTTCCCAAGCAAAAACCATCGCCAGCGAAGCCTTTGCTGGCGTGACTCATGCGCAGAACGAAATTGCTATTGTGATGCCGATGTCGACGGATCGTTCATTGGCAAATGAAGCCTACGACAATGGTGCAAAAGCCATTTCCGACGAATTATCACAAGGCAAAGACGTGGTTTTCTTGTGTGAAGGCGACCCGTTGTTTTTTGGTTCTTTCGCTTATTTATTAGAGCGTCTAGAAAGCGATTTCCAATGCCAAGTTGTGCCCGGTGTGTCGTCAATCAATGCTGCATCGTCTGCCTTGAATCATCCGTTAACCGTATTGAAAGAATCCTTCGCTGTGGTGAGTGGTCGTCATACTGCACAGCAAATAGATATGGCACTAGAGCAACATGATAGCGTGGTAATAATGAAAGCTGGGCGTGCGCGTCCGCGTATTCTCATGGCGCTGCGTAAAACTAATCGTATGCAAGACGCGAAATACCTTGAATACATTGGTCGTGAAAACGAACGCATTGTGCGCGATGTGTCGACCTTGGAAGACAAAGCTGGGCCGTATTTCTCCTTGTTCGTGGTGACCAAAAGTGAGCGAGGCACTCGGTGATACGCTTTATCGCGTTAACGCCAGCAGGCGAAAGTCTGGCTAAAAAGCTATTGTCTAAAGGTCAGCTGAATCATTGGCCCGATGCGATAGTCGACTACAAGCCAAAACCCTTTGCCGAGTTCGTGCAAATGGCGTTTAAAAACGGTGATTGGCTGGTGTTCATCTGCGCCACTGGCATCGTTATGCGAACCCTCGCACCAGTGATTCAAGACAAGTATCAAGACCCGCCAGTCTTGGTATTGGACGAAGAAGGTAAGTTCGTCATTCCGCTGTTATCGGGTCATGAAGGTGGTGCGAACGAGTGGGGCGCACAAGTGGCAAAATCCCTTGGTGCACAGCTGGTGATGACCACGGCGAAACCTTACCTGAATCCTATTTACTCCTTGGGAATGGGCTGTGAACGCAACTGTCCACTGGAATTCCTCGAAAGCCTCATGCTCGACGCCCTAGCGCAAAAAGGCTTAACCCCAAACGATATACACTCTCTAAACAGTATCGACATCAAGGCCGACGAGACCAACCTCATCGCCCTCGCGGCAAAATACCACTGGGATTTCAACACCTACAGTGCACAAGAACTCTCCCCAATGGAATCTCTTCTAAGTACTAAATCCGATTACATATTCAACACCGTCGGCGTTTACGGCGTCGCGGAATCCGCCGCGCTTTTAGCTATTCAAAATAAAACTGGCACAGAACCAGAACTTATATTGAATAAAATCAAAAACGCCAAAGCGACATGTGCGGTGGCGAGAGGGTTTCATTAGAAATAGTTTAAACGCTAGTGTTCATGAGTCTCTAATAAGTACACTTGAAGGTTTGTTTTTCCATATTTGAAAGTTATTTATTAGCATTTTTACGGTTTGGTTGCGGCTTCATAGTTAATTTTTATTTCAAATCTGGTATTGTTCACCCTTGATTAGTTTTTGAATCATTATCAGCTTTAGAAGATTCTGATTTCATATAGATTAAGGCTTAGTTTAGAAAAAGCTTTGATAGTGTCTACAAGTTTTTATTTTTAGGTAAAGTAATATGTTGAATAAGTTGAAATTAGTAACTCGATATTTAAGGGATGAATCTAGAAGGTTAAAAATACTTTATTTCACAGTGCTTTTTTCTAGAAAAAGAAAGAAAAATAAAAGTAATATAGATCTATCTTCTGTTAAAAAAGTAGCATTACTCCGCTATGATGGAAAGTTAGGTGATGCCATCATGATGTGTAGTCTTATTGATATAATAGAAAAAAATAGCCCTGATATTGAACTGACATTATTCTCTTCCAGTACTTTAGTTAATGAATGGGTTAAAAAGATAAGTGAAAAAGTTAAGATAATAGAGTGTGAACATAAAAAAAAGTTATCGCCAGAATTCTTTAATAAATTTTCAAATTACTTTGATGTAGCCGTTGAGTTAAAACATAGTCTTGACCTTAAAGATATAAAGATACTACGCAGCCTTAATCCAAAAATTAATATTGGATATGCTAAGAGTTCTATGTTTGATATAGTAATACCTGAAGGGTTTAAGAGCAGTAAAGATCGACAAATTAAAGCTGCATCAATTATCTTAGGTAAAGATGTAGTTTCTACAAGGATTCCACCTCCTAAAATAGATAAAGACTTTGATTTTATAAAATTCGAAAGAAAGACTATTGCTTTCAATTTATTTGGTGCAAATAAATATAGATCATTTTCATTTGATTCTGCTGTGAAGCTTATTAATAACTGGTTGGCTGAATGGCCTGATGAAAAAATAATATTAATACCCGTTCCTGGGAAAATGGAGTTTTTAGCTAAATTGGAATCGATATTTTCTAATAAAAATGTTTTTCTTCCGAAGCAGGACCCAAGCTTGGATCTTAGTCTTTTTATTCTTTCGAAATGTGACCTCTGCTTTACACCAGACACGTCCGTTGTTCATATGGCATCTGCATTAAATACGCCAACCTTAGCCATATATCATGACAATATTGCAAATTATGAAGGCTGGAAACCGTTGTCAGATAACAGTAGAACTGTATTTTATAAAGAGATGGCGAATGAAGTTGATAGGGGGTACGTATCTGACTTCGATTGGCATCAATTAGTGTTGGCAAAAAATGATATGAAAATCTAATCTAATTCCATATTTAAGATCGTTGAAGAGTCTTACTACTATTACTCATAGTTTTTCTTAGCTTTGGTGACTTTCTCTAGGTAATTTTGAGATTCCGTTCTCGGGTGGTCGTATCTTAGTTTCTTATACACATTGCTGGTGGATGTTTGGTTTATTTTGTTCATTGCGCGTGTTCGGTCAGTATCAAATGTTTTTAATACATTACCAGTACCACCGTTGTAAGCAGAAATCATTGAGTATTCTTGGCTGACTTTGTTGCTGATTTTTACGAGATAGCGCGTCTGTAAAATATGTAAGTAAGCGCTGCCGATATCAATGTTATTTTCTGGAGAGAAAAGTACTTCTTTGCTTGGCTCGCCAGATTTTTTCTTCACTAGGTTATAAACGTCTCGACCTGCGGTGGCTGGTACCACTTGCATTAAACCATAAGCGTTCGCTGGGCTGACGGCGTAAGGGTTAAAAGAGCTTTCGGTTTCGATAATGCCGTAGATCAGGGCTGGAGATAAGTTGTAGCGTTTAGCAGCGGCGATTACATATTGGCTGTATTTTTCTTGGCGTAGGTGTTCGTGCTGAGCAACAAGATTGAATTCAACTGCATAGACTGTTTTGCCGTTCGAGTTGGATTTTTTTAGTTTATTAGTTACAAGATAATCTGAGTAACGTTGTGCACGCCAACGATATTGCACTAGCTTGCCATCATGGTCCATAACTTGTGGATACAAAAAGGGGACACCTTCTGTATCTGGTACGTCGCTAGAGAAAATATCGGTTTTGGTTGGATCGGCAGTTGTGAGTAGTGTGGTTGTTACGGCTTGTTTTAAGGTGTCGAGAGGCGAATTCGTGGTTAGCGTTTCGACACGCACTGTGCCTTTTTCAAAGTCTACAATGGTTCTTGCTTGGTAGTCGTTGGTGTATTTTACGTACTTTTTCTTCTCGGGCAGTTCGCTATTACCTTTGCCCCATTTTTTATTAACTTGTTGGTCAAGCTCTGCATATAGTGCTTTAATCGCTTTAATATCTGCTCTTACTAAGTCTCTAGTGACTTTTGCTTGTTTGGCGATGGCTTTTACATCGTCAAGATCATCTGCTTCTTTTATCTGTTTTGATAACAGCTTTACCGAATCTGCTGAGTCGAAAGATAACGGAATGGATTCGCAGCCACTTAATGTTAGTAATAAAATACCAATTGATACAAGGGAAGATTGGCGCACGATACTATGAAACATTCAGTTGTTACTCATATAAATAAACGATATTGAAGAACGACAGTCTTGCCGCTAAAGCATTTTAGCCTAAAAAGCTAGAGTCAAAATTATATCAGAATCATCTCTCTGGGTGGAAAACTAGTAAATACTAGATTTATTATATGATACGAATAAAAAAGCGAACCCCGAAGGCTTAATGCTATTCACTTATGGGTTAAATTTAATAGGATAGTCTCATAAAGTTCGATTAAGCTTTCTTGATCAAGTTTTTATGTTTATTCAATAGTCACTTCTCTACCTTGATGAGCTTCATTCATTCTCATATCACTCGACTTTCACCTAGAATATTTCTTTTGAATAGGTTGAGTTTGGACTAAATTTTTCTTCAAAAGTTAGTATCAGATGGTGGTGTTTACATGAAGGTCAAGCTCTTTGGCTAGTATTAGGTACAGCTTTTTTCGGGATGAAGCAATCAAAGATGTGGCTGGGTATTCGGCTTTCATCGTGTTGAGTTCTACTTGGGTGACGGTTCTATATCGTAAAATCACTCACCGTGAAGAGTAGGCAAGAGACCAAGCGAAAGTAGAGCCTTCTTAATATTTTACAGATTCAGGAACTGTATCAATTGATATTGTTCCTGAATCTTTATGGCTTACTTTTTCCCTTTCCCCCTGTTCGATCTATTCTTGTAAGCAGTTGACAGAGCCGCAGGCTTGATCACAGGCAGCATGCACTTGTTCGAATCGTTGGTAGTCGTTGCAAGAGTACGCTTTAGCAAAGTCTATCATCGCGGTGCGGCACTGTTGAGTTTTGTAGCGTAGGGGGATGTCGTTGCTTACGCCTGAAGGGCAGCTGACTCGATAGGTTTCTGTTTGGAAATTGGCTGCCGGTTTGAGTGAGGTTGAGGTGTTATTTTGTGCGGCGGTATTCGCTTGAGTCTGCTGGCGTTGTTGTGCTTGCTGAAGGCCGCCAGCACGTCCGTCAGTCATTATATCGGCAATACCACCACCGACAATGTCCACCACTGAGCTTGAGTCAACGCCAGTATTGCTGGCAGCTGCGCCGACAGCGGTCAGTCCGGTGATGGCAATCACTTTACCAAAGATATTGCCTGAATCGTTTTGTTCTTGTTGTTTTGCTTGAGCGTTTTGTTGTTCTATTTGACGACGGCGTTGGTTGTCTAAATCGACGATTTGCTGTTGGGTGCGTTCCATTAACCCCGTAACTTGTAATGGTGTTTGTGCCTTGCTAGTGAGTGCTTGAGGATTGGCGCCGTTTGCAATCAGAAAGTTGACTAACTCTGGGTTGCCGTAGGTTTGGTTGAGGTGAATATGGTAGGTGTGTAAAGGGGTCCAGCCAGTGATAGGGTTATCATTTCGTATACTATAACTGAAGGTTGCGGTGCTGTTGACATTCGCGCCTGCATCAATGAGCACTTTCGCCATTTCAATGGCACGTTTTCGGCTGCTGTCATCTGGTGTGTAGGTTGGTAAAAAGTAGAGAGGCGTAGCGTCCAATAAATAGCTGTAAAATGGTGCTCCTCCGGATAGGTCGTAATAACGGCGATTCGCAGGTGTGCTATAGCGGCTATTAGGATCGATCCCTTGCGCCAATAACCATAACATCATTTGTGGCTTTCCTTGGCTGGCAAGTGAAATAATTAGGGGAGGGATGTCAGCGTTCAAGTCAGCCTGCAAATTCCCACCCATAGCCAATAAATGCTCAGCCAGTTTAGGACTTTCACCGTAGATTGTGGCCACTTTTAAAGCGATGTTCAGTGTTGTTGGATTGTAATCTGCGCCAGCGGCCATCAAGCGTTCAAACGATGTCATGTCACGCACCAACATGGTGGGGGTGAGTTGAGCCCGATTATCAATCGCTGATCCTATAGGGGGCAATGGCATTACAGCGTAAGCAGCAAATAAGGGTGATGGTTTGGTGAAGTCGTTTTGTGGATAGCTGACAAACAGACGATTCGATATTGGTTGGTTAGGTTGAAATCCTTTTGATAGCGCAGCGTCTAGTAAGGCGGGTCGTTGATCCCAGAGACCAATGATACCACCTAAGGTGATTTGCTCTGAGTTGCTTGTGGTATTGATGAGCTTTACGGCTTGAGCGTCTGTGGCGTCTTTAAACGGCTCACCCAGTTGATAGAGAGCGACGTACTGGCGAGTTTGGGCATCCAGTCCTGACATAGAGCAGCCAGATATGGATAGCAAAACAAATAGCAGCATTACCGTACTATTTATAAGACTATAGACCATATGGAGCCCCTCAGTTTTTAAACAAAATCATAAACCAGAGAGGCTATAAATTCCAGTTAACGGTTGGCTTGAGCGAAAGGGTATTGGCTTCCAATATGCCCTTTCGATTGGTTGAGGCTATTTAGCTGCGTTGGCTTTACGTGCTTGATGCAGTTTTTTGTAGCTTTCAATGAGGCGTAAATGCGGTTCGATGCCTTCAAGCTGCATACTGGTTTTAGTGAGGCCATAAAAACGTACATCGCCTGAGACAGAACCGACAACGTTTTCAATAACGTCTTTGCCAAACATACGGCTGAAGTTATGGATAAAGTCGTCAAGCTCTAATTCTTCGTCTAGCGTTACTTCTAGTACACAGTTCATGGCTTGATAGAATAGACCGCGTTTGGCTGTGTTGTCGTTGAACTGTAGGAATTCACCGACTAGTTCTAACGCCTCTTCGTGAGCACCAAGGGCCAAATAGATTAGGATTTTCAGTTCCATGATGGTCAGCTGACCCCAGACGGTATTTTCATCAAATACGATACCAATCAAAGTAGGAATGTCTGTGTAGTTATCTAGCTGGCTGTCTTCTAAACGATTCACTAGGTTGGTCAGTTGCTTATCGCTCAAAGAATGTAGGTTCAAGATATCTTCACGATAATCCAAAGCCTTGTTTGTGTTGTCCCACACCAAGTCTTCCACTGGATACACTTCGGAATAATCTGGTACCAAAATACGACAAGCCGATGCACCTAAATCAGTTAATTCAGCCACATACACTTCTTTGCCTAACTCTTCCAAGATGCCGAACATAGCGTTGGCTTCTTCTTCATTGGTGCCAGAAAAATCCCACTCGCAGAAATCATAATCGTGCTTATCGCTGAAGAAGCGCCAAGAAATGACACCGGTTGAGTCAATAAAATGTTCAACGAAGTTTTCTGGCTCTGTGACCGCCATGCTATTAAACGTAGGTTTTGGTACATCGTTCAAACCTTCAAAGCTACGACCTTGCATCAGCTCGGTTAAGCTACGTTCTAACGCCACTTCAAGACTTGGATGCGCACCAAAAGAAGCAAACACACCGCCAGTTTTCGGATTCATTAGAGTGACGTTCATCACTGGGAATTGACCGCCAAGAGAGGCGTCTTTCACTACGATAGGAAAACCTTGTTCTTCTAATACCTTGATGCCAGCAAGGATGCTTGGGTATTTCTCCAACACTTCCATTGGCACATCTGGCAAGACAATTTCGTCTTCGATTATTTGGCGTTTAACGGCGCGTTCTAGAATTTCCGACAAACATTGCACTTGTGCTTCTTGTTGATTATTGCCTGCGCTCATGCCGTTGCTTAGGAACAAGTTTTCGATGAGGTTTGACGGGAAGTAAACCGTTTCGCCATCGGATTTGCGTGTATAAGGAATCGTACAAATGCCGCGGGCTTTATTACCTGAGTTGGTGTCGATCAAGTGCGAGCCAAACAACTCATTATCTGGGTTATAAATCTCTAGGCAGTAATCATCCAAGATGCCTTCTGGTAAGGAATCGTCCTCTGTTAATGCAAACCATTTTTCATTGGGGTAATGCACGAACTCGCTGTTGGCGATTTCAGTGCCAAAGAATTGGTCATTGTAAAAAAAGTTGTTGTTTAAGCGCTCGATAAACTCACCAAGAGCAGAACACAGTGCGCTTTCCTTGGATGCACCTTTGCCGTTGGTAAAACACATAGGCGACGCCGCGTCACGAATATGCAAAGACCAAACGTTAGGCACTATGTTGCGCCATGAGGAAATCTCAATCTTCATGCCAAGATCAGCTAGCATGGCTGTCATGTTGGCAATGGTTTGCTCTAGTGGTAAGTCTTTACCAAGAATCACTGTGCTCGTCGCGCCATCAGGTTGGCCCATCAACATGGCGTTAGCGTCTGCGTCTAGGTTTTCAACGGTTTCAATTTTGAATTCTGGGCCAGTTTGTACCACTTTCTTTACGGTGCAACGATCAATAGAACGCAAGATGCCTTCGCGATCTTTGTCCGAAATGTCGTCTGGTAATTCGACTTGAATTTGAAAAATCTGGTTGTAGCGATCTTCTGGATCGACAATGTTGTTCTGCGACAAACGGATGTTGTCCGTTGAGATATCACGAGCCTTGCAGTAGACCTTCACAAAATACGCCGCACACAAAGCCGAAGACGCTAGAAAGTAATCAAATGGACTTGGTGCAGAACCATCGCCTTTGTAGCGGATCGGTTGATCGGTGATAACGGTAAAATCGTCAAACTTGGCTTCAAGTCTTAGATTGTCGAGAAAATTAACTTTGATTTCCATTGAATAGGGTTTCCACTTTAGATGCGAGTTGCTCTACCAAAACCTTTCATCGGCTGGGGTGAGTCATTAGCGGGAATTATCGGTGATAGAGGGGGGCAGAGTAAAATCAAATCGGTTTTTTAAAGGACTAAATCTCAAAAGATAGAGAATTTGTTATGCATTGTTGGCTTTGTCGCAGACTCTTTTCTTGTTCCGATAGGGGGAGACGGGTAAATTGAGTCTCTATTTTCTTGATGTCTTCGTTTTTAAAAGTATCGTTTTATGCATTTAATTCTTTCGTTGTTGCAGCAGATGAGTGTGTATCTTGTCTTGGCTTACATGTTGAGTAAGACTCCGATTTTTCTACCTTTGCTGAATGTTTCCTCGCAGCGATCTCATAAATTTAGTTGTTACGTCTTATTTTCATTGTTCTGCATTATGGGGACATACTTTGGGCTAGCTATTAATGATGCTATTGCTAATACACGTGCGATTGGAGCTGTGATCGGTGGCTTACTTGGTGGCCCTGTTGTTGGTTTTGCTGTTGGCTTAACGGGTGGTATGCACCGTTACAGTTTGGGCGGTTTTACCGATGTTGCTTGTGCAATTTCTACCACCGCAGAGGGGGTAATTGGTGGCTTAATGCATCTGTATTTTGTGCGAAAAGATAAATCTGATCAGTTATTTAACCCTTTGGTTGTTCTCGCGGTGACTTTTGTGGCGGAAGTTAGTCAGATGCTTATTATTGTTGCCGTTGCTAAACCGTTTGATCAAGCCTATGCGTTAGTGTCTGAGATCGCTATGCCAATGATAATTGCCAACTGCATTGGTGCCGCGTTGTTTGTTAGTATTCTTCAAGATAAGAAAACTATTTTTGAGCGCTATTCTGCGGTTTTTTCACAACGGGCTTTAACGATTGCGGAACGTAGCGTTGGGTTATGGAGTTCTGGCTTTGATGCGAGCAGTGCTGAAAAAATTGCACGTATTATTTATGAAGAAACCAATGTTGGTGCGGTAGCGGTAACAGATAACGAAAAAACGTTGGCGTTTATCGGCATTGGAGAAGACCACCATAAGCCCAATACTCCCATTTCTTCTAAATATACCTTACAAGCCATGGAAGAGAATCGGGTAGTGTATTTAGGTGGTAGTGAGTCGCCATATCGATGTTCTATTTCAGACAGCTGTAAACTTGGTTCGGTTCTTGTTATTCCCTTGCGGGCTGGTAAAAAAGTTGTCGGTACCATTAAGCTCTATGAACCAAAGCGCAAGCTGTTGTCCAATATTAATCGCTCTATGGGAGAGGGCATCGGGCAATTATTATCGAGCCAAATTTTATATGGTGACTTTCAGCAGCAGCAAACACTGTTAACTCAAGCAGAAATCAAGTTGTTGCAAGCGCAAGTCAATCCTCACTTTTTATTTAATGCGCTGAATACCATTAGTGCGGTTATTCGTCGAGACCCTAATAAGGCGCGGGAACTCATTCAGCATCTTTCGCATTTCTTTAGGAGCAATCTTAAACAAAATATCGAGACAGTAATGTTTAAAGATGAGCTTGCCCATGTGAATGCATATCTGACAATTGAGAAAGCGCGTTTCACCGATCGACTTGAGGTAGAAATTGATATTCATGATGAATTACTGAATAGAATGTTGCCTAGTTTTACACTGCAACCTCTTGTTGAAAATGCAATCAAACATGGCATTAGCACCCTATTAGAAGGCGGACGAATTCGAATATATAGTCAACGAAATGCATTAGGTTATGACATATTTGTTGAGGACAATGCCGGGCGATTTGTACCAATACCTGCTGATGATACCGGCTTAGGTATGGATATTGTGGCTAAGCGTCTTACGCATTATTTTGGTGATGCGGCGGAATTGAAAACAGAGTGTGATGAAGGGCAATGGACAAGAATGCGTTTTCTAATTCCAGTCATCGAGTAGATATCGGATATAACCAATAACAGTCGAGAAAATATAGTTATGTTAACGGCAATCGTAATAGATGATGAGCTTTTTGCACGAGAAGAGCTGACCGAATTACTTCAGGAATCGGGAGAAGTAGAGGTTATTGCTCAAGCTAGTAATGCTATCGAAGGGCTTAAGCTTATTAATACTCTAAAGCCGGAAGTCGTCTTTTTGGACATTCAAATGCCGCAGCTTAGTGGTATTGAGCTTATCGGTATGCTTGACCCTGAAACCATGCCTCATGTGGTTTTTGTTACGGCCTTTGACCAATACGCTGTTCAGGCGTTTGAAGATAATGCGTTTGACTACTTGCTTAAACCAGTGGATCCCAAGCGCCTTCATAAAAGCCTTAATAGGCTGTTAAAAGTTAGGCATAATCTAGAAGCCCCCCATACTCAGGCACAAATTGATGCTCTAATGCCAACGCAGCTTCAGCAAGTGCCTTGTATTGGACATAATCGAATCATGATTATTCCTCTACACGATATCGAAATGGCTTACAGTGATCTTTCTGGTGTTCATGTTAAAACGGCGCAACAGACGGCAAGCAGCCAGCTTACCTTGAAAACATTAGAAGAAAAGACCGAATTACTGCGTTGTCACCGCCAATATCTTATCAATGCCAAGGCGATAAAAGAGATTCAATTGCTCGATAATGGGCTTGCTGAAGTGGTTACTCTCAGTGGAAGTATCGCGCCAGTTAGCCGTCGTTATTTGAAGCTATTGAAGCAAATGCTTGGTATCTACTAGAGGCGTGACCATAACCATTTACTCATCGTGAATACCGTTCAATTCTCCCTATGACCTCTTAACTTGATATTTTGCCACTGAGTGAAAGCTCAGATGCTTGTTTTTGGAAGTGCATTTATCTTCGTGACCACACTTATAAAAACAATCATTGAATGGGAAAATAATAATATGATGATGTTTCTTTTCTGTGTAGCTGCGCTTATTGCGGGTTACTTCATTTACGGTACTTTTGTCGAGAAAGTATTCGGTATCAAAGAAAATCGTACTACGCCTGCTTTTTCTAAGCGTGACGGTGTGGATTACGTGCCAATGTCTAAGAAAAAAATCTACTTAGTACAGCTATTGAACATTGCTGGTGTAGGACCAATTTTTGGCCCTATCATGGGGGCTTTATATGGTCCTGCAGCAATGCTCTGGATTGTTTTAGGTTGTATCTTTGCCGGCGCTGTTCATGATTATTTCTCAGGAATGCTTTCTATTCGTAATGGTGGTGCTTCTGTCCCATCTATTACTGGTCGTTATTTGGGGAAAGGTGCAAAACATTTTATGAATGTGTTTGCAATTGTGCTGTTACTGCTTGTTGGTGTGGTATTTGTATCCGCTCCAGCCAGCATGATTACTAATTTAGTGAATGAACAAACAAGCACTACGGTTTCTATGGGAGCTATGGTCGCGATCATTTTCGCTTATTATATTTTAGCCACGATTGTACCGATCGATAAAATTATAGGCCGTTTTTATCCTTTCTTTGGTGCGCTATTGATTTTCATGTCTGTTGGTTTGATCGGGGCGATTGGGCTCTCTTCTGGACATTCTATTTTAGCGGATTATCAGTTTAGCGATATGTTCACTAACATGAATCCAAACAATTTACCTCTTTGGCCTGCGTTGTTTATTACTATTGCTTGCGGTGCTGTGTCTGGTTTTCATGCCACTCAATCACCATTAATGGCACGCTGTTTAGAGAATGAAAGAAACGGACGCTTCGTCTTCTTTGGTGCCATGATAGGTGAAGGTGTGATTGCTTTAATTTGGTGTGCGATTGCCTTGTCATTTTTTGGTTCTATGGGATCTTTGGGTGACGCTGTTGCTGACGGCGGTCCTGGCAATGTGGTGTACACATCGTCCTTTGGTTTACTTGGGACTTTTGGCGGTATCATTGCTTTCTTAGGCGTAGTTATTTTGCCAATCACTTCTGGTGATACAGCATTTCGTTCTAGTCGTTTGATTTTGGCTGAATACTTCAATATGGAACAAAAAACACTGAAAAGTCGTTTGTTGATGGCTATGCCTTTATTCATAGTTGGTGGCGTGTTGACTCAAGTCGATTTTGCAGTGATTTGGCGTTATTTCGGTTTTGCTAATCAAATGACTGCTGTGATGATGTTGTGGACGGCTTCTGCATACTTATTACGTTTCAATAAATTGCATTGGATTTCGACTATTCCTGCGATGTTTATGACGGCGGTATGTACAACATTTATCCTGAATAACAGTACATTAGGCTTTGGTTTGCCAATGCAACTATCAACTATCATTGGCATCGTTGTGATGTTATTAGTGACTGGTTATGTGATCAAAATCTCGAAAGGGAAAGGTGACCCCGAGTTAGACCAGATTGAAGAAGACAAGTTAAACATCAAGCCAACAAAAGCAAAAATAGTGTAGAAAACACTTTTTCTATTCAGATAAAAAAAGGTTAATTGGGGAAACTCAATTAGCCTTTTTTTATGCCTGCATTTTTTCATCGTCGACACAATACGGATACAAGTCTGAATAAGATAGAAGAATTGAGCTGTATTGATCATAAAATAGTTTCTAGTGTTGTTCTTTTCTACATGAGTGGCTTTCCATTTTTTATTCATGGCTATTGAGGCACAGCTAGGTAGAGACTAACTGTCAGTGTTTTGTCATAAGATCTTAAGAAATATTTACCTTAAGTTATTTTTTAGTAATGTTTAATTATTTTTTAGAAGCAGTTAATCCTTTTTGTGAGATTTTGTTTATCAGGTGTTTACTTCTGTAATAAAAAGTAAATTTTTTGTAAGTCGTTAGATTTAATAGGAATTTTATTGTTTTTAGATGGTGAAGTTTATTTTTAAAATCGCAAATTAGATTGAGTGTTTACTTAAAATGTATGCGTCTTCAAAGCGGATAAACGAATGAATGCAACCTTGATAAGCAAATAGAAACTAACTAAACGGTTTTTTTTATCTAGGATCTTGGTTGTGTTAGCGAGATAACCCAAGGAAAAAGAAAAGATGATAAAACGAGTTGGGTACTTATTATTTGCTTGTACGTTTGACGCTTTTTGTAGCAGTGACGTTAACTTGACTTTGGTCGGTTATATTCCTTCGAAGTGTGAATTCACCGCATTAAATAATAATCTAACAATATCATCTAAAGGTTACGCTAGTACCGAATTGGTGATTGATTGTAATTCACCTATGCGAGTATCAATGCAGTCCGAAAATGGTGGCTTAAGTTACCAGCATAGTACTCAAATAAATAGCTATAACGTTACTTGGTCTATTGAAAATTTGGGAAAAAGTGAAACTTATTCTTCTCATCTTCTTAAAACGACACAGTATATAAACGTTGGAGATATTTTATTTAAAAGCATGGCAAAGTTACAACTTGAACTGGTTGAGCCATTAACTTATGCGGGAGATTATCAGGATGTAATTCGCATAGAAATGACTCCATCTGCTGTTTCTGGTGGAGTTTGGTAGACATTAATTTTTAAATCTAATCCACATTATTGAAGGAATATTACAATGAAAAAGTTAATCGTATTATCAGCAATTGCAACTTTGTCATCTGGCGCAGTGTTAGCAGGCAATCTTGATGTGGGCGGTTCAGTCCCTTCAGTTTGTGAAGTAGCTACCTCAGCTACGTCAGTGCATTTCTCTCAACTAACACAAGGTGCGACGTTTCAGCTTCCAATTACTAGTTTGAAATGCAATGACTACGATGGAGCAACGGTTACTCTCACATCGTCTGAAGGTCATATGCAAACTGTCGATGGCCAAGATGGTACTGGTGTTGGTTACACTGCGCAGTTTAAAGCAGGTCCATATGACTTCACTTTGAATGCAACTACTGGTGTGAATGATTTGAAAGAATCACAAAGTAAAAATGGCTCAGCAGCTTTGGCGGCAGGTTATAACTCAGGTAACATTTTTATGACTGTTACCCAGACTCCAACCTTCGCTGGTAATTATACAGATCAACTAATGTTATCAATCACAGCTAACTAAGAAAAAACAAAAAAAGGCAGTATATTACTGCCTTTTTTTAATTAGGAAAAAGATTATGCGATATATTATATTTTTTCTTTTTATTTTTAGTTCTCTTCCTATATTCGCTTTTCAGGTACAGCCTATGGTATCTGAAATACAACCTACAGGAAGTCAGTCTCAGCAAACTATACGTGTTTTGAATAATTCAGATAAATCTTTAACAGTAGAGATATTTGCACTAGATTTATTAGTGAATAAAAATGGAAAAGAAGAACTTCGTCCAAATGATGATGATTTTTTGATTATACCTTTGACAACTATTATTCCACCAGGAAAGACTCAGTCTGTAATTATAAGGTACATAGGGGAGCCAGTTTTATCAGAGTCTAAGTCTTATCGAATTGCGATCAACCAAGTTACCGTTGACCTTGGTGAAATAGATGGATCAGGTATAGGTATGGCGCTTAGCTTTAAAACATTACTTAATGTTGTCCCAAATAATGCCAAATCTAATTTAGTAATAAAAAATAAAGAGCAAGTAGATAAAGAAACATGGAGTGTATTCTTAGAAAATAAAGGTAATAAATTTATTCGTCTTTCTCAGGCGAAATGGATAGTTAAAAATAAAGGTCAAGTTTATAAGTTGGAGGGGCAAGATTTAAGTCGAGCATTAGATGGGAAGTTTTTGTTACCAAATTCTAGTCGTAAGGTATTTATAAAAATTCCTTCGAAATTTAATGCGAAAAAAAGTGATCTGGAAGTGATCTTATAATGTGTAATTTTATAAAGGTTTTTCTATTTATATCTTTATCCATGATATCACCCATTTATGCTATAGAAGTTGCTCCAATGGTAATTACATTTTCACCATTTGAAACATCACAAATTCCTTCTAGCACAATATACAACGATCTTTCTAGAGATGTGGCATTTGAAATTCAAGTTTATGAAGTTAGATTTGACCCTTTAGGTCTATCAGAGCCGAGTCTCATACCTTTGGAAGATTCTCCTTTATGGGTTTTTCCTCCGCTATTATATTTGAAATCAGGTAAAAATCAGCGGATTCAATTTCGTTGGTTGGGCGAGGCTGTGCCGAAAACTGATAAAACATATCAAGTCAGTTTGATCGAGCAGTCGGTGAAAAATGAACCAGAAGAAAAGCAATCAAAGCTAACTGTTTTACTCAATATTAATCTCATTGTGCATATTGATCAATTACAGATGCTTCCAAACCTGAATATTGAAAATATTACTTTAGATCAGGACTCTATAGTAGCAAAAGTCGTTAATAATGGTGATGGAGCCTCTCGGTTAAGTGATTATGATATGTCAATATTTTATAATGGAGTGAAAAGAGAGATGTATTATAAAGATCAATTAAAATCACAAGGGTATGATGTTTTTTTTCCTCCTTTAAGCTCAGCTTTTATTAGGGTTCCTCTTGATTTTTTTGTTGCTAATTCAAATTCAAAAAAATTGCATATAGAGTTATTTAAATAAAATGCGACATTTGATTTTTGTGTGTTTTTTAGTACTTATTACGTTGCCAGCGCACTCAAAAATCAATCCAACAAAACGTAATATTGAATTAAGTGTGGAGGCTGAGATGAATAAAAATGCGATCGGAAAATTAACACTAACTGTCACGCCAGAAGATAGTCTACTACTACATTGGAATGAGGTTGAAGCAATTTTTGAACGTTTTTTGTATTCTGAAAGTCTCGTAGAAATCTCTAAAAATGTTCAGAATCAATTGATTTCTACAAAAGAACTTGAAATCTATGGATTAGCCTTTGTTTTTGATTTGAGTGATTTTAGTCTAGAAATTTCTGTTCCGTCTAACTTAATAAAACCACAATTTTTAAGTCTTAAGTTAAATGCAAGACCACTTGATCCGTTACATGAATCTAATTTTAGTGGCTATATGAATGTGTATTCAAGCTATTTTTATCAAGATGGCTTCTCTTCTACTGGAAATAATGAACAGTCAGCCATTCGTACCGAAATGGTTGTGAATATCAAAAAATGGGTTTTAGAAAATGAAGCTGAATATGATTCTGAAAAAAGTGAAAATGGTCCAATTTTTAAAAGACTAGGTACTCGCTTAGTCCATGATATTCCTGACAGTGGGCTGAGAGTAACACTAGGGGATAAAAATACAACAGGTAGCTATTTTCAATCCTCATCGAGCATTTTTGGTGTCGCCTTATCTCATAATTATTCTCTTGTTTCAGATGATGTTGTTCGTCCAAGTGCTTCAAGGAGTTTTACTTTAGATAATCCATCATCAGTTGAGGTTATTTTAGATGATCAAGTAATACAACGGTTGAATTTAGATTCTGGAATATACCTTCTAGATGATATTCCAATTAAGGAAGGTAATAACAATATTATTTTAAGAATTACGGATAATGTAGGCAAGGTTAGTATCATTAACTTTGATGTGACCACAGGACTAAATTTATTTGCTGAGGATGATTTGAAATATGAACTTTTTTTTGGCGTCCCTTCAGAAGTAAGCGAAGAAAAAAAATATAACTATGACGATCCTCTTATAAGTGGCTATCTTGATTATGGAATCACGACTGCATGGACCGCTGGTATGAATGCTCAAGCTGATGAATACGTACAACAAGTTGGATTTAAAAATATTGTAGCGACAAAGATTGGTCAGTTTGCATTTGAAAATTCGTGGAGTATTAGTGATGAGCTAAATGGTAGTACTTATCGAATTGTATTTAACACTTTTACCGATCCCAGCATTGAGCATAGAAGTTTTAGTGTGGGTTATGAACATTCTAGTCAGGATTATTTGTCATTAGGTTATAGGCCTGACCAAAACAACGATTTTCACCGGCGAGAACATATTTTTCAAGCAAATTATAGTTATTTTAATACCCCTAATTTTCAAACTTATTTATTTGTTAATGCTTCTACAACATATGGAGAAGAAGGTGTTGATAAAACGATAGGTGCTAGCTTTTCCCACGATTTTGATAATGGTCAATGGCGATATAATTTTGGCGGACAATGGGAGGAAAATAGTGGCAAAGAGGGTTGGCGGGCAAAACTCTCTTTATTATATAAATTCTCAAATACTCAAAGTGCAAGACTTTCTCAACAATCTGGCGGAAAAAAAACACGTCTAGAATTCACGCAAGACAGTAATCGTCGTTATGTGGATTCATTCAATTACCGAGTTGGAGCGGAAAAAAATGATCAAGATGAAGCCGAATTTGATCTGTATGCACAATATAATGCGAATCGTTTTTTAACTAGTGTTGATCACACTAGTTCCTATCAGGAACTTAATTCGCAATCAGCCGACTATCAAACTCGCTTTAGTTTTTCTTCTAGCATTGCTTTTGCCGGAGGCGATTGGGCGGTAGGCAAACCTATATATGATAGCTTTGCTTTAGTTAAAGCCCACTCAAGCCTAGAAGGTAAAAAAATTACTTTAGGAAAATACGATAATCAGTATCGAGCAAGTAATGAAGATTTTTCCACCATATTGCTAAATGATATTAATTCATATAGCCGTTCAACAGTAAGTGTTGATGTGAATGATTTAGCTCCAGGGTACGATATTGGATCTGGTGTTATTTCTTTTTATCCATCCTACCGAAGTGGACATCAAGCCGTAATAGGTACGGAAGCGAATATTTCTGTTATTGCAACGTTGCTTGATGAGCAAGATGTACCATTAGCGTTACAAGTTGGAACAGCTGTTTGTACTACAGATAGTAAAAAAACAGAGATAGATTTTTTTACCAATAAAAAAGGAAAATTTGCATTGACTGGTCTTATGCCCTGTCAGTATGAAATCACCTTAAATAACGATAGACAGTCTAAATTTTTTATCAATGTTAAAGAAAATGAGCAGTTACAAAGGAAAGGGGTAATTCATGTGCATTAATAAGATAAGACTCATTTTTAGCTTTATAATTTTTCTTATGTTACCTCAATATGTTATTGCTCAATGTGATGCAAAGATTGGAGAAATAAGACATATATATGATGACTTTGAAAGTTATTACTCATCAAAACCGAGTCCGGCAAGAAAAGAATTGCGCATAAATTTAGTTAATGATAATAACTGTAATGCTTATATGATACTAACAACAGAAAATCAATATCAATTAAAAGGACAATTTCAGTCTATTAATTACCATATTAAAAATAATAGTCAGAGCTTAATTTTTCCATCAAGAGCTCGCTTTATATTTATTGATTCTGTAGCAGATATTAATTTGTTTATTCCTGTTGGTACAATAGTTAAAGCTGGAGTATACACAGATAATTTAATTATAAAATTGTTTGATGAGAATGATGCTTTACTAGATGAAAAATATTTTGAAATTCAGGAAGATATAATTGCCCGTGCGAGTATGTCAATTCTTGGCTATAATTCACATAGCAGTAATGTCTATTTGGGAGAATTAATACCAAGAAAAGAATATAGCATGTTGCCTAGTTTTAAGGTTATAACGAATACGGATGTTAAATTGACAGTTCTTTCGGAGAATAGAGGTGAGTTAAGGCACAATGTTTATAAAACTAGATATACTGTTGGCTATCTTATTAATTTAGATGGGGAATGGGTGGATTTGAAACAAAATTATAGCAGGGTTTTTTCTTATAACAAAAGAAATGATTTCTTTATAAGTTTGAAAATGCAGTTAGATGACTTCAAAAATCAAGCTGCAGGTGAATATACAGATATTCTTAGATTTCAGATAAGTCCTCTTAACTATTGATTTTATTAAAATTCGATTTACACCAAAGCCTAGCTTGCTGCTTATTTTTAACTTCAATTTTTTGATAGATTTTATGTAAATGAACACGCACGGTTGCTTCACTTATAAATAGGCTATCAGCAATGGCGGTATATTCTAAACCAGAGTATAATAATTTTAATACTTTTATTTCTTTTCTAGTTAAATTATTTGTTCGTAATGTGGTGTGTTGCTCTTCTTCAAGCATTTGTCGAGTCCAGCAATCAGTTATTGGTCTTGGAAACCACAATTCACCTTGTTCGATTGCTTTAAAACCTTGTTCGAAAAGAGTTTTATCTGCATATTCAAAAAATATACCTTTCAAGTTTGGCCATGATTTTAAATCAGAAAAATCTGCATTCTTAGGTACATCAAAAATAACAAGCCCCTGCTGTCCATTTTTCTGCATGAACTGACTTAAAAGTTCATGGTTGGTAATTACATTTAATGTTTTATAATTCACAAGTAATAAATTGTAATCGACAGCTTCATAGAGTAGAGGACTTTGCTTTTTATGATCTAAGTAGTTGATTTTTTTATTGATTTCTATTTCAACATCCATAATCTCTACCTTTATGGTATTTTAAATACTTATTTAATATATTCTTAATCTTTTAATATTTCAATAATTAATTTAATTAATATTTCCTCATTTTAAATTAATGATAGCTATTAAATTTATAATTTTTATTGATTTCAATTTTTAGCAATAAGATGGTTTTATTTAAGATTTATATTTTTGATGTAAATTTAAAAATGAAACGTTGTTTTGTAATTTTATTTATCTTATTTTTCTATAAGTATTATCAGTTTTTTGGTTTGTAGTTCTCATTTATATGTTATGGATTTTTTCTTTTCCTTATATTTTTACTTCGCATATCTAGATTTATATCAATTTTTTTTGAAATTTAAGCCGCTATTGCTGTTAAAGAGTCTATGATGATAGAAGACAAAAATACATTTAACGAACGAGCTTGTAAGCGAGGTCGATTACGATGGAAGTGAAGCTGCATGGAATTTAAAGATTATTATAAGATTCTGGGTGTCGCTGAAAATGCCGATGCTTCTGCGATAAAAGCAAGTTATCGAAAACTTGCTAGAAAATATCATCCCGATGTCAGTAAAGAAGCTAATGCTGAGCAGAAATTCAAAGAGGTAGGCGAAGCCTATACCGTTTTAAAGGATCCAGAAAAGCGTGCTGAATACGATATGTTGCGTAAGCAAGGTTCTCGTCGAGCTGATGGTGGTTTCCAGCCACCACCTGATTGGCAATCAACTCATGCAGGCCAAAGATCCCATAATCAAAGTAGTAACGCAGATTTTAGTGACTTTTTCGATTCTATTTTTGGAGCGAGTGGCGGAGGCGGAGGGTTTCGTCAAGCGGATGATTTCCAGCGCTCGAACAATCAACGAGGCCGCGATATACATCATAAAATTGCTTTATTTTTGGAGGAAGCACATCTTGGTTGTCAACGACAATTATCTTTGCGAGTTTCCGAGCCAGACCAAAACGGTTTTATAAGGCAGCGAGATAAAACTTTAAATGTAAAGATCCCTGCAGGTGTTATCCAGGGACAGCATATTCGTTTGTCGGGGCAAGGCGAAGCGGGCATTGGCGACGGAAAAGCAGGGGACTTATTACTTGAAATTGAATTCGCGCCGCATCCTTACTTTGCGGTTGATGGCAAAAATATTTTACTTACTTTGCCTATTACTTGTTGGGAAGCTGCTTTGGGGGCTAATGTGGAAGCCCCGACACTTAGCGGTAAAGTGAAATTAAAAATTCCTAAAGGGGCGTCCAGTGGTAATAAACTCCGTATAAAAGGCAAGGGGTTGGTTGGTAAAGCTGGTGACGTCACTGGTGATCAGGTTGTGACCTTACAAGTGAGTTTACCAAAAGTACACAGCAATAAAGCAGAAGCGCTTTATCAACAATTATCTGAGTGTGAGTCGGAGTTTAACCCACGCCACGTATTCGAGAGGTAGAGGATGTCTAAATCAGAGATAGTGGTCATTGAATCTCAACATGAGCATGTGTTATTTACTCTAGAAGAGGTCTGTGAACGATGTGATATTCACGTAGACATCATAATTGAAATGATCGAATACGGTATCGTGGAACCAGTTGAACCAGTTGAACCAGTTGAAACAGTTGAACCAGTTGAACCAATTGAGCAATCAACGGAATCTATTTGGTATTTTAATAGCCATGCATTAGTTCGATTGCAGCGGGCGCAACGTCTGATGAATGGGTTGGAATTAAACCTATCAGGTGTGGCTTTAAGCCTTGAGTTGATGGATGAAATTGAAGAGTTGCAACAACGGATCGTCATACTTAGCCGTCAATTGCCATAGAATTACGTTTTGCTGTATGCATTAGCAATTGTTTTGAATGCTTAGGGATGGTTTTAATTATGCGTATAAAGTGAAAGTAGGGACTGTTACTATAATAGTGAAATATGCTGTTTACTTTTCACTATTATAAATAGGCCTACCAAATCATGTTAAGAGGTTTCGATACTTTTAGAAAACGCATTACTCTATTATCTGGCGGTTTGTTGCTTTCTCTAAGTTTGGTGCTGATTACCTCTTTCTATCAACTGACTTCTAGTCGACTTGCAACAGCCAGCGGTGAATCTCTGGTAAATCTTAGTCAATCTATTTCAAATATGTTGTCGGCTAATTTAATGGAGCGTGAACGTGAGGTTGTCCTGCTTAGTAAGCGTACTTCCTTATATGAAACTCAAGACTTAAGCGGATTGCAGTACGCTATTGATCAAATTAAAAGCTCCTACAAGGATTATGCTTGGATTGGTTTTGCTAATGTTGATGGAGTGGTTTTAGCGTCAAGTAATGGAGTATTGAAAGAGGCAGATGTCAGTCAGCGACCTTGGTTCATTAGTGGTCGATCAGGTCCTTTTATTGGTAATGTGCATAAAGCGTTATTGCTTGAAAACTTGCTGCCTAAGACTAAGGATGGCTCGCCAATTCGTTTTGTCGATTTTGCCGCTCCTGTAATAGGTGAAAGTGGTGAGTTGAAAGGCGTAGTCGCGACTCATGCAGATTGGGCTTGGGTTAAAGAGGTTTTGTTATCTTCTTTGACCGATGCTTCGAAACGAAAAAATATCGATATCTTTATTATCGATAATGAGCACAGAGTTTTATATCCAGACTATCATTTTCCTAATGATATTGAAGTACCAAAAACACTGCCTAAAGATGGCCAATTTAAATCGTTGCTTTGGCAGGATGACAAAGAATACCTAACCAGTTTAGTTTCGGTACGTTCTCCTGAATCAACAGATCTTGCTTGGCAAATCGTTGTACGTCAGCCATTGTCTATTGCTATGTCAGCAGTAAATGAAGTTCATAAGTTGTTACTTTTTTTTGGTGTGTTTGCGACATTGCTTTGTATGCTGCTTGCCTATCAATTTGCGGGCACATTAAGTCGTCCATTGGAGCGATTAGCGCTGACAGCAAAGAGTATTCAACAGGGAGATAGAAAGGTAACTTTTCAATCGGATAGTAAGTTGATAGAAGTGGCAAGCTTAAGTCGTTCTTTGCAGGAAATGATGTCTTCTTTATTGATGAGAGAGCAGTCTTTGATGCAGATGAATGTCATGCTAGAGACAAAAGTAAAAAATAGAACGGCAGAGTTAGAAGCCAGTAATCGGTCTCTAGAAGCGATTGCTCGTAAAGATCCACTAACACACATCTATAATCGTTTGGCTTTAGATGAGGCGTTGCATAAAGAGTATCGCCAAGCACAAGAGTCAAAATGTCCTTTTGCAGTGATTATGACAGATGCTGACCATTTCAAAAGAGTAAATGATTCTTTCGGTCACACTGTGGGAGATTTGGTGCTGCAAAAAATCGCAAAATTGCTTACCGTGCAAGTTGGAGACAAAGGTATTGTCGCTCGATTTGGCGGTGAGGAATTTACTGTGTTGTTACCAAATATGAATGCTGACGAAGCAAAAAACATAGCCGAAATGATTCGCGAAGCACTTGAAAAAGAAGAGATGAGCGAAGGACTTTATGTTACGGCGAGTTTTGGTGTCGCCATGTATAAAATAGATGATAGTCATTATGAGCAAGTGCTTAACCGTGCCGACGCCGCTCTCTACAAAGCTAAAGAGCAAGGTCGAAATCGTGTAGTTGTTGGTGCTTAACAGAGTTGTCTTTATACAAGTTCCAGAGGTCTTATTGCTATATCGGAATGCTCCTCGCTAGTTGCATTAGATACTCATGCTTTAAAAACCTAGACAAAAAATTACGATACGAAACAGGATAAGGATGAAAAAAACAGTACTATATACATTCGTTCAATGACATCGTCATCAAGTGATGCAAACTCAGAAGGGGATTTATGAAATTTTTTTTGAGTTGTGTCTTGTTCAAAACAAAAGCCTATAAAGTCATCAACTTCTGTTCTATTCGGCAATTTTTGATACTGGTATTGTCTTCGTTTTTAACCATCCCAGCTTATTCAGTAGAAGTCCATTCTAGTGATTTTCCCCCATCTTCTGATATATCGCCTGTGCTTACTTTAGGAATGCCTGGCCAAGAAGTCTTGATCTCTATGGCAGATATAGAGTCATTGCCTATGTTTGAAACTTCTGAAATGGTTCATTTTGATGGTCCTCAAGGACGCTTTAGTGGTGTTTGGCTGATTGATTTGTTGAAACAATACGGCTTAAACGATGCGCCAAGGCTGCGCTTTATTGCTATAGATGGCTACGAAGTGTTTATTACAAAAGAAAATAGGGATCGAAAACAGTATCTAATGGTGACACGTTTAAATGGTTTGCCTATTTCTCCTAATAATTTAGGTCCCTTGTTGTTAATTATTCCATCTGATGTTGGCCTTGCTTCACACCTTACGGAAAGTAAGAACTACTGGATTTGGGCACTCAACGAAATATTAATCCAATGATGACAACCAGCATTAAGCAAATACAAGTCAGAATCTGGCTAGTTTTTATTCTATTTTTAAGCCTTTGTATTTGGGCTGTATCTTATTTTCAACAGCAATCTAGGCAGTTGCTTGGTTCGAATTTTACGGCTCTGGCTATTGATATCACTCAGGCTCAAGAAGATGTTCATCTTTTGAAGAGCTCTTTGTACTATTTAGAAACAGATAGCCCATTTTTTGATGTGAAAGGGTTAAAAAAAGTCATATTACGAATCCAATATCGATCTCCTCTAATCGATAGAAAGATACGTGACAGTACAATTGAGGACTTTGTTTATGCCGATAGTATAGGAGTGCTAAGCGAAGTTAATATGATTTTGCCAACAGTAAATCAACAGATTGTGTTATTCGAACAAGACAAAAGTACAAAAAACATACTAGTAAAGCAACTTACACAATTAGAGTTGGATCTGGCTCTGACCTATGATGGGTTACACTATATGATTCAAACTGCTTCCGATGTGGAGCGTCGTCTAAAGACTGAGCTTACGTTTTTAATTTGGGGGTTGATTGCCACAATACTGGTGGTTGTTTCGGCCCTTTTGTTTGCGTTGATTCGTCTTTATCAACACAAAGAAATCCTGATCATACAAAATAATAGAGACCATTTGACACAATTACCTAATCGACGTTTTATTACTGAAAAGGCGCAAACGGCTCTGCTTAATAGACCAAAAAAAATTGGCTTTGCTATTTTAGATTTAGATTTTTTCAAAAAAATAAACGATTTGTATGGCCACCCAGCGGGCGATGAAGTGCTTAAAGTGATCGCCAATATACTTGAACACTCTATTTCTGCTCCTAGTTTTGTCGCTCGACTTGGCGGAGAGGAATTCTGCATACTGTTTTTAGATAAGACACAAAATGAAGCGATAAAAATTTGTGAGGAAATCCGCCAAACAGTTGAGCAAACTAAGATCAAGGTGAACAATAGTGCTTTGATTCACATCACACTCAGTACAGGTCTTTACCACCATGAAGGAGAGCGACAAACTACCTTCAGTCAAATCTACCAATATGCAGATCAAGCTCTTTATCTTGCTAAAAAACAAGGTCGTAATAAGCTCGTACTTCACGATAATAATCTTGAATTTTGATTTTTCTGGTCCAGCGAGAAAAATCAAAGCTTTAGAATGTTGCACTAAAACTGCGCATTGAAATGTATAAAATATTTATAATTTTCGATATTTAGGTCTTAGGGGCTGTCTTCTATACTATTTTTTAATATTCCATTTTGGTGCAATAAAAGCTCAACTTTTCCCATTTTTGTGCAATTTAAATTTATATTTAACAATATTTAAATTGAATTGCGTCACCTTTAAAAAACTGTAATATGCATAATTCTGACCATTAGGTCATATTTTATTCACATTGAAAACACAGTATTGATTGAGGGGAAACGGATGAGTAAAACACTTTTAGGTCTTTCTACTTTGCTTCTTGCTAGCACAGGATTTGCTGCAGATTATTCAGATGATATTCATAAAAATGATTATTCTTGGCGACAATTCAATTTGATGTACGCATTTGACGAGCTACCAGGCGAATCAAATCATGATTATCTTGAAATGGAATTTGGCGGTCGTTCAGGTGTTGTTGATCTATATGGGTACCTTGATATATTCAATGTGACCTCAACCGATAGTAATGATAAATCTGACGATGACAAGATGTTCCTCAAGTTAGCGCCTCGTTTTTCATTAGATGGTATGACTGGAAAAGATCTGTCGTTTGGTGCAGTACAAGAACTTTATGTATCAACTCTGTTTAGTTTAGATGGAGGTAAAAATGGTACAAATAATTCCTTTATAGGTCTAGGTGCGGACGTCGATATGCCTTGGTTTGGTAAAGTAGGTATGAACTTATATGCTTTATATGATCAAAGTTTTGGTAGTCGAAATGGTTGGAATGGCTATCAGTTTTCGGCAAACTGGTTTAAACCTATTATGAACTTTGATGGTGGTTCATTTTTAGCGTATCAAGGTTATGTGGATTATCAGTTTGGTATGGATAGTGATTATGTAACCGCTACTGATGGTGGAGCGACGTTTCAAGGTTTGTATTGGCATTCTAAGCAGTATGCATTGGGTTATGGTTTGAAAATTTATAAAGATGTTTATGGTATTAAAGATTCATCTGGATTTAAATCTTCAGGCTTCTCTCATTACATCTCTGCTACTTACAAGTTCTAAAAAGTAAAACGTTTCTTCTTAATAACCAACGATCATGAGTTTTGATCGTTGGTTTTTAAACGTCTCGATTGTTTGAGTGTACAACGTGCAGCCTTCGGCTTACTGATGAAGGTAAAGCTTTTTTGCTGTATTGTCTTGAGCTCAGACAATGGACCAATAAATGATTGGCAATTCAAATATGGTGAAGAAGTAGAGAGCGTTAAAGTTTCTATGGAACATACTAAAGTAGCAAATGACAGCGCTGTGGCTCGCCAAAGGGGAATTGACGGTCATGGAATTACTTTAAAATCTATTTGGGATGTGGCGGCGGATCTTCAAGAAAAGCGTCTCCAAATTGTATTGCCAGAATGGATATCTGCTGAGTTCTCTGTTCATGCTTTGTATCATCGTAATCGCTATATGCCAGCGAGAGTCCGAGTGTCTCTTGATTTTTTACTTAAGCGCTTTGATGAAGAATCGCGGCGTTTGTTCTTGGTCTAATCGTGATTATGCTCATGTCGAACATCGTCTGTATTAGATTCTAGTGCTTCGAGTATGGTGCAATGTTCGGCACTTTCTTCTCCGCCGCAGCAGGCATCAGATAAGCGTTTGAGTGAAGTTTGAAAGCGCGTAAGTTCTGCAAGTTTTCTTTCCACATCTGCAAGTTTGGTGTCGACAAGAATTTTTACATCAGCACAAGCGTTATCAGCTTTGTTTACTTCAATAGAAAGCAGTTCACGGATTTCTGCAAGGGTGAATCCGACCCCTTTTGCGCGCAGAATAAATTGCAGAATTTCTTTGTCTTTTTCTGTGTAAAGGCGGTAGCCAGATTCAGATCGACTTGAAGGGCTGAGTAGGGCGTTTTTTTCATAAAATCGTAATGTGTCATTGTTTATGTCACATGCTTTAGCGAGTTCTCCAATGCGATACATATATTGCTCCTATTTATTTCCTCCTAGTATAAACCTTAGACTTAGATCCTAGGTCAAGATTTCTTATTGATCATTTTTTATTTTTCTTTCACCTAAGATGCTTTATATTGCTGGCGCAGTTTTTTATGCATTTGATTTTATTGTGTTGTAAATAGTGGAAGGTAGGTTTTAATGGATGTACTACATAGTGTCATTCTCGGATTGGTAGAGGGAGCGACAGAGTTTTTACCTATCTCTTCAACAGGGCATCTGATTGTTGTCAGTCAATGGTTGGGAATGGAGCAGACGGAAGGCAATAAAGCGTTTGAAGTGATTATTCAGCTGGCTGCGATTTTAGCGGTTGTCGCGAATTATAAAGAGCGTTTTACATTTAAACATTTCCGTTTGTGGTGCCAAGTATTTGTAGCTTTTTTACCTGTCGCTATGGTTGGTTTTTTGTTTCGTCACCAAATAAAAGCCATGTTTTCGGTTTCTGTGGTGGCGACCATGTTTATTGTTGGTGGTGTGATTTTCCTGATGACAGAGAGATGGATCAAACATAAATCACCTAGTGTCGATAACTTGGACAACTTAAATTTCAAGCAAGCTCTGTGGATTGGTATTGCGCAAGTATTTGCGCTTATTCCTGGTACTAGCCGCGCAGGTTCAACCATTGTTGGTGCTTTGTTTGTAGGCTTAAGCCGAAAAGCGAGTGCTGAGTTTTCTTTCTTATTGGCGTTGCCTGTGATGATGGCAGCTTCTGGTTATGATTTGCTTTCAAACTACAAAGAATTTGCCGGCGAGCAATGGATGCCCTTGGTGATCGGCTTTGTGGTGGCTTTTCTAAGTGCTTTTGTTGTTATGAAGCTGTTTATGGCGTTTTTGGAAAAATTCACCTTTGTAGCTTTTGGCTGGTATCGTATTTTGTTTGGCGGGCTTTTGTTGTTTCTCGCTTAGTTAAGACCTTTTTAAGGAGTGAAATCTTGCAAAGGTCTCTTAATCTATACAAGAGCGTACATTGAAACATGATTTACATTGAATAGTGGTTTACACATAGAAAGGGATGTTTTGTAATGTCTCTTGCTGTCTGCCATTTATCATGTATTTAATAGGGAATGTTTGTCATGCGTTGTTGTTTTCCTTTCGCCATTTTGGCTTCTTTATTAGCGGCTGGTTGTGCTTCTTCTGATAACACGCCAGCAAATCGCTCTTTGGATTCCTTTAAAGGCACATCTGCCTGTTATGACAGAGAGACAGAGCCTTACACCTCTGTTGTGGATACGCATTTACATTACCGACCTTTTGATGGTCGGGCGATTCCTTTTAACGAGGTAAATGAGTACTTGTCTCGCACCACGGTGCGTTTTGCCAATGTATATGGCATTGGGCAGATGTTACCTGCGAATTCTTCTTGTTCTAATTACCTAAAATGCCCTGGAACACCAGTTTCTCCGACGACTCGTAATGATTTCGTTAATGCTGCAAACATGCTGGAATACAAACCTGACGACCTTCATCTTACTTTATCGATGACCTTCACTGATTTATCTAATCCAGAGCCGACTATTGAGCTAATGAAGCTTTATGAAAAGGAATACCCTGGTATGTTCCATTGGATGGGGGAAGTTAATTTGGTGAAACAAGCCCAATTTAATAATCGTCATAAGCCAGCAACGCCGAAAGATATTACTAAGTGGGCTGGTTTTATGGCGGAGTTAAGAGCCAGAGATTACCCAATTACGATTCATTCAGATATCGGAAACGATGCATCACCTACCTTGTATTTGCCTTTAATGGAGCAAGCATTAGCACTTTACCCTGAGAATAAAATAGTCTGGGCGCACATGGGCTTGTCTTATGAGCAAAAATCTATGAAGGCATCTGAGCATATTACTATCTTGTCTCGTTTGTTAGATCAGTATCCCAATTTAATGCTGGATATTTCATGGCGAATTTTGGAGGACTATTACTTTAGTAAATCTGCTTATCGTCCTCAATATGTTGCTTTCATAAATCAATATTCGGATCGAATTTTGCCAGGATCTGACTTTGTTGCCTTTCGAGATAATAGCTTTAAGGTATATCAGCAGGAGCTGGAAGTAACGAGTCGAATACATCAATATCTAGATGACAACGCTTTTCGTAATATTGCCTTGGGGGAAAATTACTTTAAGTTATTAAATCTCGATTATCAGGCACCACAGATATGTAGCAAGTAGTGATATTTGATATGTTCTTGCAGTTTGCATAGTTTATTCGCTGTCTTTCATTGTTAAATCGATCCACTTGTTCCATGCTTTTAAAAGTGCATTTAGGAGGATTTGAGTATGGGGAAGTATATTTCGACTGTGTCTAATCGAGGGCAGTCATTAGGTGAGGAAGTGGCAAATAGCATCAGTCATGGCTTGGGGCTGGTGGCTGCTATTGTCGGTACCCCATTCCTTATTCTGAGTGCAATCGACTACGCTGATGTGAGTTTTGTTGTTGGGGTAAGTATTTTCTCCGGCACTATGATTTTGCTGTATTTGGCATCTACGCTTTATCATGCGATGCCAAGAGGCAAAGCCAAATACGTTTTTCGGGTGATTGACCATTCTGCTGTGTACTTATTGATCGCTGGGACTTATACACCTTTTATGTTGGGGGTTTTGGAAGGCGCATGGGGATGGTCTTTGCTTGCAGCTGTTTGGACGTTAGCACTTATTGGTGTTGGTCTTAAGGCATTTGGTAAAGCTTCCCATCCAGCTATATCTACTACACTTTATGTGGTGTTGGGTTGGCTTATTCTTATCGTAATTAAACCGCTTGTTTCCTTGATGGAGCCTAATGGTTTGCTGCTGTTGGTGTTGGGAGGTGTTCTTTACACGCTTGGAGTGGTGTTTTTTGTGATTGATTCGCGTCTGCGCTATGGGCATTTTGTTTGGCATTTATTTGTTGTAGGTGGGACGGTTTGTCACTATTTTGCAATTTTTTATTATGGAGCTTAGTAATAGAAAGTTGAGTTACTGCTCTTTTGATTTTCTTAAATATTCATTGGCCTAGTTTTGTTTGCCATCTATGCAGTGTTTTTAACTGCTCTAATAACAAAGATTTATTGTCTGGTGTCAGCTCGCTGAATAGTTTTAGAGCCACTTGTGTATCGTGGTTGAGCAGCAATTGGTTAATGTTCTCTTCTTTTTTTTCGTCATTCCCTTCTTGTTCTAAAAAATCCGAAATATTAGTTATTGGCTGTTCGCTGGCTGCATAGAGCACAGATGGCTTGGTATTGAGTGCTTTAGCTAGTTTTTGAAGTACTTTTTGGGACGGTTGCCTTAAGCCTTTTTCAATGCGTGAAACATTACTGGTAGCCATATCAGCCTCCAGTGCAATTTGTTCTTGTGTCATCTTACGTTGAATACGCAAAATTTTAATAACGTGGCCAATGTTCATGGCAAGATTATCTGTTTAATTTTGCCTATGTGGCAAAACCTGTGAGGCAATTCACTTGACACTATTTGCCATATAGGCAATATTGACGAACCTTTGTGTCTAAAAGACAAATAATTGATGGTGATCTGTGTTAATCGAAGCATGCAGTAGAAGGATTTTTTTGTGAAAACGGATAGTTTGAATACTGAGCGTGATTGGCAGGAGTTACAAGAAACGAATAGTCGCTTTATTGTGTTAGACAGTAATGATCTGATTGTTTCGTGTAATGACAAGGTAAAGCATGCTCGATTAGACTTACACAGAGAGGATATTCTTCCGTCAGATTGCTTCTGGCTAGACGCCGATCAACGTACATTTTGCTTTAGTGAATTCAAAAAAATTGCTGGAAAGGAAATCAAGCTTCTATTTATGCCGAATGGCTCCGAAGCTCGTAGAGTGAAAGTGCTGGTAGAAGCGTTTCAGTTATTCAATCAACAATATTACAGCCTCCTTATCCAGGACGAACATGTAGAGTTTGTCCAGGACGAGTATATAGAATTTGATCAGGGCAAAACACATCCATTTTATGGCATGGCTCAGGCGTTAAGTGCGGATTTGAAAAATAGTCTGTTAGAGCTGCACTATCAACCTCAGATAAATACTGTTGATAACAGTCTTTATGGAGTGGAAGTCTTAGCTAGATGGACTAGCGATGAATTTGGAAGTGTTACACCTGATCGCTTCGTTGCTCTTGCTGAAGAATTTGGGCTAATTGCTGAATTAGATTTATGGGTATTACGCCAATCATGTCTACAATTAGCTTCATGGCGAGATAGAGGAATTCATATTCCTATGATTGCTGTTAATTTCTCCCCTCTCAGTTTTAATTATCCTAGCCTAAAAAATGAGATTCAAGCCCTTCTTGATCAGACTGGTCTTTTGGCTTCTAGCTTGGTGATTGAAGTCACAGAAAGTAAGAAAATAAAGACATCAGATCTTTTCATTGATGCAATTAATGATCTTCATTCAATTGGCGTAATTATTTCCTTAGATGATTTTGGTACAGGATATTCTAATTTAAAAAGGCTTCTGAAGTTTCCAGTATCTCAATTGAAGTTAGATAGAGCTTTTGTTAGTGACTTACCGAATAAGCTTTCTAAAGAGCTTAGTGCAGTAGTGCTTTCTATTAGTAAAAAAATAGGTGCTGTAGCGATAGCAGAAGGTGTTGAGACTCAGCAGCAGCTGTCTTGTCTAAAAAATATGGGTTACGAGGTTGTTCAAGGTTATATATTTTCTCCCCCTTTATCTAAATCTGAACTAGAACATTGGTTTTATGCTGTGGAATAAATTAGAAAATCACTGATTGAAATAACATTCATTTTAAATTAATTTCGCTTTTACAAAAGTATACATTATTTATCTGATGGGGTTTTCTATTTGATTTATTTTATTATGTGTTTACAAATCTACACATTTTTATTTTTTTCTTCTTGATATGTTTAATTTGAATAAAGTAATTGTTTAATCTTTTAGCACTTAATGTTCATTAGTTGTTTCTAATGTGTTGTGCTTTTAAAACGGAAATTTTAAGAGGAATAGAAATGTTACGGAATGTAAGTGTTAGGTCTCGCCTGTTATTAGCTTTTTCGGGTGTTATTTTTTTGATGGTTTTGTTGGGAGGTGTTGCCATCTCTTCTATGGGGAAAATCCGAGCAAATTCAGAAATGATTGAAACGAATATTTTGCCAGCGATTACAAGCTTGGGCGATGTTAATAGTAACTTGATGCGAGTTAGGATTTTTACCTTAAGACTGCTGAATGATACTAGTGAAGAAGATAAAAAAAGTACCTTGGCTGCGCTTGAAAATATTAAAAAAGAAGTTGCTAAATATCGATCAGAATATGAAGCGACTATTTATTTAGATAGTGAGCGTGGCTTGTTTGAAGAGTTTAAAAAGGCAGAATTAAATTATTATAAATTGCAAGATGATGTTTCTTCCTTATCAATGCAAGGAAATAAAGATGCTGTATTGGTTTTAGTGCCAGATATGAATCATGCAGCTGATAGTATGGTGCGACTACTGAAAGAAATCGTAGTTGCCAATCAAAAAGGCGCAGATGAAGCCAGTATGGACTCTGAAAAATCATATGATGAAGGCTTTATTTTGATTAATGTTGTTATCGCCATAGCTGTAGCTATGGCGATAACTATTGCTTTAGCACTATCAAAGAGTATCAATGCACCATTAAATGATGCTGTTATTTCGGCAGAAGTGATTGCTAAGGGAGATCTTACGCAGTTAATTACTGCGCAAGGAAATGATGAATTAACGCGTTTAACCAGTGCATTAAAAGCGATGCAGGGTAATCTACGAGAAGCGATTATCCACATTGGTGATTCATCGAGTCAGCTAGCATCAGCGGCAGAAGAATTAAATACGGTTACGGAAAGTTCGTCGAATGGATTGATGTTACAAAATGAAGAAATCCAACAAGCTGCAGCTGCTATTACTCAGATGAGCTCTGCGGTAGATGAGGTGGCTCGAACTGCGCAGCAAACGTCTGAGGCTTCAGCAGATTCGGCTAAGTTGGCTGCCGAAGGTAAAGCGCGTGTAGGTGATACGACGGCCGTTATTCTTGATATGAATAAAGAAATGACGACCAGTACCCGAGTGATTAACCAATTGGCTGAACAAGTTGCATCGATTGGTCAGATTCTTGACGTGATTCGTGCGGTGGCAGAACAGACAAACTTGTTAGCTCTAAACGCAGCAATCGAAGCAGCGCGTGCCGGTGAAGCAGGCCGAGGTTTTGCGGTAGTGGCGGATGAAGTAAGAAGTCTTGCTCATCGAACTCAAGAATCTACTGGTGAAATTGAAACCATGGTTCGTCAAGTTCAGCTTTCAGCAAATGAAGCCGTGTCTTCAATGGAAAGCACGAGCCAAAAAACCAATCAAGCTCAAACGGTTGCGGCTGAAGCGGCGAAGGCGTTGGAGCAGATTACCGCTCGTATTATTGCGATTAGTGATAGTAACCGTGTTATTGCTAGTGCAGCAGAGGAGCAGTCTAATGTTGCGAAAGAAATTGATGGCAACATCACGACGATCAGTGATTTGGCTGCGCAAACAGTGGTTGGTGCAAACCAAACTAGTGCAAGTACAGCAGAATTAACTCGATTAGCCATTGAATTAAATGAATTAGTGGTTAAATTTAAGGTATAAATTTTAACTGTTAGTTTTTTAGGTTTAATTTAAAATATATTGTTGATCTAGTTTGGTAAGTTTATATTCCATTAATAACTTCCAAACTAGATTAAATACATGTTTTTTGTGATAAGGTAATAAGGTTTTTTTTGCTTTAAAAAGGATGGCGAAATGTTAAGGAAAATCAATATCAGGTCACGTTTAATGATGGCCTTTACTATAATTATATTTTTACTGGTTTGTCTAGGTGGTGTGACTATGTCAGCTATGAAAGACATTCGAGCTAATTCTGAGATGATTGAAACGAATATATTGCCTGCTATTACAAGCCTAGGTGATATGAATAGTAATTTAATGCGAGTGAGGATTTTTACTTTAAGATTACTGAATGAGACTAATGAAGGTGATAAGAAAGCAACCTTAGTCGAACTTGAAAATATAAAAAAAGAAGTAGGAAAATACCGATCAGAATACGAATCAACTATTAACTTAGATAGCGAACTGCATTTATTTGAAGAGTTTAAAAAAGCAGAAGAAAGTTATTATAAACTACAAGGCGATGTCTCTTCGTTATCTATACAAGGTAATAAAGAAGCGGCTTCAGCTTTAGTATCTGATATGAATAGTGCGGCTGATAATATGGTGCGTCTACTGAGGGCACTTGTAAAAGCTAACCAAGAAGGTGCGGATGAGGCCAATTCAGATTCGGTAAGAGAATATGATGCAAGCTTCACACTAATTATCGTTATTATTGGAGCTGCCGCCGTAATAGCATCGACCATTGCGGTTGTCCTTTCTAAAAGTATCAATACTCCATTACAAGATGCTGTTATCTCAGCAGAAACCATTGCCAAGGGGGATTTGACTCAACCAATTACAGCACAAGGAAACGATGAATTAACGCGTTTGACTAATGCTTTAAAAGCAATGCAGGGTAATCTACGAGAAGCGATTATCCACATTGGCGATTCTTCGAGTCAGTTAGCATCAGCTGCAGAAGAACTAAATACTGTTACGGAAAGTTCGTCGAATGGATTGATGTTACAAAATGAAGAAATCCAACAAGCTGCAGCAGCTATTACTCAGATGAGCACCGCGGTAGACGAGGTGGCTCGAACTGCACAGCAAACTTCTGAAGCATCAGCGGATTCCGCTAAATTGGCGGCTGAAGGTAAAGCACGTGTTGGTGATACAACGGCCGTTATTCTTGATATGAATAAAGAAATGACGACCAGTACCCGAGTAATTAACCAATTGGCTGAACAAGTCGCGTCGATTGGTCAGATCCTTGATGTGATTCGTGCGGTTGCAGAACAGACAAACTTGTTAGCTCTAAACGCAGCAATCGAAGCTGCGCGTGCCGGTGAAGCGGGCCGAGGTTTTGCGGTAGTGGCCGATGAAGTAAGAAGTCTTGCTCATCGAACTCAAGAATCTACTGGTGAAATTGAAACCATGGTTCGTCAGGTTCAGCTTTCAGCGAATGAAGCTGTGTCTTCAATGGAAAGCACGAGCCAAAAAACCAATCAAGCTCAAACGGTTGCGGCTGAAGCCGCGAAGGCGTTGGAACAAATTACCGCCCGTATTATTGCGATTAGTGATAGTAACCATATAATTGCGAGTGCAGCAGAGGAACAGTCCAATGTCGCGAAAGAAATTGATGGCAACATCACGACCATTAGTGATTTGGCTGCGCAAACGGTGGTTGGTGCAAACCAAACCAGTGCAAGCACAGCGGAATTGACTCGATTAGCTATTGAGCTAAATGAGTTGGTGGTTAGATTTAAAGTATAGTTTTTAGCTAGTAGGTTTTACGCTTTTTTATCGATCTGGTTTGGTAGGTTTGTTTTTCATCAATATCTTCCAAACTAGATCACGTGTATATTGCTCCCTTCTGTATTGGCTTGGTTCGCGAAATCGGGCGCAATTTTCTCTTCTTGGTAATCCGTCGTTATTTATGAATATCGCTCTCAAAAATATTGCTGAATCAGATGTTACTTGCTCTAACTGCCAAGCTTGCTGCTGTCGTATGGAAGTGATGATTATTAGTGATACTGGTGTGCCAGACAAACATGTATCGGTAGATGAGTGGGGAGGAGAAACCATGCTTAGATTAGATGATGGTTGGTGTTCGGCTGTCGATAGAGATACTTTTTTATGTACAATTTATGAAAATCGTCCATGGATTTGTCGTGAATTCGAAATGGGCTCTGACGAGTGTCGAGAAGAGTTTAATGTTATCAGGTAGTAACTGAACTGATAGCGACTACCTGATGCGATTAAATGATCAAAGTTTATACAAAGCGCAAAGCTTATTGCCGGATGGATCACGTAAATAAGCTAAATACAGCTTAATACTGCCCATTTCACGAATGCCTGGTAGATCTTCACAAGTGGTTCCACCGTTTGCTATGCCCGCTGCATGCCATGCATTGACAACTTCTTCAGATTTTGCTGAAAATCCTATTGTGCTGCCATTTCCGTGACACGCTGCTTCGCCGTTAATAGGTTTTGTAATGGCAAACGAACCTGTATCTGTGCGATAAAAACATCTTCCTTTTGGATCGACAAAGCCTTCGCTGTAGCCAAGCGTTTTAAAAGTAGCATCGTAAAATGTTTTTGAAGCTTGTATGTCATTAGCGCCTAGCATAACGTGACTGAACATGGTGTCTTATCCTTACCTTATGATTATTATTTAGTAATGCTTTATCTCATATAGACGTGATTTGTTCAAATATTGAAGAGAGGGCTTTTTGATGCACGCAACGCAAATAGGGTTTAATCCAGAATATACAGAAGAATCCCCAAGTCTTGATGAGATCAATAGCCTAAAAGGCATGGCTATTTTAGAGTTTGGTGCGCCTTGGTGTGGCCATTGTCAGGCTTCACATGACTCTGTCGAAGAAGTAATGAAGGGAAATCTAGAGCTAACTCATATTAAGGTGTTTGACGGTAAAGGAAAGCGGCTAGGTCGCCAATTCGGCGTAAAGCTTTGGCCTACATTAATTTTGCTTCGAGATGGGCAAGAAGTTGCTCGCATTGTGCGTTTTACATCGGTTGATGAAATTCACGAGTTACTGGGCTCAAATGTTTAAGCTGTAAGTAGATCGGATTGTTTAGACTGTTATGTCGATGAGGCGGCCAATGGTCTTATCGGAAGTATCTAGAACTTTGGCATTCGCTTGCGCTTCTAATGCACTGCTTTTTGCTTCTATCAAGCCATCTTGAATAGGAGAGCCGTAAAGTCCAGAGTTTTGGGCGGAAGCGGGCAGGCTCAATGTTTGAGTCGACGCATCGGCTACTTTTAGGCTTGCT
Organism: Marinomonas sp. BSi20584; assembly: GCF_002792415.1. Taxonomy (NCBI): domain Bacteria; kingdom Pseudomonadati; phylum Pseudomonadota; class Gammaproteobacteria; order Oceanospirillales; family Oceanospirillaceae; genus Marinomonas; species Marinomonas sp. BSi20584. The sequence goes on from NZ_KZ454878.1 coordinate 121,677, forward strand.
TGATCTAGCTTGTCTTGGCTACGCTGTAGACCTTGTTGGCCATAAATAAATGACGAATTATTGATTTGCATTGTCGAGCCTTTATTTCAAATTATCAGTTGAGTCTAGCACAATAGGGCGATTGTTTTTTAAACAAGGATTGTTTTTTTATGTTTCAAATTGAAAGCTGTATGAGCAGGAATGTGTATGAAGGGTAGTTTTAAAAAGGCGGTTGTTGTTAGTACGCTTATTCTTTTATTGTCGCCTGCTATGGCTATTAATGCACTTGATTCGACGAATAAAGTGCTTTTCTATAAAACAATAGATGATAACTCTACTAAACTTTCCTCTTCTTCAGCTTCGACTCATGCAGAAAAAATAGATACTTTGAGTCGTATTTTACTTGGCTCTGAGTATGTAGGTGGTAGTGTTGGGGAAGGAGAACAAGGGAAATATGATAAAGACCCTCTTACTCGTTTTGATGTATTTGATTGTACTACCTATGTTGAAACGGTATTGGCTGGTGCTATGTCATCCACTTCTGAAGCATTTAAAACAAACTTGATGCGTTTGCGTTACAAAGATGCAAAAGTTTCCTTTGTGACGCGAAATCATTTCCCTAGCTTAGATTGGTTTCATAATAATCAAGCTATTTTGCAAGATATAACGCCAGATGTTGCTAATGGTGGCGCTCGAGTTGCAAAGACGATTGTCGATAAAGCCGCCTGGTATCAACGTATTAGCAGTGATGTGATTCATTGTGATGCAGAATCTTCCCGCGATTGTCGAGAGTTATTGGCTCAGTTGCATGCAGAAGGAAAGGCTTTTGTCCCAGAACCGGCTTATTTGCCTTATGTTCCTTTAACTGAATTGTTTCTTGGCAGTGATCGGCACGTTAACCAAGAGGTATTAGATCGTATTCCTTCCGGCAGCGTGATCAGTATGGTTCGCCCTGATTGGTCATTAAGACAATATATTGGTACGAATATGAACGTCTCACACCAAGGGCTTGCTATTCGCAAAAATGGCACACTGTTTCTTCGGCATGCCAGCTTAACCCATAAAAAAGTAGTGGACGAAAACTTCGCCGAATATTTTTCGCAGTATTCTGCTAGTTCTTCTTTGAAAGGATTTAATGTTCAAATTTTGAGATAGCGAAGCCTGATTAGCTCTATTTTTTTCGATTTTGTTTTTTAAAATTGGTACTAAAGTGTTGCAAATGTACTTCTAATGCATCGCAAGAGATCGTGATCTCTCTGACAGATAGATACAGAGAATACATCAGGCAAATAAGGCTAGCACCAAAAATGTAACTGCCTATTTGTTGGTACTCAAGATAGATCGCCATCATGGATAATACACAAAGGAAAAAGCTGATAACACCGGCTTCCTGCATGCGTCTTATCAAATAAATTCGCTTACGTAAGTTGGTTATTTGCTCTGTAATGTTTGCGTCTTCTAGCTTTGGGTCAAAGTTACGAATAATCGAGGCCAGTGTCACAAAGCGGTTGGTGTAAGCCAGTAGCAACAGTGAAACCGCAGGAAACAACATGGCTGGTGTAGTGAGTGTGATAATCATGGTCAACCTTGTGAATTAATAGATGCTTTTAATACCGTTTAATTGCTTTATTCTACGTCTTCGTAAAGGTATTTAGTATTGCATTTTACCCTTCTGAAAGTATAAAAAATAAGCGTTGTATCGACTCAACTTCCTTCTATAATGCGCTTATATTTATATATTTTGCCCTAGGAATAGAATATTCCTGCCCGCGTTTGAGTCAGCATTTTCGTAAAAAGAGAGAAAGAAATGAGTGATATGTTTAGTATTGGCTTATTGATTATTGCCAGTGCATTGTTTGCTATGTCTGAAATAGGCATGGCGGCAGCTAGGAAAATTAAATTGCGCGTCCTCGCTGACGAGGGTGATGTTAAAGCGCAAGCTGTTCTCACCTTGCAGCAAAAGCCGGGTGCTTTTTTTGCTATGATTCAAATCGTACTAAATGCAATTGCTATTTTGGGCGGTATTGTAGGTGAGCAAGCGCTTACACCATATATAAAGCAAGTGGTAAATTTGCTTTATTCTGGACCCTTATTGGATCAAGTTAGCTTTGTCTTTTCTTTTCTTTGTTTAACGTCACTGTTTATCTTATTTGCCGATCTGTTACCTAAGCGTTTGGCGATGATTATGCCTGAAGCCGTAGCAATTCGAATGGTTACGCCTATGCTTTGGGTGACTTTCTTATTAACCCCCGTGGTTTTTTTGTTTAATGGTTTTACCAATTTAATTCTACGTTTGTTTAATGTGCCTATTGAGCGCCAAGAAGTTGTTACCACAGAAGACATTGTCGCCATGATGGACGCTGGTGCTGAAGATGGTAGTTTGCAGAGTCAAGAGTATCAGCTTATTGGTAATGTGTTTGAATTAGAAACTCGAAACATTTCTAGTACCATGACGCCTCGTGATCAAATTATCTATTTTGATATTGATGACAGTAGTGAAGAAATCAGCCAGAAGATTATCGATCATCCACATAACGATTTTCTAGTCTGTAATGGTAGCTTAGATAAAATCGAAGGCATTATTGAATCGAAAGAAATATTACGTTTGGTACTAAAAGGTGAGCCGGCGCAAATTAAACCGGAAAAAGTTGATAAAGAAGTATTTTATCTGCCGGAAACTTTGACGCTTTCCGAGGCTCTCAACGCATTCAGAGTGGCGCCACAAGCCTTTGCTGTCATTGTAAATGAATACGCAACTATTGTTGGTATCGTGACAGTGAAAGATTTATTGGGTGGCTTTATGGGCGGTTTATTAACACCGCATGATGAAGAGCAAATTGTACAGCGTGATCCGAATTCTTGGTTGATTGAAGGGTTAACGCCGATTAATGACGTGATGCGCAGTTTGAGTATAGAAGAATTTCCTGACCGAACTCAGTATGAAACACTTGGTGGCTTTATTACGTACAGCTTAAAACGCTTGCCTAAGCGTACAGATTTTTTTGTCTATGAAGGCTACAAGTTTGAAGTACTGGATTTGGAAGGCGTGAGAGTCGAGCAGCTATTAGTAACGCGGATGAAAAAATCATGACACTTTTTCTATCATTGTCTTGCTAGAGTACCAATCTCCTTAAAGCATTCATATAGTGTTATTTTTAGGCGTATTAGAGTGTTTTTGGCTTCATATAAGAACCATACGTCAAGAAACTAAAGGATAGTTCGAGTAATAGGGAAATAGACTTTCTTTAGGGGTTGCTGACGTACCCTTTAGTTTTTCAATGCTAGCATGATATTTCCAAAATCATGAAAGATAAGGAAGCTTAGATGTCTCGTTTTATTAAAAAACTATTGAACATACAGTTATTTAACCGCCATGCTGAAGTACTAGCTGATATTGAGGCCGGAAGTAATTTAGACATGGATGAATGGAGGGGCTGGGATGCTTGGGTAGATGTTAAAAAATAGTCTATATTTTTTGTATATTATTTAAACTCGATATAAATCCTGAATAGATAAATCGGAGCTACTATGAGTCGATTTTAAAAGGGTAGGAAGCGCATGAAATAGTGCTTTTCTACCCTTTTTTATTTCTATTTTTTGTTCTTTTGCTAATTGTTCTATATGTCTACTGAGTTGCTAATAATACCTTAATCTACCTTAGGTTTTCTTTGCATATTTTCTAAAGACTACTATGTAAACACCTCACTCTTTAAAGATCGGCTATAAAAAAAGGAAAGAAGGGACGTTTTTTCTAGTGTATTTGACCATTATAAATTAACCACGTAGTGTAAATAGTGAAGTGTAGCTGGCGCTTTCTTGTTTGATCACTTGTGTTTGTTGACTCTTTTTTAATAAAGAGATTCTAAAAAAACAAGAAAACACCTTACCTTCACGAGCATTTTAAAGTTAGTTTTATTTCTGAAAGGAGAATTAAGAATGGCTACCGGAACGAAAAGTACAGCTCAATCTAAAGCTCATGAAAAAGTAGATAGCGTTGCTGAAGCGGCTCATAAAGGAGTAGATGGTGCTGCTGAAATGAAAGAGCATAGTCAAGAACGCATCGAAGAAGTGGCTCACCAAATCAGTGAGCAAGCACATAAAATCGCCGATACTGCGAAAAACCAATCTGAAAAAATATCTTCAGCAGTTGGTGAGTATGCTAAAGAGCATCCTGTTAAAACCATTGGTATTGCGTTCTTAGCAGGTGCGCTAGCTGCTAGTTTCTTATGTAAACGTAAATAAGCATGGAAACCGTATAGATGGAAACACCACAGCACTCTGATTCATCGCAAAAAAAATCTGACTTGGATGATGTGATTGATACTCATAAAAGTTGGCTAAAGAGTGTATTGGGGCTTGGAGCATTAGAAGCGAAGTTATGGGTGACGTCCAGTGCCCAGCTCCTTGCCTTAATGTGTGGTGTGATCTTCCTATTGCTTACTACCTGGTTATTAATTATCGCCAGCAGTGCCGCGATTGCATGGAGCTACGGATTTTCTCTTGCTGGCATTTTGTTAACCGCTACCTTAGTGACCTTCTTAAGCTCCATCGTCTTGCTTTATTTTGTGAAACGAACATTGAAAAGCATGGATTTTACCCGTACTTTGGATGCCATTATTCCAACGGATGAGGATTAGGATATGTTTGGTCTTAAACAAATGCACCAAAAGCGAGAGCGCCTTTATTTGCGTACTCAGGTTTTGGAAAAACGTGCCAAATTGTCACGTGATAACGCTGTTGATAATATTCTAGACAAAGCGACTAGCCCGACAGGGTTGATTGCTAGCTTTGTTTTAGGTGCAAGTACACAGCTAGATATCACTAGAAAGGCCAGAAAAAATTTGCTTAATGGCGCTAGCCGAGATGTATTAAGCTTTTTAGTAGCACAAGTTTCTGCTTATGTGGCAAACAGTACCGCGCAAATGAATGCGTCTGCAGAAAGCACGCCCTCTAAAGGTGAAGAGCAAACTACTGCTTCACAACAACCTCATTCTGATGAAGAAAACCTCTCCCAAGAAACACCTTCTGCCGCACCAAAAGATACTGGTACTTTATAAGACAGCATCGATCATGCACCGTGATTGAGCGTTGTGAGTTCGTTAAATAAACAATCGCTGCCAATACACTAACTTGTAAACGACACTTAATCCTCGACTTTAGCGCCTTAAGTCTCTATATTCGCCCATCTTTGTGTTTGTCATTTGACCCGCTTCTGTGGTCTGTATGAACGTTTTTCTTTTCTCTTTGTTTAGGGCTTTTTCCTTTGATCTCCACGGCTAATATCACCATGCAATTTGGCGCAACGCCATTGTTTGAAAACATCTCTGCAAAATTCGGTAACGGCAATCGCTATGGCTTAATTGGCGCGAACGGATGTGGCAAGTCTACCTTCATGAAAATCCTTAGTGGGGCGCTGACGCCAACATCTGGAAACGTATCTATTACTCCAGGTGAAAAAGTCGGTACCTTGAGTCAGGATCAGTTTGCTTTTGAAGAATATACTGTTGTTGACGCCGTTATTATGGGGGATGTGGCGCTTTGGAAAGTCAAACAAGAGCGTGACGCCATTTACTCTAAGCCAGAAATGAGTGAAGAAGATGGCATGCGCGCGGGTGAGTTAGAAGCGGAATTCGCCGAGATGGATGGTTACAGTGCGGAAAGTCGCGCAGGCGATATTCTGTTGGAAGCGGGCATCGAAGAAGAGTTTCATTTTGGTTTGATGAGCCAAGTTGCACCGGGTTGGAAACTTCGTGTTTTATTAGCGCAAGCTTTGTTTGCTAATCCTGATATTTTGCTACTCGACGAACCAACCAACAACTTGGATATCCATACCATTAACTGGTTGGCTGGTGTATTGAATCAACGTAAATGCACCATGATTATCATTTCCCATGACCGTCATTTTTTGAACTCTGTATGTACTCACATGGCAGACATCGATTTTGGTGAATTGCGTATTTACCCTGGTAACTACGAATACTTCATGGAAGCCTCGTCTTTGATTCGCGAACAGTTATTAACTGAAAATGCGAAGAAAAGTGCGGAAATGGATGATCTTCAAGCGTTCGTGAATCGCTTTTCTGCTAATGCATCTAAAGCAAAACAAGCCAGTTCTCGCGCTAAGAAATTAGAAAAAATTGAATTGTCAGAAGTTAAACAGTCAAGCCGAATGACACCATCTTTGTCTTTCAAACAGGACAAGAAACTTCATCGTCATGCTTTGATTTTAGAAGATATTGGCCACGGGTATGGCGAGTTACTTTTTTCTGGCGGCAGTATTATTTTAGAAGCGGGTTCAAGACTGGCTATTATCGGTGAAAACGGCGCAGGTAAAACTACTTTCTTACGTTGTTTGATGAAAGAACTAGATGTAAAACATGGCGAGATCAAATGGGCTGAAAACGCCGAGATAGGTTACTGCCCACAAGATAGCACTGATGATTTCGACTGTGATTTAACCTTGTTTGATTGGATGTCCAAATGGCGAACTGTTAAACATGACGACCTAAAAGTACGAGCGATGCTTGGGCGTTTGTTGTTCACTGCAGACGATTTCAACAAAAAAGTACGAGTGTGTTCAGGTGGTGAGAAAAACCGCTTATTGTTTGGTAAGTTGATGATGATGGACTTAAACGTCTTAGTTATGGATGAGCCAACAAACCACATGGACATGGAAGCGATCGAAGCCTTAAACAATGCCTTGTTAGACTTTGACGGCACGCTGATTTTCGTAAGCCACGATAGGGCGTTTGTTTCTTCTTTGGCAAACCGAGTGATCGAAATTAAAGGTCAAAAGGTTATTGATTTCCAAGGTACATATGATGAGTACCTTGCTCACCAAGGTTAGCCTTGTTTAGGTATAGTATTTATTTAAAGCCGCTTACGGGTTGTCAGTAAGCGGCTTTTTTGCTTTATACTCAGGGCTATTTGGAATCTGAAAGGGCACTATTTTGGACTCAACAGCACTTAAAAAGTATCTGCTTTTGAAACCTGAAGCAGAAGAATATTACCCATTTGATGACCACACTGCTGTGTTTAAAGTACAAGGAAAGATGTTTGCCTTGTTGGTTAAGAAGCAAGGCCAGTTGTTACTTAATTTAAAATGCGCACCTGATCATGCCATTGAACTACGTGATATTTTCCCTGAGGTTATTCCTGCTTATCACATGAACAAACGTCACTGGAACTCCGTCATTTTAGATGGTGATTTACCCATGGGCGAAATAGAAAGGCTGATTGATCATTCCTATGGTTTGGTTGTGAAAGGTTTAAAAAAATCCATCAGAGACGGCTTGGAAGTACGATATGGAAAACCAAGTTTATACGTAGGCTCTTATTCTTAAATGTAAAGCAGCCAATAAGTGATGACTTATCGGCTGTTTCTATTTCAATCTTAAAGTTTAAAAATTGACATTATGTCTTGAGTTTCTTTCGCTGTTTTAGCAAGTGATTCACTGGTTAGATTATTTTGTTGAACCAATTTGCCTGCCTGAGTAGATAGTTCCGATACTTTCTCATTGAGATGGTTAAGTCTTTGAACAGCGTCGCTTTGCATATTAACGCTTTGGATAACGGTGTTGCTTGCGCTATTTATACCATCTACTGATGTAGCGATAGCTTGCAGGTATTGTGTGGTGAGCGTTATTTCTTCAGTGGTTTTTTGTGATTGCTGATGGCTTGCAGTGATACGAGCTTCGGCTTCTTTTGCGCCGCTTTGAAGTTTGCTAATCATGTTTTGAATTTCATCCGTGGAGGCCTGAGTTCGGCTTGCTAGCCCTCTCACTTCGTCTGCTACTACAGCAAAACCTCGACCTTGTTCACCAGCGCGAGCGGCTTCAATGGCGGCATTAAGAGCCAATAGGTTGGTTTGTTCTGCGATGGCGCTGATGACATCGAGTACCGACCCAATAGTTTGCGATTGTTCTGCTAATTGAACAACAGTACTTAGACCTGCTTCTAGTTCATAAGAAAGTTTTTCAAGAGATTCGACGGTTTGATTAATCGCATTTTGTCCTGTTTGAGTTTTTTCTACCGTGATTTGAGCTGACGCAAGAGTTGATTGAGTACTGTCGATAACCTCATTTTTAAAATCATCCACTTCTTTTATGGTTTCTGCCATTTGCAAAAACATGCCTTCACGCTGTTGTGTAATGGCTTGTGTTTTTCCAGCAACAGATTTTAGCTCCTGACTCTTATTTTCGACTTCTTGGTTAAGCAGAACAGCTTTACTAAGAGTGAGTGAAAGGCGCTCTACAAACGTATTGTAGTAAATGGCAATTTGGGTCAATTGATCTTTACCGGATTCAGGTAGGCGGGCTCTTAAGTCACCTTCACCATCTGCAATGTTATGCAAGGCGGATTGTATTTGCCCAATAGGTACAAGAATAGATCGTACTATCAAAAAGGAAATGAAGAGGGCGATTAGTATAATGACTGCACTAATTGAACCTAGTTTAGTGACCTCTTTATTATATTGTGTGTCCACATCATCTAAGTAAATACCTGAGCCAATGATCCATCCCCACGGTTTAAAGCCTTGGACATAAGATATTTTCTCTACAGGTGTGTTATTTCCAGGTTTTGGCCAAAGGTAATCCACAAAACCAGCTTCTTGTGCTTTAACCACTTTGACAAACTCTGAGAAGAGCTTTTTGCCATTGGGGTCTTCTAAGTTGGATAGGTCTTTGCCATCTAGAGAAGGGTTTACCGAGTGCATAACCATGGCTGCGTTGTAGTCATTAATCCAGAAATATTCAGACTTTGCATAGCGGGTATCTTTAACCATGTTCATTGCATAGCGCTGGGCATCAGCTTGGCTTAGCTCTCCAGATTGTTCAAGTTTGTAAAAGTAATTGAATACACCTGTAGCGGTTTCAACAACGTTTTTTGTTTGTGCGTATTTTTCATCTAGCAAGGATTGCTTGCTGACGGTTAGCGATAAATAAACAACAGAGATGAGCCCTAATGAAAAAAAGACTACTAAACCTGTTAGGCGTAAGCGAATTGGAATGTTGCGTAAGGTCTTAACCATAAATTCATCCTTTAATAGATATATTTTTTATTATGATGCTGCTCGTTTTTTTGTCTTTTATATGAGTCTTCCTGACACATGTTTTTTCATCTAAACACAATGTCGTTCTACTGTCATTTCTATGTAATGTTTTATCCGTAAATTCATTGATAGTTTCCTTTTGCAGGGGGAAGCAGCGTATTTGAAAAATAGACACTAAAACCAGTAGCCAGGATCGATTTATAAAGGGTAAGCCCCCGAAGTTCGAGTGCCTAGGCGACAAATTTTTTATAAATAATAGGGCAGTGTTATGAATATCAAGAACAACAGAAAACTAGGGTTTGATGAATTAGATGAGCTGGTACGACCAGCACCTGAAGTGGTAGAGTTCGAAGAAGTCGCTACTAAAATGGTCTCTCGCCGCGGCTTTTTAGGTGGCGGTGTGGCCGTTGGAGCTGGTGCTTTTGTTATGGGCTCGACGACATTGGCTGCGGGTAAAGCGCTAGCTGCTGGAACGGCAGAGTCTCGTCTTGCATTCAGCATGGTAAAAGCCAACTCGTTGGATACCGTGACTGTACCTGAAGGCTACAAATGGGAAGTGGTCGCTTCTTGGGGGGACCCATTGTTCAGCAATGCTCCTGCTTTTGATGCGGCGACAGGTGGCACAGGCGCTTCTCAAGAGTTAGCATTTGGCGATCATAATGACGGCATGGCTTTCTTCTCTAAAGATGGCAAACAAATCATGGCCATTAACAATGAATATACCAATGAGAAAACACTTCACGCTAATCGTGGTGATGGCATGCCTGCAACAGCTGATGATGTCCGCAAGAACAAAGCAGCCCATGGCGTATCCATTATCGAGGTGGCGCAACGTGGTGGTAAATGGGGCATCGTCCAGGACTCTCCTTACAACCGCCGCATTACTGCTGATACAGCCATGGATATTACTGGCCCAGCGCGTGGTCATAAATGGATGCAAACATCAGAAGACCCTAAAGGTTTAGTGGCTAAAGGGACTTGGAATAACTGTGGCAATGGACAAACGCCATGGGGTACTTATTTGACTTGTGAAGAGAACTTTAATGGCTACTTCACGGCAAACGACAAAGACTACAAAATGCCTGAAGCATTCAAACGCTACGGCATGAGCACCGAAGGTCGCTACAACTGGGCTATGGCGGATGATCGTTTTAACCTAGTTAAAGAGCCAAATGAGCCAAACCGCTTTGGTTACATTGTAGAGATCGATCCACTAGATCCAACTTCGCGTCCTAAAAAGCGCACGGCTCTCGGTCGTTTTAAACACGAAAACGCTGAACTGACTATTGCAGCGAATGGACATGTCGTGGTTTACCTAGGTGATGATGAGCGTGGTGAATTTTTATACCGCTTCATTTCTAAGCACAAATATTTGGCTGGCGGCAATAATCGAGATCTCCTGGAAGAAGGTACTCTTTATGTTGCTAAATTCCATGACAACAACCGTGGTGAGTGGCTGGCGCTTACGCCTAAAACTACAGGTATGACTGACGCAGAAATTTCGATTCATACTCGTATGGCTGCATCTAAAGTCGGCGCTACAACCATGGATCGTCCAGAGTGGGTAGCGGCTCATCCTCATAAAGCGGAAGTATATTGTTCATTGACGAATAATAAAAATCGCGGCGTTAAGCCAAATGCGGGTGGTGATGCAACGCCAGCTGGTGGTCCAAATCCTCGTGTAAAAAACAACTTTGGTCAAATCGTACGTTGGATGCCAATGGACTCGGATCATACTCATAATGAGTTCAAATGGGACTTGTTCGTTTTAGCGGGTAACCCTGCAGTGTATGACGACGCCAATGCGGGTTCTAGAAATGTTAATCAAGACAACATGTTTAACTCGCCTGATGGCTTGAAGTTCGATTCTAAAGGCTTATTGTGGATTCAAACAGACGGTAATTACTCTAATGAAAAAGGTTTCCAGGGCCAAGGTAATAACCAGATGTTAGTTGCCGATCCTGAAACGGGTGAAATTCGTCGTTTCCTAGTCGGACCAAAAGAATCTGAAATAACGGGTTCTGCCTGGAATGCCGAGCGTACTACTATGTTTATTGGTGTTCAGCACCCAGGGGAAGAAGGTCATTCTCATTGGCCTGATGGCGGTCAGTCTGTACCGCGTTCTAGTGTGATAGCCATATCTCGTGAAGATGGTGCAGTGATAGGTTAACTATCTGCTTTATCAATATTTAGTCGCTTCTAAAGCCAGTATGTTTTCATACTGGCTTTTTTATTTACAAATTGGGGGAATGTTTTGCTCCCTATACTCATAGTGACTTATATTATGACTTATATTATGACTTATATCATAGGAAGTATAAATTATTTTTATATCGTCTTGTTTAACCTTGAATAAAGTGTCAGTCTTGCTAATGTGCATGATAAATGTAAAAAATTAGATTTTTTGTCTGGTGGATAAGATGTTATTTCCAGTCTCTTTTGTGATTTTTATTAGTATGGATGCTGTAAAGGTTATGTGGCAGCAGGATATAAAAATTTAAGTGAGTAAAAATGGGTGTCGTATTTTCAAAATCATTATTTACTAAGCAAGCAATTTTAACCTTAGCACTTGCGATTGTTTTAAGCTTAGTCAGCAGTGGTATTCAATTCGTTGATGGAGTGCGATCTCAGAAAACCGAAATAAATCAAGACTTTAAAGAGTTACTTGCAGTGGTTGAAAAGCCATTGTCCGAAGCGGTTTTTCGATTAGATACCGCCTTTGCTCAACAACAAATTGATAGCTTACTCTTTAACCCATCTATTGCTCATGTAGAAGTTCGCGATGAGTCTGGTGATCTATTCGTAGAAGCAACAGCAACTAAACGTCATTTTTCAGTATCTAGTTCATTAGCCAATTATTTTCTACCTGACCTTCAGGATTATAGTCGCGAACTTCGTTTAGAAACGCCTATTTTTCAAGCCGGACGGTTGCTTATATTGCCTGAAAAACGCTTTCTTCTTGATAAAATATTTAAAGAACATCTTGCCAGTTTGATCTATAACTTATTTAAAGATGTGTTGTTGGCGTCATTGATATCCTTAGTTTTTTACTTTTTAGTTACTCACCCCTTGATGCGTCTCACTGAATCTTTATCGACAGTTGGTTATAAAAAAGAGTTGCCATTGCCTAAGTCATTTTATCGACACCATAAGTCTGATGAACTAGGGAATTTACATTCTACTTTTGCGCGATTATGGAAGAAATTAAATACAGCGCTGAGTGATTTAGAGAGAAGTGATAGTCATACCAAGGCAATGATAGAGCATGCCGCCGATGGTATTCTGTTGTTGGATGAAAATAATCAAATTATCTTAGTAAATACTGCGGCTGAACGCATGCTAAAAATGAGTGCTGAAGAACTCAAGTCTAGTTCTTTGGAAACTCTTCATACCTCTTCGTCTTGGTTGCCATTTTTAAACTCATTAAGCGCTGTCGAGGTCAACTCGCCATTAACAGTTGAAACCATTTATCTGATTCGAGATGTTGAACTTCCTGTCGAAATACGCTTAGCAAAATATAAAGTATTAGATAGAACAGAAGTGTTGCTTCTGATCCGTGATGTTTCAGAACGTAAAGAAACGGAAGCACATATACATCATTTAGCTTATTACGACTCGGTAACCAATCTACCTAATCGCCAATATTTAGCTGATAAGCTTAATGAAACCTTTAAGCGTAAGCAGCAGAAGCTTACTTTGAGCTACTCTGCTGTTGTTTTTATGGATCTTGATAGATTTAAAACCATTAATGATTCATTAGGACATAATGTTGGTGACCAATTACTTTGCTGTGTTGCTTCACAACTTTCTTCGTTGACCGAAGAGAATGTGGTATTTGCTAGAATGGGTGGTGATGAGTTTGCTTTTTTATTGACTCATATCGGAGATGATAAAGATAAAGTTGAAAAGGCGATTAAGGGCTTTGTTGAAAGCATTATGTATGCCTGTCAGCAAGTCAAAAAAGCAGGCCACCACGAAGTTCATATTACCGCGAGCCTAGGAGCCACTATTTTTGATGGTAATGAAGGTTCAACTGAAGCCATTTTAAAGCAAGCAGATACCGCGCTCTATCGTGCCAAGGAATCTGGGCGTAATACCTTTGCTTTGTATAAACCAGAGATGCAGGCAATTTCAGATGCTCGTCTTGAAATGGAAAAGGCACTTCATCATGCAACGGAATTTAAATTGTTTGAGTTGTATTATCAGCCGCAAACCAACGATAAAAATGAATTGATTGGTGCTGAAGCGCTTATTCGTTGGAAGGATGAGAAAAAGGGCTTTATTTCACCCGCTGAATTTATACCTGTGGCAGAAGAAATAGGACTTATTGTTGAAATAGGTCATTGGGTTTTAAATGAAGCTTTGTCCCAAGTGGCGACTTGGCTGAAAGAGGGGAAGTGGCAATTATCATGGCGTATGTCGATTAACGTTAGCCCTATTCAGTTTCAACAAGCGGGTTTCTTGCCTATGTTAAAAGCACAGTTAGAAAAGCATGATGTCCCTGCAAGCTGTGTTGACCTTGAGATTACGGAGAATATGCTACTCAACGATCTTTCATCCTGTTTGGAGAAAATGAACGCCATAAAAGCATTAGGTGTTCACCTTTCTATTGATGATTTTGGAACCGGTTATTCCTCTCTTAAATATTTAAAATCTTTACCTATTGATAGATTGAAAATCGACCAGTCTTTTGTACGTGATTTATTGACAGATAAAAGTGATGAGGCGATTGTTCACGCGGTTATTGCCATGGCAAAGGCTCTTAATATCAGCGTTCTCGCTGAAGGAGTAGAAACCTTACCTCATTATGATCGGTTGCGAGAGATAGATTGTTTTTATTACCAAGGTTATTATTTTGGACATCCTTTGCCGCCAAATGAATTTATTACTGCATTTGTTCATGATTCAGCCACGCTGAAGCCTTTTTTATAGCGTAATATTAAAAATCAATTCACATATCACCATTTCATCTTAAGGGCTAAGTATGGATTTTTTGTCTTCATTGGCGACATTGACCATTCATTGGGGCGCGTTGCTATTCGTATTTTTACTGTTTTTAGCTCTTATTTCAGTGGTGGTGATGTACTGGGTTGATACGCATCAAACCAGTCATACAATCAGACGAAACTATCCTGTTGTTGGGCGTTTTCGCTACCTCTTTGAACACCTAGGCGAGTTTTTTCGACAGTATTTTTTTGCAATGGATAGGGAGGAGCGACCATTTGATCGTGCTGAGCGTTCGTGGGCATATCGAGCGGCTAAAAAAGTTGATTCGACGATTGCTTTCGGTTCGACTCGTTCTTTAGAAACACCGGGAGATATTTTCTTTTTAAACTGTGCTTTTCCAACTCTAGATGAAGATGCCGCACAACCTAGAGAGGTTTGTATCGGTGAATATACTGCGAAAAAACCGTATCGCACTCGATCTGTGGTGAATATTTCTGGTATGAGTTTTGGTGCTTTGTCTAAGCCTGCAGTTCAAGCCTTGTCAAAAGGGGCTCGTAAAGCGGGGATCTGGATGAATACCGGAGAGGGCGGCTTATCGCCTTATCATCTTGAAGGTGGTTGTGACTTGGTGTTTCAAATCGGCACCGCAAAATACGGTGTGCGTAATTTAGAAGGCCACTTAGACGATAGCAAATTGGCGACTTTGGCCGAACACCAAAATGTACGCATGTTTGAAATTAAAATGAGTCAAGGTGCCAAGCCTGGTAAAGGTGGCATGTTGCCAGGAACAAAAGTAACCGAAGAAATCGCACATACTCGAGGTATTGCAGTGGGTCAGGACTCAATCAGTCCAAATGGTCATACCGATATAAAATCCATTGATGATTTATTAAATATGGTTCGCCATGTCCGTCAAGTTACCTCTAAACCCGTTGGTTTTAAAATGGTGGTTGGGGATTTGAAGTTTTTTGAAACCCTATGTGAGTTAATACATAAAAAGGGCATCGATTACTGTCCTGACTTTATTACAATTGATAGCTCAGACGGCGGAACAGGCGCAGCGCCTCAACCATTAATGGATTATGTTGGTATGCATTTACGTGAAAGCTTGCCAACTGTGGTGAATATTGTGACTTCTTATGGTTTACGTCGTTACATTAAAATTATTGCTTCGGGAAAACTGATTGTCCCTGGAAAAGCGGCATGGGCCTTGAGTGCGGGTGCTGATTTCGTTGTTACTGCTCGTGGCTTTTTGTTTTCTCTTGGCTGTATTCAAGCATTGCAATGCAATAAAAATACCTGTCCGACTGGTATTACGACCCATAATCCTGATTTACAAAAAGGCTTAGTGGCTGCTGAAAAATCTGAACGAGTGGCTAACTACGCTGCAGAGCTATTACATGGTATTGGGATGATTGCGCATTCTTGCGGAGTGAAAGAACCAAGAGAGCTAAATCGCTCTCATGTTCGAATTATCGAAAATCAAAGTCGTTCAGTATTGTTCTCAGAGATTAACCCAATGCCTAATGTACGACCTGAGTATATCAATATGGCTGCGCTTCAAGAAAAAGCCTCATCTGTGGAAGATAGGTTGCAGTAACAAATTAATATATATGGCAGTGGAAATAGTCTATAAAATTATTTGGTTAGCAGCTGATTTTATGCTTATCGAATCAGCTTCTTAGGCTATTTTCTATCGCCATTTCTATTTCTAATGCTTGCTATATGTTGCTGTACAACGGCTTCATGTTTACTTTTATCCTGTGTACTGTATTTTCTAACCTAATCTATTATTGTTAGGGGTCCTTATGTCTGCTTTATTTCACTATGCTTTCCATGTCACTTCCTTAGATGAAACACGACTTTTTTATACTCAGGTTTTAGGCTGTATTGAAGGTCGCAGTACCGAGACCTGGATAGACTTTGATTTTTATGGTCATCAATTGTCTTTACATTTAGGTACGCCAAGCCCGACGACAAATACGGGGCGAGTGGGCGAGCATCTTGTCCCTATGCCTCACTTTGGTTTGATTTTGCCACTTTATGAATGGCAAAAAGTCGCTAAGCGCTTAACGGAAGCCAATGTGGCTTTTGATCTTGCTCCAAGTGTTCGCTTTGAAGGCTTGCCGGGCGAGCAGTGGACTATGTTTTTTAAAGACCCAAGTGGTAATGCCATTGAGTTAAAAGGATTTAAAGACTTAGCCCAGGTGTATGAGAAATGATTCCTTTTGTTAGTCGTGCAGATTTAGCAGAACAAAAAAATTGGATTAAGCATTTATCATCAGCGATGCCCAATGAAGTGATTGTCCCTTTTGCCGATTTAACTACAGAGCAAAAACAGCTGTGTGAAATCGCTATTGTCGCCAACCCAGATCCTAAAGATTTACTGTCTCTTCCTTCATTGAAGTGGGTTCATAGTGTATGGGCCGGTGTAGAACGCATGATCAATGAATTATCGTCGCCATCTTTTTCGATTGTTCGGTTAGTTGACTCCAATTTGGCTGAAACTATGTCAGAAGCCGTTTTAGCCTGGACGCTTTTCCTTCATAGAGATATGCCAAGATACGCTAAACAGCAGACTTTACAGTCTTGGGTTCAGCAGCCTATGGTGCGTGCTCAGGATCGTCGAATTGGCGTACTTGGGTTGGGTGAATTAGGGCGTGTTAGTGCGCAGCGTTTAGTTGCTAATGGTTTTTCTGTTGCTGGGTGGAGTCGTAATCCAAAGCAGGTTGAAGGCGTGGAGTGTTTTCACGGTGAAGAGGGGCTCATCCCATTACTGAATCAAAGTGATATACTCGTTTGCCTTTTGCCCTTGACGATGGAGACCAAGGGGTTGCTTAATCATCAAAATTTGTCTTGTTTGCCTGTTGGAGCAAGCATGATTAATTTTGCCCGTGGTCTAATAATTGATGATGAAGCTCTATTGGCGAAACTTGATCAAGGGGATTTGTCTCACGCTGTATTGGATGTTTTCATGCAAGAGCCGTTGCCTATAAATCACTCGTTTTGGCTGCATGATTCTATTACAGTATTACCACATATTTCAGCACCAACACACCCTGTTAGTGCCAGTGAAATTGTAGCTACGAATATTAAACAGTATCGATTAACGGGTAATATTCCGCCGGCTGTTGATATGCTTCGTGGTTATTAGTCAAATACGTCCAATAAATCTAAAAATGGAGTTTTAAATGCCACATTGCATTGTTGAATATAGCCAAAATTTAGAACAAGAAGTGCCACCAGTTGACCTTCTTGAAGCCGTCAAAGGCGCTTGTATTGCCTCGACATTGTTTACTGAAGAAGACATCAAATTACGCAGTTTTCCATATAAGAGTTTTTTAACAGCAGGAAAAGAAGATGCATTTGTCCATGTCATTCTGCGAATGCTTTCTGGTCGCACAATAGAGCAAAGAAAGTATCTTTCTCATTTGGTTCTAGAAGCATTAACACAATTTTCATTAAAAGATGTTAGTTTTTCGGTCGAAGTGTGTGAAATGGAACGTGATACCTACGCTAAAAAGGTTGTTCTGTCCCAATGAAATAGTGTTTTTCACTTAAGGGTTTTAGTAATGAAAGCCATTGTATGCTCAATAATGCTTCTTCCAAGTTTGCTATGGGCTGAAGTGGAATCAACTACGTTAGATAAATCAGGCGATAGTTTTTTTAATACCTCTGATACAGCGACGGTTGTTGAAGGTGGTGAGGAGGCTTATTCTCCAGAAGAGCCCCAAGTACCAGAATCTACTGCCAAGCGGGCTAAAGAAGACAACGGGTTATTGCAACAAAGAGAGAATAGAGAAACGGCAACAGTAAATAATCCGTTTGTTTTAACACCTCATAAACCGAATTATTTTTTACCTATTGCTTATACATCTAATCCTAACGATCGTGCTTTTTTAGGTGATGCGAGCGATTCTGAAAGTCTACAAAGCGTAGAGTTTAAGTTTCAATTTAGTCTTAAGTTTCCCGTTGCTTATGATGTAGTGGGTAGAAATAGTAGTTTGTGGTTTGCTTACACGCAGCAAGCTTATTGGCAGGCGTATAACAGTAGTATCTCGGCACCTTTTCGTGATACTAACCATGAGCCTGAAGCCTTTATTGTTACCAAGCCAAAGCATGGTTTTCTAGGTATTAACCCTGATTATGTGTCTTACGGCTTTGTTCATCAGTCCAATGGCCAGTCAAATGAGCTGTCTCGTTCGTGGAATCGATTTTATGTGGACTTCCTGTTTGAGCATGGCGATACCGCTTTTTCTTTTAAGCCTTGGTATCGGATTCCTGAGAGCTCAAAGGTTGATGATAACCCGAATATTGAAAACTATTACGGCTATGGTGAGTTCAATATAATACACGTTATTGATGATTATACGATTGACGTAATGTTGAGAAATAACCTTAAATCATCCGATAACAGAGGGGCTATCCAGGTCGGTTTTACTTTTCCTTTGTGGGGTAAAAGCCGTGGCTATATTCAGTACTTTAATGGTTATGGGCAATCCTTATTGGATTATAATCATCAGACTCAGTCGCTTGGTATTGGGATAATGCTTACTAACTGGCTATAGCTTGATCATAGGCTTTAAATAATCTGATATTGTAAGCTTTGAAGTGCCTCGTTATGACGAGGTATTTTTTTGCCTGAAAGTTGTGATTACTGTCTGTCACTAAGTTGTCATAGTAATGCCACAGAACGGACATTTTACTGGTTTATGTTGAGAGTAAGACAAAACCAGTGAGGTGATAAGTATGAACATACTTCAGAATATCCACGCAGTAGATGTACAGACTTTTTCTTGGTGTATGGCTAGAAAGCACCGAGCGACACTGACTCGTATTGGGCGCGCTATTTCATTTTCAGCGGATGGCCCGATTTATGCTTTTTTAGCGCTTTTATTTTGGTTTGCTGGAGAGCTCTCTTTGACGCTTGTTTTGCTATTGGGCTTTGCAGTCGAGCGTATTCTATATCTTGTTTTAAAACGAGGTTTTAAGCGTAATCGTCCAGCTGATGCGCTCGATAATTTTAGCAGTTTTATTATTCCTTCTGATCAATTTTCTTTCCCATCAGGACATACCTCAGGGGCATTTTTTATGGCCTTTTGTTTATCTGAATGGTTTCCAAGTATGAACCTGATGTTGTATTTTTGGGCAGCAAATGTGGGCTTATCGCGCATTTTTCTTGGTGTTCATTTCCCAACTGATACGGTAATTGGTGCTTTGTTAGGCACGGCTTGTGCTGCGTTAGCAATAGGGATATTAGCATGAAAATATTGTACGGTGTTCAAGGGACAGGTAATGGTCATATTACTCGAGCAAGAGCTATGGCAGCAGAAATGCATGCTGCTGGCGTAGAAGTTGATTTTGTTTTTTCTGGTCGTCCGCCAGAAGATTACTTTGATATGGCTGTATTTGGTAACTATCGAACCTTCCAAGGTTTGAGCTTTGTGGCGCGAAATGGGCAACTAGATCTGTACGCAACTTGTAAAAGTGTCAATTTTTATAAGCTGTACCGAGACATTCGCTCGATAGATACCCGTGGTTACGATTTGGTGATTACGGATTTTGAGCCTATTGTCGCTTGGGCGGCCAAACGTCAAGGTGTGCCTTGCGTAGGGTTTGGTCATCAGTATGCATTTAAATATGATATTCCTCGCTATAAGAAGAACTTTATTGCTCAGTGGATAATGTCAAACTTTGCGCCCGCTGCGACTCAGCTAGGTGCTCATTGGCATCACTTTGGTCATCCCATTTTGCCGCCACTCATTCATGCTCAGCAAATAAAAAACATGGCCGATCCTGAGCAAGTTTTAGTCTATCTGCCCTTTGAAAACAGTGAAGCTGTGTTGGATTGGCTAGATGGCGTGCCGAATTATCGTTTCCGTCTTCATTGCAAAGATATTGAGCCTGGTGTGTATGGCAATGTAGAAGTGTTCCCTTTTGGTCGAGAAGTATTTCAAAAGAACTTAGGTGAATGCGAATCTGTACTTTGTAATGCAGGATTTGAATTAAATTCTGAGGCCTTGCAGCTTGGCCGTCGTATTTTAGCAAAACCATTAAAAGGTCAAATTGAACAGCATTCCAATGCCATTGCATTAGATTTTTTAGGCATAGCTAAAACAAGTGATGTTTTAAATTCACAAGTGATTAAAGAATGGCTAGAAACTAGCCGAGTGGTACAGATATCTTACCCGAATGTTGCCCGTGCAGTTGTTGCTTGGCTGCAATCTAGTAATGATATCAGCGTATCTGATTTGTGTGAGTCCTTGTGGCGACAAACACCGAATGTTCGCGGTATTGATTTTAAATACAATGAAGCATCGTCTTCCATTAATGTGAAGAATATTAAAGGCGTTACGGCTTAAGTTAGTCGTCCGTAACGCCTTACATAGACTAAGCGCTTAATGTTTTTTTGAAAAAACTAATGGTGCGTTCCCATGCCAGCTCGGCGTTTTTCTCTTGGTAACGAGCTGTGGAATCATTGTGAAAACCATGATTTGCCTGAGCATACACATAGGCTGTGTAATCAACCTTATTAGCCTTTAGCGCTGCTTCGTAATCTTGCCAAGTATCATTCACTCGTTTATCCAATTCGGCAAAATGCAGCTGCAACGGTGCTTTTATTTTATCTATGTTGGACTTAGCTGGTGTGCCGTAATAAGGTGCGCCAGCATCGATAGTATCTGGCATTGAAGCGGCCAAGGCATTGGTTAAGTAACCGCCATAACAAAAGCCGACCATGCCGACTTTTCCAGTACTTAATTCATGTTTTTTCAATAAAGTTGCCGCATCCATGAAATCACCTTCAATCTTATTTCCATCCAGTGTTTTCTGCATTTCTCGGCCTTTATCGTCATTGCCAGGATAACCACCCAAAGGGAACAGCGCATCAGGAGCAAAGGCGATGAATCCTGCTTTTGCTAAGCGTCTGGCGACATCTTCTATATATGGGTTAAGACCACGGTTTTCGTGAGCAACCAGCACGGCTGGGGCTTTGTTGTCAGCATTGACGTTTTTTGGAAGAACTAAATAGCCGCGAGCTTTACCGTGCCCATTGGGTGAATCGTACACCACATAACTAGCTGTAATATCTGGGTCATTAAATGACACTTGCTCCGCCAACGCGTAGTTGGGTGTTAGTGCTCCAGCGACGACGGAAAGAGTTAATCCAGTTACGCTAAGTGTTCCAAGGCGAGATAAAAAGGTGCGTCGATCTATGTCGCCATGAGCGTATTCGTCGTACCAATCGAAAGCTTCCTGGGGAATACTGCCGCTTGTTAATAATGTATCGGTCGATCTTTCTTTTAGTAAGGTCATCGCAATTCCTTCTTTTAGTTGGATAGTGAAATTCAACAACGCATTTTTTAGAACTTATTAATGAAAAGTGGTTCAATGGATACGTAGAAAAAAATGTTTTAGATGATATCGATTGATCTCTTTTTTAAAAGCGCACGTATCTAAGGTTAGCCGAAGAATTAAACGTTGGCTGAAACAAAATACAGATGTTGAATCGATAGTATTTTTTCATGTAGTTAATGATGATAACTCAGTAGGAACGGATACTAATGACGCGTAAAATGCCAATTATTATTACAGGCGGAGGGCAGCGCCTAGGTCTTGCCTGTGCTAAAGCGTTAGTTGCTCAAGGATATGAGGTAATTATTACTTATCGCAGAGAACGAGAAGACATTGCCATATTAGAAAGACAGGGGATTTCTTGTATACAGGCTGATTTTTCATCCATCTCTGGTGTGGATGAATTTATTGCTACAATACAAGCTCGGTATTCGGGACTTGGTGGGATTATTCATAATGCTTCTGAGTGGGATTCTGAAGAAGATTGTTTGGATACGGCGTTATTAATGGAAAAAATGTGGCAAGTCCACGTATTTGCGCCTTATCGTATAAATCTGGCCTTCGAAGCATTATTATGTGCGGGTTCTGAGCAAGATGGGCAAGCAGACATTATTCACATGACGGATTATGTAGCTGAAAAAGGCAGTGATAAACACATAGCTTATGCTGCGAGTAAAGCAGGCTTAGCAAACTTAACTTGCTCGTTTGCTAAACGATTTGCACCTCGAATTAAGGTTAATGCGATCGCACCGTCACTTTTAATGTTTAACAGTGGCGATGACACAGAATACCGTAACAAAGCATTGAATAAATCCTTGCTGCGCAAGGAGCCAGGGGAGCAAGAAGGTGTGCTAGCGATACAGTACATATTAGACAGTCGCTATATGACAGGTCGAACCTTGTCACTTGATGGAGGCCGGCATTTGGTCTAACTCGCCGAATGGGACTTCTTTTTTTGAACGCCTTCATGTCATGAGACAGGGTTAAGCAACTTAGGACAAACATATGAAAGCTAACACAGCTGAACAAACTAATTTAAACCGCCTTGTGTTGTCTAATGAGGCGATAAAAGTACGCGATGCTCTTATCAATAGTGGTTTAGAAACCCCGATGATTGATAATGGTTTGACGAGCGAAGAAAAATACCAGCGTATTAAAAGTGCATTTGAAGATGTGGTGACAACGCTTGGTCTAGATTTGACCGATGATAGCTTGGCTGAAACGCCACACCGTATTGCTAAAATGTACGTAAAAGAAATCTTTTCTGGTTTGGATTACGCACAGTTTCCAAAAATTACCGTGATCGAAAATAAGATGCAAGTAGATGAAATGGTGAAAGTAAGCGATATTAGTTTCACCAGTACTTGTGAGCATCATTTTGTGACCATTGATGGTTTAGCGAAAGTTGCTTATTTACCTAAAACGAAAATTATAGGTTTGTCTAAAATCAACCGTATAGTGCGTTTCTTTGCCCAGCGTCCGCAGGTGCAAGAACGTCTTACTCAGCAGATTCTAGTCACCTTGCAAGCCTTACTTGAAACCGACAACGTTGCGGTAAGTATTAGTGCCGTGCACTACTGTGTAAAAGCTCGAGGCGTTATGGATGCGAGTTCTTCAACTCAAACCACCGCTCTAGGCGGACTGTTTAAACGCAGCGACAAAACGCGTGGTGAATTCCTTGCAAGATAAGAGCTCGCAAGATAAGAGTCTGTAAGATATAAGCTGGCTAGATTAGTACTTTAGACATAATCATCAAGCCCAAAAGTAGAATTATTAATTTCAATAAAAAGAGTCTGCTCACGTAGGCTCTTTTTTTATGGGCTGAATTAAGGCAAAGTGTTTCAGCATATAGCATTATTTAGCTCTGGGGTTTTTGATATGACGGATAAAAAGAAGACAGTTTGGTTTCCAGCAAAAAAGAATGGTTGGGGTTGGGGGAGGCCAAACACCTGGCAAGGCTGGGCTGTTTTAGCCCTATACCTGTTGATGGTCGTCGTTATTAGCATCGTGAATGATCCAAAAACTGAGCTGCTTAAATGGGCCGTGTCTATGGTAATTAGCACGCTTATTTTGATTGCATGTTATTACTGGAAAGGTGAAGCGCCAAACTGGAAATGGAAGACTATTGAAAAAGATAAGCGTAAGTGGCATTAAGTTATTTTAAAGATTTTATTTGTCCAATGAATGGGTTCAAATAATCTTTATTTGAACAAGGATATTTCATGCGCACATCTGGCGTGTTGTTATTTATTGCCTATTTAGGCTTTATTAGTCTGGGCTTACCTGACGCCGCGCATGGTATCAATTGGCCATTTGTTCGGACTGAATTTGGTGTCCCTACCGGCTGGCTGGGTTTAGTTATTGCCGCTGGTGGCGTGGGCTATCTAATGTCGAGCTTTTCAGTCGGTTATTTAATGGTTCGCTTTGGTGTCGGTTGGTTGCTAGTTATCAGTAGCTTGCTGGTGAGTTGCGGTCTTTTCGGTTTCTATTTCAGTTCCTCATTTATTATTTTTGTCTTGTTTTCTATTGTAATTGGTATGGGCTCAGGCGCTATTGATGCAGGGCTTAATGCTTACGCAGCAGAGCATTTTACTACCCGTCATATGAATTGGTTGCACGCCGCATTCGGTGTAGGTGCAACCGCTGGACCTATTATTGTTACAACAGTTTTGGTAAGTTTTTCTCAGAATTGGCGGTTGGGTTATGCTGTTCTCGCGACTATATTGTTTGTCATGGCGATGGTATTTATATTTAGTCGACACCTTTGGGAAAGCGATAAACATGCCCCCAAAAAAGCCGACACTCAAGCAGATGACACGCCAGCAATTACCCAATTTCAGGCATTGAAGCACCCCGTTATTCGTTTTCAAATTGCATTTTTCTTTTTATATTCAGGTGTTGAAGTGGGTGTTGGGCAGTGGGCATTTACTGTGATGACGGAATCTCGCGGTATTTCATTAGCCAGCGCAGGAACTTGGGTAGCTGTTTATTGGGGCGCTTTAGCATTTGGTCGGGCAATTTTCGGGTTCTTAGTAGAGCGTTTTGCCGTAGATCAATTATTACGTCTTTGTTTGGCTGGTGTCGCCTTAGGCGCACTCTCTTTTACAATGAGTGCGACACCTTATACGAGTTATTTTGGTTTGGCATTAATGGGCTTCTGCGCGGCGCCTATTTTCCCTTGTATGATTTCACAAACAGTCACACGAGTTGGAAAAAAGTATTCAGTGCATGCAATCGGCTTTCAAATGAGCGCTGCAGTGTCTGGAGCCATGACCTTGCCATTTTTAAGTGGTTTGATTGGCGGACACTTTGGGCTGACCTCTTTAACCATCAGCTTTTTGTTTTATGCGGTGCTACTGTTTGGTTTGTTCCACATTATTTTAAGACGTGCTTCCTGAGTGTAAGCACAATCCCAACATAAGAGCGCTAATCGTTTTCTTTGTCTAATGTGTGACGCTTTAATAAGGTTGGGAACAAATACATCCAAATACCAACGATAGCAATGGTTCCGACTCCGCCGATAACAATGGCTGGAACCACGCCGAACCATGCTGCAGTTACCCCAGATTCAAATTCACCTAATTGGTTTGAACTGCCAATAAATACAGAGTTAGCGGCACTGACTCGACCGCGCATTTCATCCGGAGTTTCTAACTGTACAAGCGTTGAGCGGATAACAACGCTGATCATGTCAGACGAGCCTAGGAGAACTAAGGCAAGCATCGATAGAATAAGGTTTTCAGATAAACCAAATAGAATGGTTGCAACACCAAAAATAGCCACTGCGGCAAACATAATTTTCCCCACGCTGTGGGTTAATGGACGACGTGCTAAGTACACCGACATGAGTAATGCGCCAAGTGCTGGAGCACAGCGTAATAAACCTAATCCCCATGGACCAGTATGAAGAATGTCTTTTGCCACAATAGGTAAGAGAGCGGTAGCGCCACCTAATAAAACCGCGAACATATCTAATGATACCGAGCCTAATATGACTTTGTTTCCGCGTATAAAAGTGAGTCCACCGAATAGGTGCTCAATGCTAATTGGCGACTTAGTTTTTACCGTAAAGTTGTAATGTAAAAAGAACATAATGACGCAAGAAATTAAGAAGCAACTCATGCTCGATAAATAGAGTGTAGTTGGCCCTAAGAGATAAATTAAGCCACCAAGTGCAGGCCCTGCGATAACCGAAATTTCTCTTGCTGAGGCAATCGCGCTGACAGCTCGAGATAATAGTTCGCTAGGAATAAGATTGGGTAAAATAGCCTGATTTGCAGGCATTTCAAAGGCTCTCGCTGTGCCTAGTAGTGCAGCGCAAATATAAATCATATCGGCTGAGATAGTCGATGTCATATTACCATAGGCTAGTATTCCGACCGTCATAGCCATGGTGAAGCGAGTGCAAACGCAAATTAACCGACGGTTGTAGCGATCTGCGACATGTCCTACTACCAAGGTTAGTAGTAGTTGCGGGAGAAACTGGCAAAGTCCCACTAGACCTAGTGCCATTGGGCTGTTGGTCAGATCGTACATTTGCCAGCCAATACCAACACTGAGCATTTGAAAAGCAAAAGAAGAGGCTATCTGCCCGATCCAGAAATGGACAAAATTTGGGTGTTTAAAAAGAGGCTGCATGATTTCCTTTCTTTTTCATTGCTGAAACAGTCATTAGCGCACTCGTTAAGCACGTTAATTTTGGGAATTCGGCCATTTTTAACGGGAGTGAGCGAGAAGGTACATTTATTATAAAAATGATTTTACGCATTTTTCTATCATTGGTGCAAAAAGAAAACCTAAGCTTTTCTGATTATTTCTTGATAGTCGTTATTTCCATTTTAAATCCTTGGTTTTACTCATAATGGCCAGAAAAAAACACCAGAATATGATAATTTATTGCGCAGTTTATCAGGATGATAAATAGCCCTTTTATGAGATCAAGTTTACGTCACCTGCTTGTTTAAAAAGATCTGCTATCTAGGCAGACTGAACTGCTAGTTTGATATCAAGGATATGCATTGATTAATTCCGAAATCTACTCCTCTCTTCATGAGCGTTTGTCCCGTTGGTTATTGTTATCTTGTTTGATGGCGGTAGGGATTGGGCAGTCTTTTATATTTACGTCTTTACCGCCAATTGGTCGTGAAATTGGTTTGGCTGATGTTCGAATCAGTACGCTTATTACCGCAGGCGCTGCAACCTTTGTTGTTGCTGCTTTTTTATGGGGTGGCATCATTAATCGAATTGGTCGTGTGCGTTCGGTGATTATCGGCATGAGTAGCTATGCAATGACCATTACCCTGACAGGATTTGTGCTGCAAGAAGCCTTGGCTAAGCATTTATCAGCGGAGGAAACCTATTATTTGGTGTTCGGTTTGCGTATTATTTTTTCCCTTGGAATTGCTGGTGTTTTACCTTCTGTTCAGACCTATTTAATCGCTCATACTGACATTAAACATCGTAGTTCTACCATTGCTATGATTGGTGCAGCTTTTAGTATAGGGATGATTTTAGGTCCAGCTTTTGCGTCTTTATTGAGTAGTTTAGGACTGACTGCGCCTTTCTATATCATTGCCTTTTTGGCGGGTAGCATCGCTTTGCTGGTGGTATTTTTTGTAAAAGATACTAAGCATGTGCGTCAATTTGTGAAACCACCTAAGATCAATTGGCTTACTCAGCCGGTTATGCCATTTTTGTGCATGTCTTCGTTGTCCATCTTATCGATGACAGGTGTTCAGCAAATTATGAGCTTTTTGATTCAGGATAGGTTTCAGCTTGATGTTGCTCAGACAACACATCAGTTGGGATTTGCCATGATGACCATGTCTTGCTTTAGCATTTTAGTACAAATGATATTGGTACCACGATTCCAGCTTGGTGTAGTGACTTTGATTTTTTCTGGGGTTGGCGTCGGAGTGCTGGCTCAGCTAGCATTTATCTTTTTAGATTCCTACGCTGGCGTTTTGTTTGCCATGGGGTTGTTTGGCGCAGGATTTGGGTTCTTGTTTCCGGGCATAGTGACCGCACAAACTTTGTTGGTAAAAGATGATCAACAGAGTCGCTTGGCAAGCATGAATGCTTCTATGCAAGGGCTGGGAGCTGCATTGGGGCCTGTCATTTTGGCTTCTTTGTACCAATTAGGGCAGTTAGTGCCATTTTTTGGTTTAATGTTTGGGCTAATTTTTATGCTGGTTGTTTTCATGTACTGCAAATCCAAGTCAGGACACGCCTTTTAGTTCTATCTTCTGTTATGAATTGAGCTGAGTTTGTGTTGCTTGACGAGGCGACATACCAAAGTGTTGATGGAAACGTCGGCTAAAGTGACTCAAACTTAAGTAACCTAGTTCATAACTCACTTCCGTTACTGAACATTTTTCTTGTAGACGCTGGTAAGCGCGGCTCATTCTGCGTTGATGTTGATATTCTAATGGCGTGCAGCCTAGTTGACGTTTAAAGCTTTCGTAGAAGCGACTACGACTCATACAGGCCATCTTAGCTAGCTGATTTATATCCAAAGGTTGTGCTAGGTTTTGTTCGATACATTGGATAACACAAGTGAGACCATTTGCATCTGGTGAGCGTTGGGTGAAGCGTAATAGAGCGTCTCGACCATGATGTCGGATTATTCGAGTGACCAATTCACTTACACCAAAGTCGACGAGTAAATCTCTGTCTGGATCATTGCGAAGAAAGTCACTGGTAAGTCTATCTATGACTTGCTGCGTTGCTTGAGTATGTAGGGTGTGCAGGTGTTGGTTTGGATCTAGTGCGACGCCAGAGGGTAAAGATTCCACCATAATGTCATTCATGCGATCACAAATTTGTGCTACTCGTTCTTGTGAAATAGCAATGGTGAGACATGTAGTTGGGCGATGAAATTGTGCTTCGGGGAAATCAATAAAGACTTCTTCTTTTGGTGCCAATATAAAAGATTCATGGGGCAAGAAGGGAATGTTGTCATGCTCTTTGGTGTGCATGACTTTTGCTCCTGTAACCATTCCACAATAAAGCAAAGAGTCGGCTTTTAAGCTGACTTTTTGTGCTTGCTCGTAAGTGTCGTAAATACTGAGCTCGGAGTGTGGCCCAGCAAAACAAACACGATTTTCGACCAACTGTACTGGCGCGCGCTTATGTTGCAGTAATATTTTCTCTGTTGAGATAGAGCGACTCATTTACACACCTCTTTTGTCTCAATGTTTTTTATTTTAATTGTGCGGCGTGGCTAATTATCTTTTACTCATCATCACTCTTGCTTGCTCGTGGGTCAATACTAAAGCACAGCAGAAATGGATCGCTAGACAAGTTTCATGGACTCACAGGCAAGTTTTCTTCTCGTTTTCTTCCTACTCTTACTATCAAGGTTAAAACAAAGATTAAAAACCTAAAGAGAGCTTTGCACGAAGTTGCGAGTGCAGCAGGCATCAAAGTCCTCTTTAAATAAAAACAACAAGAATGGAGAATATTTTATGATCTACGCTCAACCTGGTACTAACGGTAGCCTTATTACGTTTGAAGCTGAGTACGGTAATTTTATCGGCGGTAAATGGGTCGCACCGGTGAAAGGTCAATACTTCGATAATATTAGCCCAGTTAATGGCGAAGTATTTTGTCGAATTCCTCGTTCTACTGAAGAAGACATCAATTTAGCCCTAGATGCTGCACATGCTGCACGCGCGGCTTGGGGTAAAACATCCGTTACTAATCGTTCCAATATATTGTTGAAAATTGCGGATCGCATCGAGCAAAATCTAGAAGCCCTTGCTGTTGCCGAAACATGGGACAATGGTAAAGCAGTTCGCGAGACCTTAAATGCTGACATTCCTTTAGCGGCAGATCACTTTCGTTATTTTGCAGGCTGTTTACGCGCGCAAGAAGGCAGCACGGCTGAGTTAGACGAACATACTGTGGCGTATCATTTTCACGAGCCATTAGGTGTAGTTGGTCAAATTATTCCTTGGAACTTCCCGATCTTGATGGCTGCATGGAAACTTGCTCCAGCACTTGCTGCAGGTAACTGTGTGGTTCTAAAACCAGCAGAGCAAACACCAGCGTCTATTCTTGAATTGGTCAAAGTGATCCAAGATCTTCTGCCACCAGGCGTGCTTAATATCGTCAACGGTTATGGTAAAGAAGCAGGTGAAGCACTAGCGACCAGCAAACGTATTGCCAAAATTGCCTTTACTGGGTCGACGCCTGTTGGTTCGCATATTTTGAAATGTGCGGCAGAGAATATCATTCCTTCTACGGTTGAGTTAGGTGGTAAATCGCCGAATATCTACTTTGCAGACGTCATGCAACATGAAGAAGCTTTTATCAGCAAATGTGTTGAAGGTCTGGTGTTGGCTTTCTTTAACCAAGGTGAAGTTTGTACTTGTCCATCTCGCGCCCTGATCCATGAATCTATCTATGATGAGTTCATGGCATTGGTTATTGAGCGTACTAAAACCATTAAGCGCGGCAACCCATTGGATACTGACGTGCAAGTTGGCGCTCAAGCATCCAAACAACAATTTGATAAAATCTTAAGCTACATCGAGATTGGTAAAAAAGAAGGTGCAGAGCTATTGATTGGCGGCGGCATCGAATCGGTAGATGGTTTGGATAAAGGTTTCTATGTACAGCCAACCTTGTTCAAAGGCTCTAATAGCATGCGTATCTTCCAAGAAGAAATCTTTGGCCCAGTTGTTAGCGTAACAACCTTTAAAGACGAGGCTGAAGCGCTTGCTATCGCCAATGATAGTGAATTTGGTTTAGGTGCTGGGGTTTGGACACGCGATACCAACCTTGCATATCGCATGGGGCGTAACTTAGAAGCAGGTCGTGTTTGGATGAACTGCTATCACCAGTATCCAGCTCACTCTGCTTTTGGTGGTTATAAAAAATCTGGCGTTGGTCGTGAGACTCATAAAATCGCTCTAGAACATTACCAACAGACTAAAAATATGTTGATTAGTTATGATGTGAATCCATTAGGATTCTTTTAATTCAGTCAAAGTAGATCGCTGACTCATCATGAATAATAATGAAAAACCAAAAGATTTCGGTCTTTTGGTTTTTTTCTTTTCTACTTTAAGGACTAATTTCATCACCAATATAATGATCTTTAAACGTCAAAAAGTTGCCTCTTTCGAAACTTGTAATTGATATAGACAAAAAAAATCTGTTTCCAATTGGAAACTTTATCTCATAAGTGATAATTTCTTTTGGCATTGAACTCGTACTTTGTATTTTAATCGCCGTGTAAAAAAGCATTTATCGGCAGAGGGAAAAGGCTATGGCAATCAGTTTATTTGACCTTTTTAAAGTGGGAATTGGTCCTTCCAGCTCTCATACAGTTGGCCCTATGGTGGCTGCAAATCAATTTGTTCATCAGTTACAAGATCGGCATCTATTACCTAAAGTGAGTCGGTTAAAAATTGATTTATATGGCTCGCTTGGTGCTACTGGGAAAGGACATGGTACTGGATCAGCAGTTTTAATGGGGCTTGAAGGTGAACTGCCAGATTTGATTGATCCTAGCCGTGTTAATGAGCGAGTTGAGCAAATAGAGACATCTTCACATCTTAATCTATTGGCTCAGCGGCCTATTTTTATTGATGTCACGACAGACTTAATTTATCACCGTATTGATCGTTTAGACTTTCATGCTAATGGCATGGTGTTGGTTGCCTTTGATACTGAAGGCCAAGTAATTCACCAAGCGACCTTTTATTCAGTTGGTGGTGGCTTCATTGTGCAGGAAGATGAGCACGGAAATGTGGCGTTGGTTGAGGATGCCACTGAACTTCCTCATGTGTTTCATAGCGCCGAAACATTGATTCAGCTTTGTCGAGCACAAGACAAAAGCATTGCGCAGATCATGATGGAAAATGAAAAACATTGGCGGACCGAAGATGAAATCAAGCAAGGCATTCTTTCCATCTGGTCTGTAATGAGGGCCTGTGTCCAGCAAGGTATTCGTAGTGAAGGAATCTTACCTGGTGGACTAAAAGTAAAGCGTAGAGCCGCTAGCCTATACAGAGATTTAACCAGTAAAACACGCATGGATATGATTACACCATCGTTAGGTGCTATGGATTGGGTCAATCTTTATGCCTTGGCAGTGAATGAAGAAAATGCCGCTGGTGGGCGTGTAGTAACGGCTCCGACAAACGGTGCAGCGGGAATTATTCCGGCTGTATTGCATTATTATTGGGAGTTTTGTCCTCGTTCTAGTGAAGAGGGCGTGATTAATTTTTTCCTTACTGCAGCGGCTATCGGGTTGTTGTTCAAAGAAAATGCGTCTATTTCTGGTGCTGAAGTGGGTTGCCAAGGGGAAG
Source organism: Marinomonas sp. BSi20584 (assembly GCF_002792415.1). Taxonomy (NCBI): domain Bacteria; kingdom Pseudomonadati; phylum Pseudomonadota; class Gammaproteobacteria; order Oceanospirillales; family Oceanospirillaceae; genus Marinomonas; species Marinomonas sp. BSi20584. The sequence goes on from NZ_KZ454878.1 coordinate 153,327, forward strand.
TGGGATCGGCTTGTGCTATGGCTGCGGCTGGATTGGCAGCGGCGACAGGCGGTTCTCCTGAACAAATAGAAAACGCGGCAGAAATTGGTATGGAACATAATTTGGGTCTGACTTGTGACCCTATTGGTGGTTTGGTGCAAGTGCCTTGTATAGAGCGCAATGCCATGGCATCAATTAAAGCCATTAACTCTGCGAGTATGGCACTTCGGGGCGATGGAACGCATTATGTTTCCCTCGATAAAGTCATTCGTACCATGCGAGACACAGGAAGAGATATGAATGATAAGTACAAAGAAACATCTCGAGGCGGACTAGCCGTCAATGTGATTGAATGCTAGCTGCTTAGTAATATTATATTTGTAACAAAACGGTCATATTTCTGTAGTATCTTTTCATTCAGTGCCTCTTTAGGCACTTTTTTTGTCCTTTTTCGAGTCGTAGCTATCAGCAAGTTTAGGGGTTTTTATCTGAAGACTCCCAGTGTAGAATGGCGCCGAATTTACATTTTTCAAAAAATGTGACGGGATGAATTGAGAGCCAAATTTATTTGGGATGCTAGGATAAGCATGTCGTCGGTAGTTTAAGCATCGTTTAAATTATCAACGGTTTGGCATAGATTAATTATAGAAAGAAGAGCCCGTATGGATCTTACAAATAACCCGAAAGAAGAATCCACGTTATTGAGTGGTCATGAGTTTGTCCGTGTATTGATTGCCTTAGCCTTTGTTTTGCTATCAGGTTTTTATGCTTCAGCTAATGGTGTTGGGGTTTCTAATTTATCTATATTAGCCATCGCAGCGGCAATTGGCGCCTACATGGCCGTAAATATTGGCGCTAATGATGTGGCTAACAATGTTGGGCCAGCGGTAGGGTCTAAAGCCTTATCTATGACTGGAGCAATTTTGATAGCTGCTGTTTTTGAAGCTGCTGGTGCTTTGATTGCCGGTGGTACAGTTGTTGGTACTATTAAAAATGGCATTATTAATCCTAATTCAATTGGCGACGCTGAAACCTTTATTTGGGTTATGATGGCGGCCTTATTAGCTGGTGCAATTTGGCTAAACTTAGCGACCTATCTTGGTGCTCCTGTTTCGACAACTCATTCTATTGTTGGTGGTGTACTTGGTGCAGGTATTGCTGCTGGCGGTTGGGATATTGCGAATTGGGATAAATTGATTGCGATTGTTGCTAGCTGGATCATTTCGCCAGTGATGGGGGGCGTGATCGCTGCGTTATTCCTAATGTATATCAAACGTTCAATTACCTATAAAAGCGACATGATTGATGCGGCTAAAAAGGTTGTACCTTTATTAGTTGGCCTAATGGTTTGGGCGTTCTCAACGTATCTTATTCTTAAAGGTCTTAAACATCTTTGGAAGCTAGATTTTGTTACGGCAGCGATGATCGCTTTTGCAATTGCATTAACTGTTTACTTCCTCATTCGTCCTATGATCGATAAAGCGGCAACTGCATTGAAAAATGATAAAGATGCTGTGAATAGTTTATTTACACTTCCTCTTATTGTATCTGCTGCTTTGCTTAGCTTTGCTCATGGTGCTAACGATGTTGCCAATGCGATTGGGCCACTTGCTGCTATTAATGATGCTTTAATGACTGGTGCTGTTTCTAGCAAAGCATCGATCCCTATTTGGATTATGATGGTTGGTGGTATTGGTATTGCTGTTGGTCTTGCTCTATTTGGTCCTAAGCTTATCAAAACGGTCGGATCTGAAATCACTGAATTGGATAAAACACGAGCTTTTTGTGTTGCCATGGCAGCTGCTATTACGGTAATTGTCGCTTCTCAGCTTGGTTTACCTGTTAGTTCTACTCACATTGCTGTGGGCGGGATCTTTGGTGTTGGTTTCTTACGTGAGTACTTGAAACAATCGTATGAGAAAAAACTGGCGTCTATCATTTCTCATTCAGAATCTGCGGGTCACAATGGTCAGCAAACACAAGAGTTTGTGAAACGTTTCAAGTTGGCGGATGTCGAGGAAAAGCGTGCAATTTTGAAAGAATTGAAAGCCGCGCAAGCTTCATCCCCTATCTCATCTGAAGAACGTAAAGGCTTGAAGAAAGCAACGAAGAAAGAATTGGTGAAACGCTCTGCTTTGTTACGTATTGCTGCTGCATGGGTGATTACTGTTCCTGCTTCTGCTGTACTTTCAGCTATAATTTTTTATATGTTACTCGGCTTTTCTGTTTCTCGATAAGTCTCTTTCAAGATAAACAAAAAAAGATCAGCTTCTCTGATCTTTTTTTGTTTTCATCCCGCCGTCTGTGTTATATAAAAGTAAGTTACTTTTTTATTTCTATATAAAGTCGCAACTTAGGTAACTATTAAGTAATGAAATTAAGTATGTTGATTTTAGTTGCCGTTATCTTTTTGGCCGTTCTTTGCTTGCTGCCTGCTTTTTTCCGTTGGAGAAGACATCAAAGGGAGTTAAAAAAGAAGCTACTTTCTCGTTTATCGAATCGAAGTGATCGCTTACTTTATTCATTAGAAATGATTTCTGATCGTTACATGGCGAGAGATACCAAAATCTTTCTCATAGAATATTTGCTTTCTGTTATAACTCAACTTGTGACATCTAATTATAAGTCGGAGTTTGTTTCAAAGCAGGCTGATCTACTAAGACTGTTGACAGAACTGAAGTTAGGGCGTCAAGTAACAGCAAAGGATCGTGTCGTCAGTCAAGAGCAGTTAGATCAAATCCAAAACGCACTTCAATTTATGCTCAGAGAGTTGAGAAGCATGGGTGAAAGTTATGGTGCGAGTAGAGTAATAATAAGGCATCATATTGTTTTGATACGTTATGCGCATGCTTTGGCTTATCGCGATCTTTTAGTACGGCAGGCTAGACTTGATTTAGATAATGATAAGAAAAATAGAGCGCTAGAAAAATATCGAATTGCGTTATCAGTTATGGAAAAAAATGCTTCTGTGAGTAGCTCGAAAAGAGAGATGGCACGTCTACAAAGCATGATACAGGAAGTTGAAAAGGTTTTATTTTCAAAGAACAATAAAGCGGAGCTCAAATAGAAGTTAGTTGGCGAATTTTATTCGTATTCGTACTTTTGAAGCCTGCAGGCGTTTCGTATATAAATATTACTAAGGTAAACTACTCATCATATGACAGCCGTTACCATTACAGTGCTTTTGCTCGTTATCGGTGGATTTATTGCCTTCGCAATTTTTCTGCAGTTAAAAGAGCAGGCTCGATTGGAAAAATTGCGTAAAGTGACAACGCTTAATAATCAATTGCGTCAGGTGCGTCGCTATCTTGATGAGATGCCTCCCCAGTATCAGCCCAAAGATATGAGAATGTGGTTATTTTCTCGAATGATCGCTATATACGATCAGCTTATTGAATTGCAACCAGATCCAACATTAACTCGTCGTCGCGGTCATTTAGCAGAAGAAATGGCAGAGTTCCAAACGAACACGCAGAAAAGACGTGCTAAGCCGATGAATGATGAATTGCTTATAATAGAAGTAAAGCGCCTCTTTGAGTCCTTCAAATCCTATTTAATTTTATCGCAGAAAGAAAAAACCATCGATCAAGATGTTGTTTATCGATACAGTAAGTTATTAAATTTTTATCACTACAAAGTTAACTCGGATTATCATGCCTACCTTGCTCGTAAGGCGTTTTTGAGTGGTCAAATGGACACAGCTATAGAAATGTATAAAGAGGCTTTGTCGCAATTAACACCCATCAAAGAGTCTGTCGAAGCTCAACCTGCTATTCTTAAGCTTAAAGATCTGCTGCAAGAAATTGAAGATGATCTTGCTTTGCAAAAAGCAGAAGAAGAGATGACTAAAAATATGGATAGTGAAGATGAGGGGGAGTTGGATGATGAATGGAGCAAGTTTATTGAGGACTCCACATTTAAAACAAAAAAACATTTTTAGTTTCCCTTCTTTTTATATTTTAAGAACAAGTCCATTTATCTGTATTTTAGTGCTTGCTACTTATGCTAAGTCATGAGAATTTTGTCTCGTAAATTACTACATGTTAGATAAGGATCTCTTGTGAATTTAGCACTGCTCTCCGCTTTTATACCGACCTTCTTTTTTGTCTCTATTACGCCAGGCATGTGTATGACATTAGCCATGACGTTGGGAATGACTATTGGCGTTAAGCGCGCACTTTGGATGATGCTGGGTGAGTTAGTCGGTGTTGCAACTGTGGCTACCTTATCCGCGATTGGTGTTGCTGCATTATTACTGAATTATCCTAGTGTGTTTATGGTGTTGAAATATATAGGCGGTGCCTATCTTGCCTTCGTTGGGATTCAGATGTGGTTGTCTAAAGGTAAAATGGCCATTAAAGCGGACGCCACTGGAGTCAAGCCTGCTTCACGTTTAGATTTAATCTCACAAGGTTTTGTGACCGCAATTGCTAATCCTAAGGGCTGGGCTTTTTTTGTCGCTTTATTGCCACCTTTTTTAGATGCTAGTCGCCCACTTACTGGTCAATTGATTGTATTAATTGCCATCATTTTAACGCTCGAACTCACTTGTTTGCTTATTTACGCTGCAGGCGGGAGAACTTTAAAATCTATTCTTATGCAAAGTGGTAATGTACGCATCATGAACCGTATTGCTGGTACATTAATGGTTGGTGTTGGTGTATGGCTCGCGATCGGTTGATTGTTCGTTAATAAAATGTGGAATGAACAATATTGAATAGACTAAGAAGGCGCTTTCGAGCGTCTTTTTGTATTTGAGCTTGTCGTTTTTGTGCTGATAGATTTCGTTCCGGTTGTTTTTCTTGTACTTGTCGTCCTTTTGTTTGTTGAGCCTTTTCGTTTAGCGAAAGGATTTTTTGTTGGCGGCGGTAGGTTGTGTAATGCGGATGTCGGCATATCTCGGGAAGCACTTAGTAACTGATTTAAGTTGCCTTCTAAATTTGTCATGAATTCTTGATAACTTGCTTCTCCAAGACTAATACTGTTAAGAGCTGACTCCCATTTTGCCGTCATATCAGGAGTGACCAGTTGCTTAGGTAGACAATCAATAAAGGCACGCCCTGTTTGGCTGGCGTGAATTTGTTTACCTTGTCTCATCAAAAAGCCTCGTTTGAAAAGTAACTCTATAATGCTCGCTCGCGTCGCTTCTGTACCTAAACCATCGGTCTCTTTCAGTATTGCTCGAATGTCTTTATCAGTCACAAAGCGACTGATACCGGTCATGGCAGCCAGTAATGTCGCGTCAGTGAAAGCTGCCGGTGGCGTAGTGACTTTCTCTTGGACTTGCCCTTGTATACACCAGAGTTCTTCATTCTTACTTAGCTTTGGTAGCTCGTTTTGGTTTTCATCTTCTGGGTCTTTACTTTTGTTTTTATTGGGTAAAAGCGCTTTCCAGCCAAGTGCAATCGGTGTATTACCTTTCGCTTCAAAGAGTCCACCTTCAATTTCCAATTTGATGTAAGACGCCAAATAATCGTATTCAGGATAAAACTGCATAAGATATTGGCGGGCAATCAAGTTAAATACCAGCGCCTCTGTTTTGGAAAGTGATGCCGCTTTGTGAGCTTGAGTTGTTGGAATAATAGCGTGGTGAGCCGTGACTTGTTTATCGTTCCACGCTTTACTTTTTCGTGATGCATTGGCGTTCTCTGCGCCTTGTTTTATATCACCTCCCGAACGTGTGAGAGCGGCGATAATAGCTGCAGCGTCTTTGTGCTGTTGAGTGGGTAAATAACGGCAATCGGATCTAGGGTAGGTGATTATCTGATGACGCTCATAAAGAGCTTGGCAAGTATCTAACACTTGCTGGGCGGAAAGAGAAAATGCTTTTGCTGCATCAATTTGAAGTGCTGACAAACTGTAGGGTAGTGGTGCTGGTTGCTTCTTTTGTTTGTAATTTGCTTCAATCACAATCGCTGGTTTATTGGTAATGCGATTGGCGACGTTTTGCGCAAGCGGCAAGCTTAGCACTCGGTTTTCATCGTCCATGTAAGGTTGGCAAGCTTCACTAGGCAACCATTTAGCTTGAAATATGGCATCTTGAGTTGTTTGTATGCTCGCCCATACTTGATAAAAGTCTTTTGGAAAAAAGGCTTCTCTTTCTTTGTCCCTAGCAGCAACAAGTCCTAGTACTGGCGTTTGCACTCGCCCAATAGATAGAACACCTTGGTAGCCAGCTTGACGGCCCCTGATGGTATAAGCACGTGTTAGGTTTAAGCCGAACAACCAGTCTGCACGAGCGCGGCCCAACGCCGATCGAGATAGCGCCGCAAATTCATTATTTGAACGCAAATTGCTAAGTGCTTGCTTTACCGCAGAAGGTGTTAAGTCATTCACCAAAAGTCGTTGAGTGTTTTTCAGTTTCTGTGCTGGAACCTTGGTGTAGTGAAGTACTTCATCGACCAGCAATTGGCCTTCTCTATCCGGGTCTCCTGCATGAACTAAAACAGTGGCTTTTTTAATCAATTTTTTTAAAATGCCAAGTTGTTTCTTTGTGTTGGCTTTTTCTTGCCATTGCCAGTCAGTCGGAATGATAGGCAAGTGGTCTAAATTCCAACTTTTATAAGCTGGATTATATTGATGAGGCTCAGCTTGTTCGAGCAAGTGGCCGATACACCAACTAACGCAGTCACCATTAGGCAACCAAATACAGCCCTCTTCTTTTTTTTGTGGTGAGGGAAGGGCGGCGGCAATGGCTCGGGCAAGGCTGGGTTTTTCGGCAATATAAAGAATCATAAATACACTTACTGTTTATATATACAGTAAGTGTATCGGACACAGAGAAGTGTGACTAGAGTAACGTGTTATTTTATTGGCACAACAGCTATTTTATCGGTACAACCGTTACTTTATCGGTACAACTAGCACTGGAATTGAGCTGGTGTGAATGACTTTATTTGCCGTTGAGCCAATGATCATTTGGCTCAGTCGGCCATGTGTTCGGCTATTCATAACAATTAAATCAGCATTTTTTTCTTTTGCAATGCGCTGAATAGAGTCAGCTGGAGCGCCATTGACTATCAAGGTTTCAGGAGCTGTTTCTAAACTAGACAGTTCTTCTGAATACTTTTCCATAAATTCAGCTAGCAATTTATCCATGCGTGTATTGATGTCTGTGATGGCATCTTTGCGCATTGCATTTCTAACTTCTTCGGTAATATAGTTGTTTATCATATTTGATGCTTGAGCATTTAAAGGCTCAATTGCATGCATTAATATGACTTTTGCCCCATGAGTTTTGGCTAAGCTCAGTACTAGCTCCATAGCGGCCTGTGTTTTACTGTCTAGATCGCAAGCGTAAACAATGGTGTTTATTTTAGGTAACATGGCAAGATCCTCTTTTAATGTACCTATAGCTTAATCTTTTTAACTTTTGCTGCTCTGATCTGTGTCAATTATCGTTGTGCTTATTTGATGAGTGGTAAGCGATAAGCTATTGGAAGCTTGTCGATTGCCATGATTAGCAAATAAAAAACAGCTCATTGATGACAAGAAGATAAAGCTAATAAACAGCATACCCCAATAATCGGTCGGCTTTTTATCGTTTATATATCTCTTTGGAGACGGGATAAAGCTCTTATGTTTCATAACGCACTCCTGAATGAATATAGATTTATTAAATGATAATGAATATCATTTAATAAATCTATAGGGCTGATTAATATATTTTCACTGCTTAGGTTTTGGTAAGTCGAGGCGTTTGAAAAACAAGCTCATGAGATTTGCCTATGTTATGATACGCGTTCAATTTTTTAGTAAACGAATAAGAGAGTGTAAACATGTCAGAACTGTCGTTCGACTCTAACGAAGCAAAAATCGCATACGGCATTGGTCGTCAAATTGGTGATCAACTACGTGGTAGCGATCTTGGTGAATTGTCTCTAACGCATCTTTTTGCTGCGATTGAAGATGCACTAAACGGAACTGAAATGCGTGTTCCTGGCGCAGAGCTAGAAGCTGCTTTTGCTGAACTACAGCAAAAAATGGAAGAAAAAGGCCGTGCAGAGTCTGAAGAGAATGTGAAAGCGGGCGAAGACTTTCTTGCTACAAACAAAACAAAAGAAGGCGTTCAAACGACTGAAAGTGGTCTGCAGTTTGAAGTTCTTGAAGAAGGTACGGGTGCAACACCAAGCCGTGAAGCGACTGTTCGTGTACATTACGAAGGCCGTTTGATTGACGGACAAGTATTCGATAGCTCTATTGCTCGTGGCGAGCCAATTGAATTCCCTCTAACTGGCGTTATCGCAGGTTGGACTGAAGGTCTTCAGTTGATGAAAGAAGGCGCGAAGTACCGTCTTACTATCCCTGCTGAATTGGCTTACGGCGCTCAAGGCGCTGGCGCGATGATTCAACCTTTCTCTGTTTTACAATTCGATGTTGAGCTAATTGCTGTTGTTTAATGAAATAGCTTAAAGCAATACATTAAAAACAGTGTATTAAGAGAAATGCATAAAAAAGCGAGTCGACCCATATCGGATGACTCGCTTTTTTGTTTTAAATGGGCTGGTAAAGATAAAGCTAAATGTCTCGTTCCATGTGAATATGCATTTTTCCAGCTTCTAAAAAGACTTTACCATCACCGTGAAATTTTTGTTTTTCATAGAAGGTCTGTACGTCAACTTGAGCATGCAAAAAGACTTTGCGAACTCCCATCTCTCTGGCAACTTTCATTGCTCGGTTTAACAGCATTTCACCATAACCCTGATGACGATATGCAGGTAAAACAGCAAGTCGACTAATTTGTCCGTTTTCTGTTAAGCGGCAGGTTCCTGTAGGAACCGCTGTCGTACCAAAGGATACAAAGTGTACGGCGTCTTCATCTAGCTCGTCCCATTCGTCTTTTGGGTCGATACCTTGCTCAATGATAAAGACTTGTTTGCGCACAAAGGTAAGCTGATCTTTGCTGCTGTTCCAGTCTGACGTTAAAACCTTCATGTGAATACCTTACTTAATATTGCGTTCTTTTATTCTTCTGGTGCAACCAATTCGATCAGCCCTTGCTGGCGAATGAGAAAGCGCACAAGAGGTTCTAGATCTGTATTTTGTTTCAAATCTAGCCCAGAAAAATCAAACTCAACTTGATGGCAAACGGCTTCAACAAAGCTCGTTAGTTCTGCATCCACAAGTAAGTGTTCACCGTTACAAAACACGCTAATCTTACCTTTGTTCTCAGTGTTCTGTTGAACATAGTAACAAATACGCGCATCGCCAGGGCGAATAAAAGTTTGACCTTGTGTCGCACTGCTAAATGCTTCGTTTAATTCTTCATGATTCAGTGGTACGAGGTATTCAGGATACTTGCTCTCGCTCATCGTTTCCCCTAACCATTCAGCCAGTAGGTCGGGCTGATTAATAAGGCGAGCCAGTTGTGTTTGTAGGTATTGAATATCGTCTTTGCTGATGTGCGCACTGTGTTGACGATTTGCTGTTTCAGGTGCGGCAAAGCGATCTTTAACATTGTCAGCTTCGCAAAGTTTATCGCGAATACCTGTTAAGACATCTTGCATACTTGGCGCACGAAAACCGATGGAATAAGTCATGCACTCGTCGTCTAATGATCGGCCATTGTGTGCAAAGTTAGGCGGCAAATATAGAATATCGCCAGCTTCCACTTCCCAATCCATTTCTGAATTGACAGGGAAGTTGTCTAAAATATGTAATTTGATGTTGGGGATCACAGAATCTTGGTATTCATCTGGCGACAATACCTGCCATCGACGTTTACCTGATACTTGTACTAAGAACACATCGTATTGGTCGTAATGTGGGCCAACACTACCGCCTTCTGTTGCATAGCTTACCATGACGTCGTCTAAGCGCCAGCTGGGTAAAAACTCAAATCGTTCTTTAAGTGTTTGGACTTCTGGTACCCAATGGTCAACGGCTTGAACTAATAACGTCCATTCTTTTTCAGGCAAGGTAGCAAAAGTGTCTTCGGTAAAAGGTCCTTGGCGCATTTCCCAAGGTCTTAGTCCGTTCTCGATCACAATACGAGATTCAATTTCTTCTTCCATTGCCATGCCTGCAAGCTCATCGGCTTCCAATGGCACAGCGAAATCGACAAGACCACCGCGAATTAACAAAGGCTTTTTCTGCCAATATTCGTCGATAAAGGTTTGGGCTGTCATGCCACCAAGAATAGCCAACGGTGTATTTAGGTCTGTCATAAATCGCTCAATAAAAAAGAACAAAGAAAGTAGTGATATTGCTAAAGATTAGCAGCCTTGAAGGCAAAAAGAGCCGATAAATCGGCTCTTTTATTTACTTGTTAAAGTAAGACTTAGTCACGAATCGCTTTCGCTTGTGCAACAGCGTTACCGATGTAAGTGCTTGGTGTTAGCGCTTTCAATTCGGCTTTGGCTTGCTCAGGCATTTCTAGCGTATCGACAAAAGCTTCGATAGTCGCTTGGTCGATAGTGCGGCCACGAGTTAGCTCTTTTAGTTTCTCGTATGGAGATTCGATGCCGTAGCGACGCATAACGGTTTGAATTGGCTCAGCCAATACTTCCCATGCATTATTTAAATCTGCTTCAAGACGTGCAGCGTTGATTTCCAACTTGCTGATGCCTTTTAGAGTTGCTTGGTAAGCTATCAAGCTGTGAGCTAAACCAACGCCAAGGTTACGAAGAACCGTAGAGTCAGTTAGGTCGCGCTGCCAGCGTGAGATTGGCAGTTTAGCGCTCAAGTGGCCCATGATTGCGTTCGCAATACCCAAGTTGCCTTCGGAGTTTTCGAAGTCGATTGGGTTAACTTTATGCGGCATGGTAGAAGAACCAATTTCGCCAGCAATGGTTTTTTGCTTGAAGAAGCCCATAGAAATGTAGCCCCACACATCGCGGTCGAAATCGATCAAGATGGTGTTGAAGCGGCAAATGGCGTCGTATAGCTCTGCGATGTAATCATGAGGTTCAATTTGAGTCGTGTAAGGGTTCCAAGTCAAACCCAGGGAAGTAACGAACGCTTCAGCGTGTGCTTGCCAATCCACATCAGGGTAAGCCGAAAGGTGAGCATTGTAGTTACCTACAGCACCGTTGATTTTGCCTAAAAATTCAACGTTTTCGATTTGCTTAAGTTGGCGGCTAAGGCGCGCAGCAACGTTAGCCATTTCTTTACCAACTGTGGTTGGTGAGGCAGTTTGGCCATGCGTACGAGACAACATAGATTGTTCAGCGTGCTCGATTGCTAGATCTTGAACTGCTTTGATGACGTTTTTAAGCTCTGGAGTAATGCCTTCTTCCAATGCTTCACGCAACATTAATGCATGAGATAAGTTGTTGATGTCTTCTGATGTACAAGCGAAGTGAACAAATTCAGAAATCGCTGCTAACTCTGCGTTATCAGCCATTTTGTTCTTAATGAAATATTCCACTGCTTTGACATCGTGGTTCGTGGTTTTCTCAATATCTTTAATAGCTTGTGCATCAGCTTCGCTGAAGTTATCTGCAAGCTGATCTAATAAAGCGCTGGCTTCATTGCTCAATGCTGGAACTTCAACAATTTGTGGGTGTTTGGCAAGAGCCTGTAGCCAGCGAACTTCGACTATGACTCGCATACGCAGCAAACCATACTCGCTCACGGAGCGACGTAGTACGTTTGTTTTCGATCCGTAACGACCGTCGATAGGGGAAATTGCATTTAAGCTAGTTAATTCCATTGAGATAACGCCTCGAACATGGTTTTCAGGGAGCCGCTATTATAGGCAAAAGCGCGGCCTACCGCTACGCCAGACTGTATATTTGCAGAAGGCGGTTTAGTTTTAATGAGCTTATAAACAGTTGGTCTTTTGTTCTGTTTATTAATTACTCGTTTTTTTGAGTATATTTTTGTTAAATCAAGGTGTTTTAAACTCTTCTCACTTGTATGATGCTGCCAAATTAACGCCCTTTTAGAAGTTATTTAGGAAAGTATTGAACATGAAGATCAGCCGTATCATGAATTTGGTCATTGTTATTGTATTGGTAGCCTTGTCTGCGCTTTATTTACTTAGCAAGCAGGGCTTAACTCGTAACGAAGCTGCCATTCGTCAGCAAGTAGTTATCTCTGATGCTGTATCTGCTATGAAGGATGCTCGTTATTACGTTGTGCAAGTGCAACAGTTTTTGACGGATATGGGCGCAACGCGCAGTGATGAGGCGTTACCCGAAGTTGATGCGAGCATGAAAAGTGCTATGAAGAGCTTACAAGAACTGACTCGAATCATGCCTAGTTACCGCTCTCGCGTAAATGAGTTAGAGCAGCAATTGAAACAGGTTTACAAAGTAGGTCGAGAAATGGCCTCTGCTTATATTAATAATGGCACTGATGCTGGTAATAGTTTAATGAAAGGCGCTGGTGGTCTAGATCAAGAATCGGCGCGTTTGGCTCAATCATTAGAGCAAATTGCTAATGAGTTATCTGATCAACTTGATAAAAGTGCAGTAGCTTCGATTGAGACTCTTGAAGATTCTAAATTTTTATCTTTGATCAGCAGTTTAATTTCGGGTGTTGTGATTGTTGGTGTGATAGTTGTTTTACGTCGCCGTGTGCTTCCAGATTTAAATTCGCTTGAATCGTCTCTGCATAATATTTCTGTTGGTGCCCGCGATTTAACGGTTCGCCTTGATGATAAGGGCAATGATGAGTTGTCCTCCGTCGCACACAGTTTTAACGTGTTTATTAAGGGTATCCATTCTCTTGTTGTGACTCAGCAGGGTCAATCAGCTCAGTTGTCGGTAGCCGGCGAGCAAATGCTGGTTGCCTCAAATAAAACGCGTATTGGTATGCAGGGGTTGCAAAAAGAAACATCGGGTATTGCTAGTGTTGTTGCAGAGATGCAAACCACAGTGCGTCATGTTGCTAACAGTGCTGATGCAGCGGCGACAGCTGCGAAAGAATCCGATTACATAGCAAAAGAAGTAGAGTCGGTTGTGAATAACAGTGTTTTATCAATTCAACAATTATCTGAAGGTGTTGAAAAAGCATCACGAGTGCTTCAGGCCTTGGAAAAAGAAACCTCTGATGTTGGTAGTATCTTAGATTCGATTCGAGGCATTGCCGATCAAACTAACTTGCTCGCATTGAATGCTGCGATTGAAGCGGCTCGTGCCGGTGAGCAGGGACGTGGTTTTGCTGTCGTTGCTGATGAAGTTCGAACGCTTGCTAAGCGCACTCAGGATTCCACAGAACAAATTCAGATAATGATTACTCAATTACAAAAAGGCTCGCAAGATGCAGTACTTGTAATGGGCGAAAGTAAGCAACAAGCAGAGCAAAGTGTTGCTCAGTCATTAAAGGCAAAAGAAGCCTTGCATACGATTACGTCTTCTATGGGGAATATTTCCGCCATGGCTATTGAGATTGCATCGGCTATGGAACAACAGGCAGCTGCTTCAGAAAATATTGATGGACGAATTCGTTCTATTCGTGATGAAGCGGAACTAACAAGTGAAAACGCTGAGCAGTCAAACGTGGCGGCTAAGCAAGTGTTGGGGCAATCTAAAGCTTTATCTGATCTTATCTCTAGTTTTAAGGTCTAACTTTAAGGTTAGGTGTGATTTAGCAATGAAGTATGGCGGTTTGTTAATTAACTGGTAAATCGCAATAGAGCATAAAAAACAGATCAAATAGACAAAGAAAAGCTCGAGTAACTGAGTTACTCGAGCTTTTTTATGTCATTTACTTGGCTTTAATAAATAGACTTAAAGCGTTGCTAATGCTGTATTGAAGGTTGTGCTAGGACGCATGATCTTAGCGACTTCAGTTAGGTCCATGTGGTAGTAACCAGATAGGCCAGAAGGTTTGCCTTGTACTGCTGCTAGTTCAGCAACAATCTTGTCTTCGTTGTCTGCTAACTGTTTTGCAAGAGGCGCGAATTTCGCCGCTAATGTTGCATCTTCAGTTTGTGCAGCAAGTTCTTGAGACCAGTAAAGCGCTAGGTAGAAATGGCTACCACGGTTATCGATTTCGCCAACTTTACGAGAAGGAGACTTGTTAGTGTCTAGTAATTTGCCTGTTGCTTTATCTAAGCACTTAGCAAGAATTTTTGCTTTCTCGTTGCTGTGCTTGATACCAAGTTCTTCGAAAGATACCGCTACTGCAAGGAATTCACCTAAAGAGTCCCAACGAAGGTAGTTTTCTTCCATAAGCTGTTGTACGTGCTTAGGAGCAGAACCGCCTGCGCCAGTTTCATACATGCCGCCGCCGTTTAGCATTGGTACGATAGACAGCATTTTCGCAGACGTGCCTAATTCCAAGATTGGGAACAAGTCAGTCAGGTAGTCACGTAGAATGTTGCCTGTTACTGAAATAGTGTCTTTGCCACGAATAATGCGTTCCATAGAGAAACGGATTGCTTCGTTGTAAGACATGATGCGAATGTCTAGACCGCTTGTATCATGGTCTTTTAGGTAAGCTTCTACTTTTTTACGAAGTTCGTTATCGTGTGCACGTTCGTCTTCTAGCCAAAACACAGCAGGAGTGTCAGATTGGCGAGCTCGAGTCACACCTAATTTCACCCAATCACGGATTGGCGCGTCTTTAGTTTGGCATGCACGCCAGATGTCACCTTTTTCGACATTGTGCTGCATTAGAACTTTGCCGTTTGCATCTACAACACGCATCACACCATCGGCTTTTATTTCGAACGTTTTGTCGTGAGAACCGTATTCTTCTGCTTTTTGTGCCATTAGGCCAACGTTAGGTACGGTACCCATGGTGACGGGGTTGAATGCACCATTTGTTTTACAGAAGTTGATAGTTTCTTGGTAAATACGAGCGTAAGTGCTGTCTGGAATAACGGCTTTAGCATCGTGTGCTTTGCCATCACGGCCCCACATTTTACCAGAGTTACGTATCATCGCTGGCATAGAGGCATCAACGATTACGTCACTTGGTACGTGCAAGTTAGTGATGCCTTTGTCAGAGTCAACCATCGCTAGTTCAGGGCGTGTTTTATAAACGTCTTGAATGGCTTGTTTGATCTCTTCTTGTTTCGCTTCAGGAAGGCTTTGAATTTTGTCGTAAACGCTACCTAAACCGTTGTTTGGGTTAACGCCGATTTCTTTGAAAAGCTCGCCGTATTTCTCGAAAACGTCTTTGTAGAAAACGGTTACCGCATGACCAAATACGATTGGGTGAGAGACTTTCATCATGGTTGCTTTTAAGTGCACAGACCACATGATGTTGTCTTCTTTTGCTTCTTGTAATGTCGCTTCAAAGAAAGCGCGAAGCTTTTTGGTGCTGATGTTCATGCTGTCGATGATTTCGCCAGCAAGAAGAGGAAGTGACTTTTTCACTTCAACGGAGCCGTCTGCGCCAACGAATTCTAGGCTAACTGTTTGCGCTGTATCCATAGTGACGGACTGCTCAGAAGAGTAGAAATCACCGTCACGCATGTAATCAGCGTGTGAAATTGATGTTTTGCTCCATTTGCCCATTGAGTGTGGGTTTTTGCGAGCGAAGCCTTTAACTGCTGCAGGTGCGCGACGATCAGAGTTGCCTTGACGTAGTACAGGGTTTACTGCACTACCAAGAACTTTAGAGTAACGGGCTTGAATGTCTTTTTCTTCGTCTGTTTGTGGGTTTTCTGGATATTCAGGAAGACCGTAACCTTCAGCATTCAACTCTTTAATTGCAGCGTTCAGCTGTGGCAAAGAAGCGCTGATATTAGGTAGCTTAACAATGTTTGCTTCAGGGTCTGCGGTTAGGTCACCTAGGAATTTTAGGCCGTCTTCAGCTTGTTTGTCTGCCGGAAGTAGGTCTGCAAAAGCAGAAATAATACGACTAGCCAAAGATATGTCTGTCAGTTTTAATTCGATGTCTGCTTCTTTGGCGAAAGCGCCAAAGATAGGAAGTAGAGACGCGGTTGCCAGAGCTGGCGCCTCATCAGTAAATGTATAGTAAATGGTTTGTTTCGTTGACATGTAATTCCCCTAAAATTTCAGGCATTAGCCTATTGAATCGAAGATGACTTTTAGCCGCCATTCCCTAATTTAAACTGCTCTTACAGGTTAACCCGCACAGGTTAAAAATTTGTACGATATACTACATAAAAAAACAACTTAGAGATATTGGCTCTCAGATATAGTGGAAATTGATTTCAATTATTCGCTGAGGCTTTTGCTCAACCACTTTGATTGCCAACCGCCCGTTAAAGGTTATTTATTAGGCATAAAAAAAGACCCAGTGGGTCTTTTAAGCATTAATGACGTGACTCTAGTGCATTCAATAATGCTTTTCGTTTAAAAATCAAATGCCAGCGTTTACCGCCTAGTTGTCGCCATAGCATGGCAGCACGAATTCCAGACATTAGAGTGGCTCTAACTTGGTTAGCAACTTGTGGTTGCTGTAAAAAACGACTGTCGCCATGTACTTGAATACGAAAGGATAACTTGCTCAAGGTGTCTTGATACATTCCTGAAATCGACGCCAACATGTTTTCGTGTAGAACGCTCTCGTAATGGGCTTTTTTCTGCTCGATTTGAGCGATTTTTTGCCCAATAGTGGACAGCATCTCTGGTGTCTTAGCCAGTTTGTTTTCTAGATGAATTAAGCTAAGTGCATATCTGAGAGTGTCAGGATTTACACTGCTGCGTTCTTTGCCTAAGGCTTGTCGAGAGATTTTTCTTCCCAGGGCAAGATTGGTTGAGCAATCCCATTGGCCACCATAAATATCTTCAGTAGAGGCTGCGTTAACCATTAATAGGCTTTCTAGTAATGGTTGTAGGCTGGCATTATCCACCTGACCTGTTTTCGCTAAAATCGACACCAATTCTGCCGCTTGAAATATGGCGGACAGGGCGATGGTTTGCTCTTTCTCTCTACTACTCACGCTTTCTCTCTCAATAATTACTTGTTAAAGGCGACGTTAATTATGCCGCCACCAAGACAAACTTCATCTAGATAAAACACCACGGATTGGCCAGGAGTGACTGCTCGTTGAGGTTCTACAAAGGATACTTCAACACGGCCATCGGCTAATTCATTGATGGTACACTCTTGATCTGGTTGGCGATAACGGCATTTTGCTTTACACGTTAGCGGAAAAGCTGGTTTTTTTCTTGCAACCCAATCGAAGTTGTCGGCAATTAAATGCGTTTTAAATAACGACTCGTGTTGTCCGCCTTGCGTTACGATTAAAACATTGCGCTCTAGGTCTTTCTCAACTACATACCATGGATCGTCGGAGTATTTAGCTAGACCGCCAATGCCCAAACCTTGGCGTTGGCCAATAGTGTGATACATCAAACCGTGGTGACGAGCAATTTTGTCACCCTCAAGGGTTTCTATATCACCCGGTTGAGCGGGTAAGTATTGCTCTAAAAAATCTTTGAAGCGACGTTCGCCGATGAAACAAATACCGGTGCTGTCTTTTTTGTTGTGAGTAACTAAGCCAAACTCTTCTGCTAAGCGGCGCACTTCTGGTTTTTCTAGTTCACCAACAGGGAAAAGTGTCTTGGCAATTTCGTCTTTGCCAACCGCGTACAAAAAGTAGCTTTGGTCTTTATTGCCGTCTAAACCTTTTAGCAGCAGCGGCTCGCCGTCTTTTTCTCCACGACGAACATAATGTCCAGTGGCAATATAGTCGGCATTTAATGCCATGGCGTACTCTAGAAACGCTTTGAATTTAATTTCTTTATTACACAAAATATCTGGGTTTGGCGTGCGGCCAGCTTTGTATTCAGCCAGAAAGTGCTCGAAGACATTGTCCCAATATTCTGATGCGAAGTTAGCTGTATGCAGTTTTATGCCAAGTTTATCGGATACCGCTTGAGCATCAGCAAGGTCGTCTTTTGCTGTGCAATACTCTGTACCATCGTCCTCGTCCCAGTTCTTCATGAATAGGCCTTCAACCTGATAACCCTGTTGCATCAGAATAAGTGCTGATACGGAGGAGTCGACACCGCCAGACATGCCCACAATGACTTTTTTATCGTGATTGGCTGGTTGATCTGTTAGGTAGTGGCTTTCTTTCATGACCGGTTTTTTCTCGACTGTTAATTTAGTAATACGAAGAGGCATGGCCTCAGTTAATTTGATTGCACATTGTACTTCATTTTTGAGTGCTCGGCACAGGCGACAAGTACTGATCTGACAAGAATGATAAGGAAATAATGGGGTTGTTTTGCGAATCTTCAATGCAGGCTTTAATTAATGGGCTGCGATGAGTTAGTGCCATGATTTCTTCGTAAGTTAACCAGTTGCTAGAAACAATATCTTTATCGAGTGGTTCGTTGGTTTCACTAACAGCTTCGCATAAAAAACATAGGCGATGATAAGTGTCAGCACCTTCGTAAGGTGTAAAAGCATACATACCAAGTAAGCCAATGGGTTTCACAATCCAGCCAGACTCTTCTTTTGTTTCACGAATCACCGCTTCTATGGCGCTTTCGTTATTTTCGATGTGACCGGCTGGTTGATTTAGGACGAGTATTCCGTCTTGCCACTCCTTCACCATGAGATATTTTGTTTCCTTTGGATCCGAGTTGTCTTTTTTGACCAGTGCTGCGACGGTTAGATGAGGCAGCCTTTCTCTTTCTTTGCTCTTCAAACTGATTAACCTCTTTTAATAAATTGTCGGTTGGCTCTATGAAGTTCCATTGGCCTACTATTGTATTTTCTAGAGTATAAGGACCAATGGCATAACGAATTAATCTAAGCGTAGGGAAACCGACTGCGGCTGTCATTCGTCGAACTTGTCGATTTTTACCTTCGCGGATTTGCAGTGATAGCCAGCTAGTAGGGATGTTTTCCCTATGGCGAACCGGAGGAACTCTTTCCAAAACGTCTGGTTCTGCCATACGTTCAGCTTGTGCTGGCTTGGTGAGGCCGTCTTTTAGCTCAACGCCTTGTCTTAGTTTTTCTAAAGCTTCGGGCGAAATCTCGCCTTCGACCTGAACCCAGTAAGTTTTGGGGAGCTTGAAATCGGGTGATGCTATCACATGTTGTAATGCACCTTGATTAGTCAAAAGTAAAAGGCCTTCAGAATCAAAGTCTAATCTACCTGCAGGGTAAAACTCAGGTATTTCAATGTATTGCGCAAGAGTAGACTTATCGCCTTCTGCAGAAAATTGGCTGAGTACTCGAAAAGGCTTATTAAATAAAATTAAGTTAGAGGGCATGGGTTCAATATATGATTGGGAAGAAAGGAAGGAGTCAAAAAAATGGAATAAAAGGGCACTTATCTTACTCCTCAAGATGAGGAGTAAGATAACAAATTCGCTTTAGGATAGCGATGATGTTTCTTTTTATGCTAGTTGAGTGTTTTTATCGCTGGAATGAGCGTCCTCTTGTTTAGCTTCCTGTTTAGTCTCTTGTTTAGGTATTGTTGGATTGATTTCAATCGCATGCAGGCCTCTTTCTCCTGGCTCAACGTCAAACGTTACCGCTTGACCTGCTTTTAGCGTTTTGTAGCCTTCGATATTGATGGCTGAATAATGAATAAATAAATCTTCATTAAAATCTTCCGACACAATAAAACCATAGCCTTTTGCGTTGTTAAACCACTTCACTGATCCGTGATGCATGAGTCACTCCTTATCCACTCAGTCGATGTTTGCTTATATCATCAAAAATGAGTAATGATGACGATAAGCGCGTTAAAAAACATAGCTCGGATAGCGTAGATTGCTAAATAGGTGCAAATTGTTTTTGGCCAATCAATGCTAGAATTTCATTTGTAAACATTGATTGCACATTTGGTCACCCCAATAAAGAGCGTAGAAGCCCTTTTAGTATTTGTAAAATCCAAGTGGTAATCTATTACTCATAAAAAGTCGTATATAAGTAGTAATGAGTCAACTTTTGGCAAATTGCGTAAAAAATTGTAGCCTCAGAGGCATGGGATGATTACAGATCAACAAATTAGACTAGTATCAGAAGATGATGAGCAACACGGGCATTCCAGTATTGCAATTGCTCCTGAAGAAACCGAATTAAAACCACCTTCAATGTATCAGGTGGTGTTGTTTAATGATGACTATACGCCAATGGATTTTGTCGTATTTGTTTTACAGAGGTTTTTTTCTATGGATGGGGAGAAAGCTAATCAGGTAATGTTAGAAGTACATCAAAAAGGGAAAGGAGTTTGCGGTATTTACCCTTTTGATATTGCTGAAACCAAAGTAGCAATGGTACAACAGTTCGTGGAACAAAATGAGCACCCCTTAATGTGCGACCTACAAAAGGTTGACTGATTCAGAGTGAGGGAATAGCAATGTTAGATAAAGAACTAGAACAAACCCTGAATACGGCTTTTAAAGCAGCGCGTGACAAGCGCCATGAATTCATGACGGTTGAGCATTTATTATTAGCTCTTATTGAAAATGGCGCTGCTTCAAGCGTCCTCAAAGCATGTGGTGTGAATTTAGATACCTTAAGTAAGGAGCTTGAGGAATTTGTTGATAGTACGACACCTCTAATCCCTGAAGACGACGATGAACGTGAAGTTCAGCCAACTTTAGGTTTTCAGCGCGTATTACAGCGTGCAGTTTTCCATGTTCAATCTTCTGGTAAGCGCGAAGTCACAGGTGCAAACGTGCTGGTGGCTATTTTTAGCGAACAAGAAAGTCAAACAGTCTACTTACTAAAACGACATGGTGTGGCAAGAATTGATGTTGTCAATTACGTTGCCCACGGTATTTCTAAAACTGGCGAAGCCTCTTCTCAAGACATGGATCATGATGACGAAGCAGAAGATACAGCGACTGCGCCGTTACAAAAATTCGCTACCAATCTTAACGAAGAAGCCAAAGCTGGAAAGATCGATAAATTAATCGGTCGTGAATACGAAGTGGAGCGAGTGATACAAACACTTTCTCGTCGTCGTAAAAACAATCCTTTGCTGGTTGGTGAGTCAGGTGTTGGTAAAACTGCCATTGCTGAAGGGTTAGCGCGACGTATTGTCGATGGACAAGTGCCAGATGTTATAGCTGATGGTGTTGTTTATTCCCTAGATTTAGGTGCTTTACTGGCAGGAACCAAATACCGAGGTGATTTTGAAAAACGTCTTAAGCAGTTGCTAGGCGAATTGAAAAAATTACCGAATGCGATTCTTTTTATTGATGAAATTCACACCATTATTGGTGCGGGTGCTGCATCTGGTGGAGTAATGGATGCTTCCAACCTCCTTAAGCCGGTATTGAGTTCTGGTGGCTTGCGTTGTATTGGCTCGACAACATTCCAAGAGTTTCGTGGTGTGTTTGAAAAAGACCATGCTTTGGCGCGTCGCTTCCAAAAAATCGATGTAAACGAGCCAAGTGTTGATGATACTTATCAAATCTTGAAAGGCATTATTGGTGCATTTGAAGAACATCACAAAGTGAAATACGAAGAGCCAGCTTTATTGGCGGCAGCGGAGCTTGCTCAGCGTTATGTGACAGATCGTCATATGCCTGATAAAGCGATTGATGTTGTGGATGAAGCAGGAGCTTACCAGCGCTTGCAGCCAGAAGGTAAGCGTAAAGCGGTTATCACGGTTGCAGATATTGAAGATATCGTCTCTAAGATCGCCAGAGTGCCTGTGAGAGCGGTTAACTCTGATGATAGGCAAGTACTGTCTAATCTTGAGCGTAATCTGAAAATGGTTGTTTTCGGTCAAGATAATGCTATTGATGCTTTGTCTGCTGCGATTAAGTTGTCTCGTGCTGGTTTAAAAGCTGAACAGAAACCTATCGGTTCTTTCTTGATGGCTGGTCCAACAGGTGTTGGTAAGACGGAAGTGACCAAGCAGCTAGCCAAGCAATTGGGCCTTGAGCTGATTCGCTTTGATATGTCTGAGTACATGGAACGCCATGCGGTATCTCGATTGATTGGTGCGCCACCAGGCTATGTTGGTTTTGACCAAGGTGGTTTATTGACAGAAGCTGTGACGAAAAATCCTCATAGTGTTGTATTATTGGATGAGATAGAAAAAGCTCACCCAGAGGTCTTTAACTTGCTTCTGCAAGTAATGGATCATGGCACCTTGACTGATAACAATGGACGCAAAGCAGATTTCCGTAATGTGATCTTAGTGATGACGTCGAATGCTGGTGCTCAAGAGTTGGCTCGTCGTTCAATTGGCTTCTCTAGTCAAGATAACTCGACGGATGGTATGGAGGTTATTAATCGAACCTTTACACCTGAATTTAGAAACCGTTTAGATGCTGTTATTCAGTTCCAGCAACTGGATGAACGTATTATCTTTAACGTGGTAGATAAGTTCTTGGTGGAGCTACAGGCGCAGTTAGACCCGAAAGGTGTCTTGCTAGAGGTCTCAGACACTGCCAGAGGCTGGTTAGCCAATAAAGGCTATGACCGTCAGATGGGTGCGCGTCCAATGGCTCGTGTCATTCAGGAGCATTTGAAGAAGCCTCTAGCGGATCATATCCTCTTTGGTGATCTTCATGATGGTGGCCATGTTAAAGTGGCTTTGGATGAAAAGAGTGATGAATTGAAATTTGAAGTCATCAAAGAGGCTGTTGTGCATTAGTTTTTATAAAATAATGCAACTGTCATGTCATAAAAAAACCGGACTTGGTCCGGTTTTTTTATGACATCAATTTAAGCTGCCCATGCTGGGTTGCTTAAATTAACGTGCGCGATAAACGATACGGCCTTTTGAAAGATCGTAAGGTGTTAATTCAACTTTTACCTTATCGCCAGTCAAAATGCGGATGTAGTTTTTACGCATTTTTCCAGAGATATGTGCAATTACAACGTGTCCGTTTTCTAGTTCGACACGGAACATGGTATTAGGCAACGTATCAATGATAGTGCCCTCCATTTCTAAGCCTTCTTCTTTTGCCACAATATGTGTCCTATGGTGTTAACTTACTATTATTTAGTAGACGCCGACCATACCTAAGAGGAGGTCTGCAGACGAAGAGGAAAGATGTTCCTCTTTGGTCAATTGAGCGCTAAATAGCTTAATCATGATTGTGTATTTAGCGACGTCTGAATTTTGATCGAGCGTATTTTGCCTAAAAACGCAGCGTAAGGCAAACCTAGTTGCGTTTTCATGGTGTCTATTTTTGAGCTAAATCGGTTGTTTTTCAGGTTTTTTGCCAATACTTATGAGAACTGAGTTCTTTTTTATGTTTGGGATGAGTTGTTCTAAAACATCACAGAAATCTTCTCTGGGCATTTTTTTTGCGCCTAGAGACAGTAAATGATCTGATTCTACTTGGCAGTCTATCAACTCAATTCCGCAGTCCTTGGTTAGTTCGCAGAATGTTTTTAGGGCTATTTTGGATGCATTTGGAATGAGTGAAAACATAGATTCACCAAAAAACATATTGCCCATTGCTATGCCGTAAAACCCACCTACGAGTTTATTTTTCTGCCAAATTTCAATGGAGTGTGCATAGCCTAATTTGTGTAATTTGGTGTAAGCATTTTTAATGTCTTTTGATATCCAAGTACCTTCCTTGTCGGCTCGAAGGGCCGAGCAATAGCCGATTACGGACTCAAACTCTTGATTGACAGAAAATAGCCATTGATCTTTTTTTATCGCTTTTTTTAGCGATTTTGAAATATGGAAGTGATCTGGATTGAGTGTGCATCTTTGTTCAGGGTGCCACCACAAAATAGGATCAGGATCACTAAACCAAGGGAAAAAACCTTTGCTGTAGAGATGGAGTAATCGTGTTGAAGAAAGGTCTCCACCGATGGCGGATAACCCTTCGGGGTCGTCTAGTGCTTTGTTTGGGTTTGGTGTGTCGTACGGTGACTCTGATAGTAATATGAGTTCGTGCTTTTCACTGTTAGTGGAAGCTGACATGAGGTGATTGTGTTCCCAGTTTTTTTACGGATCATTTTTATTTACTGATTATAGTTTTTTTAATCATAAAAACTATCTTTGGATGTTTTTTATTAAAAAAACTAAAGAAAAAAAGCTGTGCACCGATAATTAAGATTGAGCAAGAAAAGATATTGTTCTTGCTACTTATTGACACAATGTTATTCTTAATTGTCTTTAATGTGCATGAATAACTTAAGAAAAATGTTCTTTAAGGCTCTTGTTGGGTGTTTTTCGTCCAAAAAAGGGTGCAAAATGAAAAAAAAAAGAAAAAAAGTGCAAGGAGTGCTTGACCCGTAATGGAAAACTTGGTTTTAATCGGTGCAGTCCTAAACAGTAATTCGAAAAGATAAGTCGAATGCGGTATTCGGAACTACAAGATATTTGCTTTTTTGACAACTGTCATGAAAGTGAAACTGATAGGTTTTAAGATACATGAGTCGTTGATTTAACAACGTTTCTTGGTTAGATGAAAATCGATCGATAGGTCTACAAGACCATATTATATAATATAAAGGGGAATCTTGAATGAAAGCGATTAAACTTGCTTCTGTGTTTGCGGTAACTGCTGTTGCGGCTGCTGTTTCTACTGCTACTTTCGCTGCTGATGCTATCATCACTGGTGAGGCTGGTGTTGAATACACTACCTACAACGGTGATTCTAAAGCCGTTAAAGATCTTGCTGATGGTACTGATCTTGGTGAACTAGAGCTGCACGTTGATACTGGTATTGTTTACGCTGAGCTTGAAGTGAAAACTACTGGTGTAGACGAAGGCACTAAGATCGGCATGGAAAAACTGTACGTGAAACAAGGCGCTGTTTCTTTCGGTCGTTTTGATGGTACTGTTGCAACTGGTTCTTTCATGGGTATGGATGAGCTTTTTGGTGGTGTAGATCTTAAAACCGCTGCAGGCGATACAGATAACACAGGTATCCGCTATAAAGTAACTCCTGAGCTAACTATTGCCGTGGAAGCAACTGACTCTGTCAAAGCTGTTTCTGCAGTAGCAGATGATCCAGCTACAGTTGCTAATGAATCTGTTGCGGCTGTAGACGCTAAGAAATCTGAAATTGGTTTTGCTGCATCTTATGTTATGGATTTTGGTGCATTTAAAGCTGGTCTTTCTGGTGGTGTTGTAGGCGATGCAAACGCAGTTAACGTTGGTGTTCAGACTGTTGCAGGTCCTGCAACTTTGTCTTTGAACTACGGTGTTGGCGAGAAAGGTACTAAAACTTCAACTACAACAACTACAGATGTTGAGCAAGTAACAGCTTCTGTTGCTTTAGCTGCTACAGATGCATTGACTCTTACTCTAGAGTACTCTCAAGATCTAGAATCTACTGGTAAGCCAGATGGTACTTATTTCATTGCTGAATATGTAGCTGGTGATTTGACTTACTACGTGAAAAACTACGCTGGTGATCTAGCTGCTCGTTCTGATACAAATGGCGCAGAGCAAACTACTGTTGGTGTTAAAGTTTTCTTCTAAGACTTTTCTTCATAAAGAAAGCCTTTCTTAGTAAAAGCGAAAGCCAGCCCTTTGGGTTGGCTTTTTTTATGGTAAGCTTAGCGAACTTATGACTCAGCTGTATGGGGCATGTTTTGATTAGCATAAGATAGGAAGGCGCGTTTTGTCAGAAAAAATGAGTGAGTCGGTACGATCACCAATTTGGGATATGTTTGCCAAGCAAGCGGCATTTATTGCGGCTTTGTTATTTTTATTCTTCTTTGGTTTGGCGACCTATACCTACAACCCAGATGATGCTGGTTGGTTTTATTCAGGTAGCGGCGCTGCAACTCAAAACTCTATGGGGCCAATTGGTGCCATTCTTGCTGATTTAGCATCTGGCTTTTTTGGATCTTTGTTTTATTCTTTGCCTCCTTTGTTTTTCTGGGTTGCTATAATCATATGGCGTAACCCACACTCTTTGTTGCCACTTAATAATGCTTTGCTTTGTACTGTTGGTAGCATCTTATATTTATCATTTGGCTCTGTTTTATGTTTTTTACATACGGTTGGTGAGCCTTCATTGCAATATGGTACTGGTGGGATATTGGGGCGTGGCCTTGGGATCTTGTTGTATGGCTTTATTGGTTATGATGGTGCAACCTTAGTTAGTTTGGCTTTGGTGATTTTGTCTTTTACTTTATTGTCTCAAGTTCATTGGTTAGGGGTGATGGACAGTTTAGGGGAGAGGGCTTACACCTTTGTTATGTATGTTCGCCAAAAATGGGCGAATAGCCGTGAAGCAAAAGCCAGTAAAAAAGCCAGCGCTGCTGACAGTGTTAATATTGCTGATGAAGCAGAGGAACCTGCGATTGTCAGAAAGAGAAGAAAAGCTTCTATTGAACCGACGAAAGTTGAGCCTGTCGTTAAAGAGCAGTCAAATCCTAACGTTTTATTTGAAGATTCATTAGGTGAGGAATCTCATCTAGAGGAAGGTAAGAAATCGAGGTTTCGTTTGCCTTCTCTGTTTTCAAGATCTAAATCTGCTAAAGCAGATGAATCGCACGCGGATTTACCAATCACTCATGAAGAGCCTGCGTTTGGTGGTTTAGATGATTTGTCTGTTGACGGCCTATCCTTTGATGATAAAGACGTCAATTTTGGCGATACTCTTTATATCGAAGAGTCTTGGTCAGCAAAACATGATGATTCTGCAAAAGACAAGATTGCTCAACCTAAACAAACAGCAGCGAAGCCTTTTGAATGGGAGGATGAGGATAAGCAAGAGGTTGTTCCCTCAAGTATTTCTAAAGAGCAAGCTGATGCCATGCTGTTTAATGATGACAAACAGCCTTCGACGATTCCTCCAGCACATAAGCCTGCATTTCGTACTCTGTCTGAAGCTAAACAGCTAGATTCCCTTAGTGGTCCTTATGCAGATGAAGTAGACAGTAACAAAAAAATAGAGGCTTATTCGTTACCAGATCGCTCGGTATTAACTACTCCTAAGCCTAAGCAGGGTGGTTATTCAGAAGATGAATTATTGGCATTATCTGAATTGCTAGAGCAGCGCTTGCAGGATTTTGGGGTAAAAGCAGATGTGGTTGAAGTTAACCCTGGCCCTGTTATTACTCGTTTTGAGATTCAGCCTGCACCAGGTGTGAAAGTTTCCCGTATTACCAACTTAGCTAAAGACCTTGCGCGTTCTTTGAGTGTGATGAGTGTGCGAGTGGTGGAGGTGATTGCTGGTAAATCGACCATCGGGATCGAGATTCCTAATCAGGTTCGTGACACCGTGTATTTTTCTGAAGTGATTAATTGCGATGCCTACGATAGATCGTCTTCGCCACTAACTTTATCGCTTGGTCATGATATTTCAGGTGAACCCGTTGTTGTTGACTTAGCAAAAATGCCTCACGTGTTGGTGGCTGGTACAACAGGTTCAGGTAAGTCGGTTGGTGTTAACGCCATGATTTTAAGTATGTTGCTAAAATCGACGCCAGATGAAGTGCGTATGATCATGGTTGACCCAAAAATGCTTGAATTATCGATCTATGAAGGTATTCCGCACCTTTTGACGCCGGTTATCACTGACATGAAAGATGCTGCTAATGGCTTGCGTTGGTCGGTAGATGAAATGGAGCGCCGCTATAAACTAATGTCGAAATTAGGTGTGCGAAACATCGCGGGCTACAACAAAAAAGTGCGAGATGCTATTGAAGCAGGTAAGCCAATTCAAGATCCATTATGGCAGCCTGAAATGGCCATGTTCTCAGAAGATGGTGTCGCTCGCACTGTGCCACATTTAGAGCCTTTGCCTTACATTGTAATCATAGTCGATGAATTTGCCGACATGATGATGATTGTCGGCAAAAAAGTGGAAGAACTAATCGCTCGTATTGCACAGAAGGCGCGTGCTGCTGGGATTCACTTAATTCTCGCTACACAGCGTCCTTCTGTAGACGTTATTACCGGCTTAATAAAAGCGAACATTCCAACTCGTATGGCATTTCAGGTTTCTTCGAAAATTGACTCCCGAACGATTCTTGATCAAGGCGGTGCAGATCAGCTGTTGGGTATGGGGGATATGTTGTATCTACCCGCAGGTTTGCCAACTCCAATTCGTGTGCATGGCGCTTTTGTCTCTGATGAAGAGGTGCATGCGGTGGTTGAAGAGTGGAAGCAACGAGGCGAGCCAGACTACATCCAGGATGTGGTGGTGAACCCTGAAGATCTCATGACGGACGGCGGTGGAGAAGATAAAGATGCACTTTATGATGATGCTGTGAAAATTGTCATTGAAACGCGTAAAGCTTCGATATCTTCTATTCAGCGCCGATTAAAAATCGGTTACAACAGAGCGGCTAACTTGGTTGAATCGATGGAAGCTGCTGGTCTAGTTGGCCCAATGGGGACCAACGGACAGCGTGATATTTTGATTCCAGAATAAAGAATGATGGTTCAAGAGTTCTTGTTTTTCGGAACTCTTATTTTTAATGTTTTTATGGAGATACAACTTGTTAAATAAATTAGTCACTATGGCTATGTTTACTATCGTAACGGTCTTTCAGACAGCGATGGTGCAAGCAGCCGATGCAACCAGCTCGATAGAAAGTTTGTTAGAGTTGAACCGTAATATTGAAGGTGAGTTTCGACAAGTCACTTATGATGAAAAAGGTAAGCAGCTGCAAGTAAGTGAAGGTGTTTTTCTTCTTGCAAAGCCTAATCAATTTGTTTGGGATAGCGTGACGCCTTTTGCACAGCGTATTATTTCTGATGGTAAATATATTACCGTTTGGGATGTGGATTTAGAGCAAGCGACGAAGAAGCCTTTGTCTGGTGCGGTAGGTAATTCTCCAGCTGCATTGTTGGGGCAGCCAGCGGCAGAAGTGCTTCCACACTACAATGTGACAACGCTTGGCGATGAAAAATTTCGTTTAGCGCCGAAAGAGGACCAAGACTTATTTCAAACATTGACTCTGTCTTTTCGTAATAAAGTGATTAGCGCGATGAGTATCTTGGATGCGCTAGGACAAACAACGGTGATTGAGTTTAAAAATGTTGAGACACATGAAGGCGTGGCGAAAGAAAATTTTGTCCTAGACTTACCTGCTAACGTGGATGTGATTGTAGAAGGTCAGTAATGAAGGATCTTTTTTCGGACATACCTGCAGGAGGTTATCAGCCTCTGGCAGCCAGAATGCGACCTGCTAGTCTCGATGATTATATTGGGCAGTCGCACTTGGTTGGTCCGGGAAAACCATTGCGAAGAATGGTAGAAACAGGTCATTGCCATTCTTTTATTCTTTGGGGTCCTCCGGGAGTAGGGAAGACCACTTTCGCTCAGCTTCTATCTCATGCCCTAGATGCACAATTTATTGAAATCTCAGCCGTCATGTCTGGCGTTAAAGAAATTCGTGCGGCGGTAGATCAAGCAAAAAATCTGCGTCAGATGAGCGGCACTCAGACGGTTTTGTTTGTCGATGAAGTGCATCGTTTTAATAAGTCACAGCAAGACGCTTTTTTGCCCTTCATTGAAGATGGCACCTTTTTGTTTATTGGTGCAACCACGGAAAACCCAGCCTTTGAATTGAATTCTGCATTGCTATCTAGAGCGCGTGTTTATCGCTTGAAAACACCGAGCGCAGATGAGGTTAAGCTTGTGCTTGTGCGAGCCTTGAAAAATCACGAACAAGGCATTGCCGCCTACTCTCAAGAAAGTGGTTTTCAAATAGACGATTACTTTCTGTCTGTATTGGCTCAAGCCGCTGATGGTGATATTCGTCGAGGCCTCAATTTCTTAGAGATATTATCTGATCTTGTGGAGCCAGGAAGTAAGGTGACTCAAGAGCAGTTGGAAGATGTGCTGGGTGGCAGTGTTCGTCGTTTTGATCGTAAAGGCGATGTATTTTACGATCAAATCTCTGCGTTTCATAAATCCGTTCGTGGCTCTTCGCCTGATGGTGCCTTATATTGGATGGCGCGTATGCTCGATGGTGGCTGTGATCCTTTGTACATAGCGCGTCGCTTACTAGCTATTGCATCAGAAGATATTGGTAATGCGGATCCGCGAGCCTTGCAAATCGGCTTAAACGCTTGGGATGTCTTTGAGCGAGTTGGTCCGGGTGAAGGGAATCGTGCTATTGCGCAAGCTGCTGTATACATGGCGTGCGCACCTAAGAGTAATGCAGTTTATAAAGCCTTTAATCAAGCAATGTCTGATGTCGCGGCACAGCCCAGTTATGAAGTGCCTGCCCATTTGCGTAATGCACCTACCTCCTTGGCGAAAAGCATGGGGCACGGCGATGAGTATCGCTATGCTCATAATGAAGAGCATGCTTACGCCGCCGGTGAAAACTATATGCCAGAAGAATTGGTCAATATGCGTTATTATCAGCCGACAGATCGCGGCCTAGAGAAAAAAATCAATGACAAGCTTGCTTGGTTGTCTGATTTAGATAATCACAGCCCATTACAACGTTATGACTCTTTTTCGCAAGGCTTAGCTCAAGGGGATGAAGAATGATGTATTTTATGATTGCCATTGGTGGTGCGTTTGGCGCATTGAGCCGTTATGGTATGACGAGATGGGTCAATATCTACTGGAATCATCATTTTCCTTTCGCCACTATGCTAATTAATGTACTAGGTTGTGTGTTGATGGGCGTGGCGTTTGTAGTGATAAGCGAACGCATGCCATCCCTTGAACCGTATCGGCCTCTGATTATGGTTGGGTTTTTAGGGGCATTTACCACTTTTTCTACTTTTTCTTTGGAAATTGTCTCTCTTATTAACATGCAGGCTTGGCTAAGTGCTGTAAGCTATTTATTATTGAGTTGTGTTTTAGGAATTGCTGGTTTAGCGGCTGGTATGGCCGTTACTCGTTTTTTTTGATCCCTGTTATTGTTTGAAGACACCCTAATTTATTTATACACACTGATTGAAGGATATTGTTGCCCAGATGTTAGACATTAAAGCATTACGCGCTGACCCAGAAGCCATTGCGGCTCAACTTAAAAAGAAAGGCTACGAGTTGGATGTGGCGACTTTTTCTTCCTTAGAAGAGCGTCGTAAAGCCATTCAAGTAGAAACTGAGCAGCTGCAACAAGCCCGAAATTCAGTGTCCAAAGAGATTGGTCAGGCGATGAAGTCTGGCGATAAAGATAAAGCGGCTGAACTAAAATCACAAACAGCAACACTAGGTGATGATCTTGAAGCGGCTAAAACACAGCTGACACAAGTTCAAGAAGAATTGGAAGATTTGTTAGAAGGCATTCCAAACCTTCCTCATGCATCTGTACCAGAAGGTAAGACTGAAGACGATAACGTAGAAGTTCGTCGTTGGGGTACGCCTAAGCAATTCGATTTTGAGCCAAAAGACCATGTGGATCTAGGTGAAGCAATGGAGATGCTGGATTTCGAAGCGGCGGTAAAAATTACCGGTTCTCGTTTTGCTGTTATGCATTCTGATTTGGCGCGCCTACATCGTGCTTTGACTCAGTTTATGATCAACACGCATGCTGATTTGCATGGTTACACTGAAGTGTATGTACCTTACTTGGTAAACGCTCATTCCCTAAAAGGAACAGGTCAGCTACCTAAATTCGAAGCAGATTTGTTTAAAGTGCCAGTGGATAAAGACAGCGGAAATAACGATCTTTACCTGATTCCAACGGCAGAAGTGCCAGTGACGAACTTGGTGCGCGATGAAATTTTAAATGACGCTGATTTGCACAAGAAATTTGTTGCTCATACACCTTGTTTCCGCAGTGAAGCTGGCAGCTATGGTCGCGATACTCGTGGCATGATTCGTCAGCATCAGTTTGAAAAAGTTGAGTTAGTTCATGTTTGTCGCCCAGATATTTCTGAACAAGTACTTGAAGAGCTTGTTGGTCACGCTGAAGTGATTTTGAAGAAACTAGAGCTTCCTTACCGAACTGTGATCTTGTGTGGTGGCGACCTTGGTTTCTCTGCACACAAAACTTATGACATTGAAGTGTGGTTGCCAGGTCAAGGTAAGTACCGTGAGATTTCTTCTTGCTCAAATATGTGGGATTTCCAAGCTCGTCGTATGCAAGCGCGCTGGCGTAACCCAGAAACAGGCCGTCCAGAATTAGCACATACCTTGAATGGTTCAGGTTTGGCTGTAGGTCGTACATTAGTTGCCGTACTTGAAAACTATCAAAATTCTGATGGTAGCGTGCGCGTTCCTGATGTGTTGGTACCTTATATGGGCGGTAAGACCGTTTTGAAAAAAGCGTAAGCTAAATTTTCTAATAAAAAAGCCTCAACGGAGGCTTTTTTTGTATGAGTGGATATTGGAAGTTATGACGGGCAAGGTCTATTTGATTGGTGCGGGTCCAGGTGATCCTGAGTTATTGACGTTAAAAGCATATCGTTTATTAAAAATGGCTGATGTGGTTTTGTATGATCGCTTGGTTGGCAAAGAAATTATTGAGCTAATTCCTGAGTCAGCAGAAAAAATGTATGTGGGTAAAGCCAAGTCTTTGCATAGCCTTCCGCAAGAAGAGATTAACAGCCTACTTGCTGCCAAGGCCAAAGAAGGCCACATGGTAGTGCGTTTAAAAGGCGGCGATCCTTTTATCTTCGGGCGCGGCGGTGAAGAACTTGAAGAGTTGATTGAAGAGGGCGTGCCTTTTGAAGTGGTTCCGGGTGTGACGGCGGCGGCAGGTTGTGCGGCTTATGCAGGGATACCTTTAACGCATCGTGATTATGCTCAGTCGGTTCGATTTCTCACAGGTCATTTGAAAGACGGCACGACAGAGTTACCTTGGGAAGAGTTGGTGCATCCAGCGCAAACCTTGGTTATTTATATGGGCTTAACAGGCCTTAAAGACATAACTCAGTCGTTGATTCGCTTTGGTATGAGTCCATCCATGCCGGTGGCAATTGTTGAAAAAGGCACAACCAGCGAGCAGCGCGTTTTTACGTCCACCATTCAAGATGTCTATGAAGTGTCCGTGGTGAATGAAGCGAAATCGCCAGCATTATTGATAATTGGTGAGGTTGTGAACTTGCAGAAGAAATTAGAGTGGTATGGTAAATATTGATATTGGATTGATGAATTTTTATAGGCTTTTGTAGATACCATCTCTCCTAATCAGCCT